>JBFWNO010000037.1:0-21892 GCA_050251015.1 Planctomycetota bacterium
CTTCAATCTCAGGAAGATCCTGAGGGCTATCCTTTTTTGGCTCGATTTTCTACGGGCCCAATTCCAGCATTCACTGCCTTGTCCAAGGCTGGTTTCAGTGCTATGAGACTTTTTCAGGGCCGACTAATTTCAGCATCAGGCGATTCCCTATTGAGGTTGAACTGTGATTGGGGAATCCCGCAAATACTTGCAAACCGCCTAATGGAAATGGCTTCGGGCACACTCTTCATCAGTGAGGGGAGTGAAAAATTGGCAAATCGTGGTGTGGATCAATATCAAAGAAATCCCTCGTATTTTTCCATTTCAACCGAATATTTTCGTCCGGTGACTTTGAGCCTAAATCAAACAGTTCATCAGCACGACGGCGGTTGGGTAAAGAGGCCAACAGCGACCAGTTGATCGCATGTGTCATCTTTCTTCCAGATCCCTTCATTGGAACATCAAACGGGACGATATTTCTTGGCATCTCTCCAAGCAACAAGCATTTCTCAAATGATGGACATATTCCCACACCAATCCATTGCTGAAGCCTTTCATATTCCATTGCTTCAAGAATAGGCTTTCCAAAGTATATGTCCTTGATCTTGTCGAAAGTATATGAGCCAAATGCCAAGGCGCCCCGTAGGGGAATCCCTGAAATAAAACTGTTGGCAAGAATGCTAGAAATTGCATCGGTAAGGCGGCTACACCTATCACGAATCGTCCCATCAGAGCTCTTGTTTACAACTAGAACAGCATCGGAAATATTCACAAAATCAACATGCTCAACGCTCTTGTCGCCAGTGTGTAAATTATTCCCTTCATAAATTCTTTGATTGGCATTGTCAGTCGAGTATTTCGCCCGTTGTCTCAACCTCTCGATCATGTAAATCACATGGTCATTATTTCCAGAACAGATGTGCTGCTTGAATCCAAGGATGTCCAGGACGGCAATGGGGCCTTCAAACAAATCATTGCTCAATTTATCGACAACCATCTTTGTCATGTGCTCACAACAGCTTCACGCTCTCAATTTGCCTTTTACAGTGATCAAAATGGAAATGTCGGCGTCCATCGGTCCTGCCTCTGCCCCACCGCCCCTCATGCTATCTGACACAAAAACTCCCTTTAAAAATTGATCCCATACAAATGTATCCAATTAATCTAAGGCCCATCCATGTGCTCAGACTGCATTTCCAGATCGCTAGAAAAGCCGGAATGACATGAATCCAAGAACATATAGACTTCTCCAAATGCTCTTTTTAGCTCCAGCAAATCAATGTCATCAGGATAACTCTCTGCATTGCTTTTGCCATCTTTATCGAAAGAATACCTGAGCATTTGCCCATCACAATCAACAATGTGGAAATCCTTAATAAGGCCCTGGACGTTTTTCACAGGCGCTCTATCCGCACCCGGCCATCTTACTTCAATTCCTCTTTTAGCACACTTCCATAGGTTTTCAAGGTCATGCTTGCCAAGCAATTTGACAATTTCATCTTTCTCCTCATCATTAAGATGACGACACTTAATTTGCGTTTTAACAAAACTTTTCAACTTTAGTTCAAGCGAATGCCTATATAAATAGGCGATGGGAATAAACAAAACATCCGGACGGAAAACGTCGTTGTCGCCAAGGGAATCAATTATTTTGTCGGCTGCCCTTTGAAACTCAAGTGCAAGACGATCATCATCATAAGACCATGAATCCTTCAGCCATTTTAATGAGCACCAAGTTGGAGAAAATAGGTTGCCATCACCTTTTAAATTAAACAAGGTTCGCCTCTCAGCAGGCCATGGAAGTTCATCAGGAACATTGCTCATAAAAGCATCTCCACCAATAACGATACATGGCAAGCATTAAATTATGCCGTGTACTGTTCTTTCCCAAGATCACACTATGTGTTTTGGGAAATAGTTTCGTTAGACAGCACAGCCGCCGTTGGGCACCACACAGGTTTAAGGTTTAACTTTAATTGGAGAAGAATCAAGATCATTTTTCAAAACATACTCTTCAGTAACAACTCCAGCATTGTCGTAAACGAACATTTTTTGATCTAACGCATCGTTTAGGATTTCAAACCTTGTCGCAATCGAACCATCTTCACGAAAATATGTTTGCCACGTTGACCCAATAACCTTGTTAATCCATACACGCTCGTCATGTTTCGATTCGATACGACCCGACGAATAGTAGCATGTAGATTGGATTGGCTCACTCGAGTCGAATGTGCAAATCGACTTCAATGTGCCGTTATCATAAAATAATTTCTCATCTTGGCGCATAGAGCAATAATATGTTCCTTCGGCAACGAGTCTCCCATCCTTGTCCCATGTCTTCCAAACGCCATCGTAGTGGTCGCCCATCATTTCGATGTCAGTCCTATTAAACACAAACTTATTTAGGTAATAAAAATATTTTGATTCTTGAGGAAATGCGATAATAGTCGCAAATATGGCAACAGCCAATGTGATAAGACTAACGACTTTTTTCATTTAAGTTTCCCTGCCTTCCATAAAGCTTTTGCAACACGCTTTACATTAGGAGTCGCTTTGATTGCATTACTAAATCCAGTAACACCATCCCCAACATAATCAGATGAGTTTTCCTTGGGGACTATCGCGATCCAATCCGTTTCCTTCACAACCCACTTAGTATCCTCAAAAAAGAAAAGCCACTTTGTCGAAATACACTCTTTATATCTAACCCTTGCCCATGTCCTGAAGCCTGAAAATCTTCCATGGGCAATGTCAATATTACTTACATAGACACCAGTAATACTGTCGTCTGGCAATATAGAGATGGCTGCCTTCACAGCAGCTCTCAATACTTCCGTTTTATTCTTTGTAATGCCTTTTAGCTCCGTTAAAAGAGTGATAGAACTAAGTGCACTCAATTGATCAGACGTTTTAGGTTTCAATGAAGTGATTACAACTTCTGTCTCAATATATTCCTTCTTACCCACCACGTTGCAGCCATCGGATTCAAGATCACCCAGGATCCCATTTAGACCGCTTGTTATCGTTGAGTGTAACGCACGCAGTGCATTCGAAATAGATGCCCTTATACTTTCCTCCGCATTTACCGCCGCAACAATAGCACCAATACTCTCCACGGACAGTTGCGTTGATGCTACATTCATCGCCCCAGGTTGCGCCGATACAATCCGCTCACCATTAGCATCCACAGTGCCTGACAAATCAGTCGACGCATTACGTCCAATGTCCCAAAACCTGTTCACACCTAATAGCCCACCCTGGTTAGCCGCCAGATTGTTGTTCATAGATGCGGAAGCCAGCACGAATACCCCGCTGGTTCCATCAAACACCACATCCCTACCAGGCACCCTTTGAATCAAACCGGGATCTGCGGGGAAATTCGAACCCGCCAAAATAGCACCTGCCGATTCACTTGTGGAATACGCCGTATTGCCATCAGGCCCGACGTGATGTCGCGTGACTCCTGTCGCTGTCTCTGTGTACCTGCGCTCACCCAGCACAGTGCCAAACCGGTCGAGCGTGGCAGACCAGGGTGTGCGGGTTTCCATCATGGCTTCGCCAAAATAGACGAAGGCCGTATACCCGGACCCACCCACCGTCTGGGCTTTTGAAATCCTGCGGCCAAGGGCATCAAACCTGTCCAGCCACGCCTCTTGAAGCACATTGCTCACATAACGCTCAAATCCCACCACATGACCCAGGGCATCTGTGATGAAGGTCTTGCGCACTGTGGCTTCGTTGATTTCTTTGACGAAGTTGGCTGAATCCCTCACCCATGGGTCTGCGGCCCGGCTCGTAATGCCGTTGCGGGTGTTGAACACCTGAGCCACTGCGTTGTCGGAAATCAGGTTTGTGTTCTTGTCCCGGGCAATCGCCGCGTAATTGCCAGCCCCAAGCCAGCCCAAACCCTGAAACTCGTTGCGGATGTCGGCGGGCTGGGTGAACACTCCCGACAGGTTTGAGTTGGTGTTGTGGATATAGGCCAAGGGTGTGGCCCCATCGGCATTCCACGCCTGGTTGAAGTCCATGAAGGTCAGGCCATTCTTCGTGAGCGTGCGCTGGTTCGGGAGCATCGTGGCCCCGTCAAAATTCTCGATCCGCTCTGTAACGGGCTGGCTCACACCCGTGACCCACTGGTAGGGAGCTTCCCCGCTCCAATCCACCTGCACCATGTCCGTCACCGCACTCACAGCTGTATCTCTAACAGTCGCCAAAAGGTCGTTGCCATGGTAGGTGTTTGTGATCACACGTGCCCCACGGCCACCATCAGGCACAGTGCTCGTCAGCGGCTGACCAAGGGCGTTCACTGTGCAGACCACGGGGACATCGAGGCCCGTAAGATTCCCAGGCTCCCTCTGCGTGTCGGAGAGGATGCGGCTGCCCTTCTCATCTGTCTTCTCGTTCATGTAACCGGCCACTGAGTACTCAGGATTTACCGTGGTGGCATCGGGATTCGTGGTCAGTTCCATCTCACCGCGATCATTGTGGGCCATCTGCCACAGGTTCTGCCTGGGGTCGATCTTCGCCATTACGGGCTTACACCCCCTGCCATTACGAAGGTGTATGACAACTCATTGTGATGCGCGAGAGTTAAAACTACTCGATCGCCTAAAAAGAGCGTATTCCAGCTACCGATTTTAGCCTCCGAATCTGGATTCACCGGCATTCCGCCCCTTCCATAGCACGAAGAGCTGAAGAGCGAAGAGTAAAATCTCAGCCCTAAGAAATACATCGGTGGTTCGCATAGATAGACAATTTGATTTTTTAAATCGATTGAAAACCAATCTCTCGGAAAGACCGACGCACTGTCATTCACATGCACATAAATGAGGTCTGAATTGCGATAACAAGAAAACGTCTTCGTAGACCCGCTATCAATAACACTAGATATTTCATTAGACTCATCCAAAAAATCTAGCTCTAAGCAAATCAAAGCTAATAATGCGCCAAACATGAGCGTTACGATTTTTATTGTTTTCATTTAAGTTGCACCCTCGCGATGGTTGGAGGCTTCTTCGGTGAACGCATGCCTTTATCGGATTTAACTCCCAAGCCTGATATTGGCTGGACTGTCCCTATACCAAAATTCAAACCCGTGCTCGCAGAAATATAGATGCCACGACCTAATGATATCCCCACATGGAATCCACCAGGTATTTCCTGTGAAATGATGTCGCCTAATGATGGGATGTCAGTGTAAGTCACTTTAATAAATACGTACTTTCCATCGTCAGATCTCGTTACCGCATTATTGAGCCAATGACTTGCTGAAGGCGGGAAATTTCTAAAAATCTCTTGGAAGTCGAGCTGGATTCCCAAAGCATCGAATAAGACGGCCCCGACAAAGTAATTGCATTTGTCGTCGCCTATTTCAGAGTCCCTATAAAATCCGCTGGTGGCTCTCCCAGTTCTACCCCATTCATTTGGCACTGAACGCAACCCAGTTCCTGTCCATGTTTGCCTACACCACTTTTTAAGCGCATCAAGGGCGACCTGCAAATCAATGCCATACGGTGAACCGCTTGGCGTGCTCCATATCGAATTTAAAATATCCGTGACAACGTAGCTGATATTAATTCCCTCAGTGAAGGCATCCGGATTCGCTTGAGAATGTCTGAGCGCGTCATCCGCGAGTCGACTCAAGTTCCCAATGATCGTCCTTTCATCACCAGTTAGTTGGCGACGCGTGGCGGGGCTAATTGCACTCCAAAGTGCTTTAGCTTGCCCAATAAGGTTGCTTATGAATGATGGTTGGTCCGCAAATATTCCCGAACCCGTCCTCGACCCATCAGCCTGTGAATCCATATTCCCACACAGCCCAAACACCTGCGCCCTCATGCTCTCCACAGAAATCCCCGTCGTCCCCACACTAGGCGCCCCATCCTGCGCCCACGCAATCGGCTCCCCATTAGGCACATACACCGTGCCGACGGCGCTTGTGGTGGCGAATCTCTCTTGGTCATAGAAGCCCGTGCCAAGCAGGTTGCCCTGGTTGTTGGCAAGGGTGTTATTCAAGGATTGAGAAGCCAAGGCAAACGAGCCGGTGGTTCCATCAAACACCGCATCCCTCCCAGGCACCCTCTGAATCAAACCAGGATCTGCTGGGTAATTCGAACCAGCCAGAATGACACCTGTCGATTCATTGGTGGAATACGCCGTATTGCCATCAGGCCCGACATGGTGCCTTGTGATGCCCGTCGCTGTCTCTGTGTAACGGCGCTCACCCAGCACTGTGCCAAACCGGTCAAGCGTGGTGGACCAGGGTGTGCGCGTTTCCATCATCTCGTCGCCAAAATAGACAAAGGCTGTATAGCCAGACCCACCCACTGTCTGCGCCTTTGATATTCTTCGGCCTAGCGCATCAAACCTATCGAGCCAAGCTTCTTGCAGGATATTGCTCACATAACGCTCAAAACCCACCACATGCCCAAGAGCATCTGTGATGAAGTGCTTCCTTGTGGAACCTTCATTGATGTCCATCACAAAATTCGCGCCATCGTGCACCCAAGGGTCTGCGGCCCGGCTCGTGATCCCGTTCCGGGTGTTGAACACCTGAGCCACGGCGTTGTCGGAAATCAGGTTCGTGTTCTTGTCACGTGAAATCGCCGCATAATTGCCAGCGCCAAGCCAAGCGATCCCCTGGAATTCGTTGCGGATGTCGGCGGGCTGGGTGAACACTCCCGACAAATTTGAGTTGGTGTTGTGGATATAGGCCAAGGGTGTGGCCCCATCGGCATTCCAAGCCTGATTGAAGTCCATGAAGGTGATGCCATTCTTCGTGAGCGTCCGCTGGTTCGGGAGCATGGTGGCTCCATCAAAATTCTCGATCCGCTCCGTAACGGGCTGGTTCACACCCGTGACCCATTGATAGGGAGCTTCCCCGCTCCAATCCACCTGCACCATATCCGACACGGCACTCACCGCCGTATCGCGGACTGTCGCCAAAAGGTCGTTGCCATGGTAGGTGTTTGTGATCACACGTGCCCCACGGCCACCGTCAGGAACAGTCTGCGTCAGCGGCTGGCCAAGGGCGTTCACCGTGCAGACTACGGGGACATCCAGGCCGGAAAGGTTACCGGGTTCCCTTTGGGTGTCAGAGAGCATATTGCCCTGCGAATCGAAACCACGGGCTACTCGGCTGTCTTCATCTGTCGCCAGCACCATCTCACCAGCGGCGTTGTAGAAGTAGCTACCGGCCATCGTGCCGCCTTGCGCCAACCCCGCCGTGTCCGACCCCAGCTGTGTCACCGTATACCCATGCACGATCAGATCCGAGCCAACCGTATAGGTGATCCGGTTGCCCTTCTCGTCTGTCTTGGCGCTCATGTATCCCGCCACCGAATACTCCGGATCCACCGTGGTGGCATCGGGATTCGTGGTCAGCTCCATCTCACCGCGATCATTGCGGGCCATCTGCCACATGTTCTGCCTTGGATCGATCTTGGCCACCACATTGCCGTCCAGATCAAGATCCCAATGGGTCAAGGATTGATAGGCCAAATTCGGATTGTTGAAATCCGGGGGCAACAAGGCGGAGCCCACATCGATAATCGCTTCATCTGTCAGCCTCAGAGCCGCGTCATATTGATACCAAACCACATGCGCACCACCGAATGGACCACCGCCACCACGAGTTATATGTAATATTTCGCCTCGCGGACCATACTGCCTGCTTTCATATTGGAAGCCTTGGTAAAAACCACCGGAGTTTGATCCAGTCCAACGGTTCTCTAGATCATAAAAATTCTGAAGGGTCTGTGAAAAACCTGTACCTGGCGGTGTGATGCCCGTGCTCACACGCGTTGTATCCACTTGGGTGGCATTGCCATTTTCATCCAAGGTCTTGGTGCTCCCACTCCCCAGGTGGTCTGTGACTGTAATGTGACGCCGAGCGGCATCATAGCCATCATGCCACACATGCCCCAGATCGTTCTCCGTCTCCGCCTTCACACCACACCGCAAATAACGGTTGAGGGTGCGGTTGATGCCATCACCGATATTGGCCTGCGTGATGGGATCAAAATGCAGGACATCCACCTGCGCCAGACGCCCGGCCTCGTTCCATACATTTTGCGTCTCGCGGAGCCGCACATTCCCCCCTGTGCCTCTTTGGAGCTGGCCGTAAAGCTCGGCTCGCACCACCTGGCCATCGGCATCCAGCACATTCCGGGTAATGGCACCATAGGCGTCCTCGCTCTCATAAGCGCGCCCGAACCCATCCTGCCTGAACACACTATGCCGGTCCACTGTGCCATCCGAAGGCAAGCTTGTCTTCACCAATTCACCATTGGCGTTGTACTCATGGCTCACATTGCGTGAGGCCACATCGCTGTAGGCACTGGCACCGGGCGTCGAACCCGCCGGGCGCACCGGAGCCCCCACACCTGTTCTGATTTGATACGGCTTGTAGCGCGTGTTGAAATCCGTCTCCTCACGAGCCCCCTCGGGCGACACCGTGGCCACCACCACGTTGGAAGCATTGCGCACACTCACGCTCTGGGCCGTCTGAAAGGCATTCAGCGGCTCCGTCACAGAAACCGGGGAATTCAGGCTGTTATAGGCCGTGAAAACACTGTGAAACGGGGGCGCCCCCCCCGTCTGCTCCCTGCGCTCAACCAGATTGTCTTCATTGTCATAGACATTGATGTGCAGGAACCCCAGTGCCGTGTTTGAAATTGTGGGCTTCCGGCGCACGTTGTACTGCGTCGAACGAGTGATGTTGCGTCTATCGACATAGGTGATCACATCCCCGGCGAGGTTGTAGTGAAAATCCTCCACAAGAGAAAGATTGTTCTGGGTCCTGAAGGTCATGCGCCCGAAGTTGTTGGTGGCGGCCACTGACCCATAAATGTATGAAATCGTGGACTGCACCCCGGCAGACGAGGGATCTGTCTCGGTGAGCACCTGCCCGAAGCTGTTGTATGTGTAGCCCCAGGTCAGCCCTGTAGCCTCGCCCGGCATGGCACCTGACGAGACATTGGGAAGGGTCTTGGCGAGCACATCGCCATTGGCAGGATCAAGGGTATACGTGGTGATGTTGCCACGGGGGCTGGTATACGTGCCCACCCTGTCAAACACCCCGGCACCCGCCGCATTGGTGGCAAACACCCAGGATTCGTTGATCGTGGAATAGCTGGTGCCCGGACGCCCATCGCTGGTCTGCGTCTTTCCGGTCACATTGAATTCGGCGCGCCTGTCGCCAAGCGGGTTGAGGCCCACATCGGTGAAGGCGATCTGCCACTGCGTGATGCTCCCCATTGGCTGGGTGTATTTTTTCAGCAGACCAGGGCTTCTGGAGCCGCCCGAATAAAGCATCCTTGTCGTATATACCTGCCCGGCTTCGAGCGGAGCCACCGCCACCGTAGCCCAGTTCGAAGACGGCGTGCTGGGCGCATCGGCATTGGCGGCCTTGGAGCCATACACACTGGATTCAATGCAATTGCCGATGGAGTTGAGCCAATACTCTGAAATAAAGCCCATGCGGTCATTGCAGGTGGTATGCATCACGGCCAGCTGGTTGTCGTTCCTGACAATGCCTACCGTGGTATAGGCGAAGTTGTAGGCCCCCGCACCACAAACCTGCCTCACCACCCTCCGCTGGGCGTCGTAGGTGTTCTCAAGCCAGGTCTGATAATTCCTGTTGGCGATGGAGGTCAGGTCGGCCCCCGTGTAAAGGAAGCGGGTTGCCGGTTCAACAGCTGATGGCACCAAGGGCATCGAAATGGAGCGGAGCTGACTGCCCGAATGGTCCATGGAGACATAACGGGCCTGCGAAACGCCACCGCCAAAAACCCGCACTTCCTCCACCCTCACCAGCATCCCCCCCGAATAAATCAGGTTGGTGACGATGCCAAGGGTATCGGTGATGGATGTGAGCTGGCTTCCGGTGTAGGTGCAGGTGATGGCATTCCCATTGCGATCCGTGATCGCCGTCAGCCTGCCCCCATTTCCAGCGTCAAAGCTAAACACCGTGCCCGACGGCGTCTTCAAGCTCAACGGGCTCGTCACCAGCTTGTAGGGAAGCTGATACGAAATGTACTCCGCACCCACCGAGCGAAACCTCTCCACTCTGCCGTTACCGGCATGAAAGAGGTAATCC
This sequence comes from Planctomycetota bacterium, assembly GCA_050251015.1. Lineage (GTDB taxonomy): Bacteria > Planctomycetota > JBFWNO01 > JBFWNO01 > JBFWNO01 > JBFWNO01. Next base: position 10,079 of record JBFWNO010000037.1, read on the forward strand.
CCGGAATCCGGCACCAGTTTCATGAAGTAATTGAGATCCCAGCCATCACCAAGAGCCGAAAGCGGCCCCGCCTGATTGCGATACGTGGCGATCAGCTCAAAGTCGAGCCCCCTGCCCGATCTGCTGAGAATCGACTGCGAATGCGAAAACTGACCGCTGAAGGCGTTCACTCCTTGGCCCAGGGTCTCCTGAGCGCCCAGACCGTGGCTGGCGCTATCCGCCCCGCCGGGGATGTTTGGCGGAGAAAGCAGGGGCAGAGGGCCACTGCCGGTGGCGGGGTTTTCAGGATCAGCCTGGTACTGCACCGTGAAGCTCCCGGGGTGCGTATTGGGGTTGCCCACAGCATCCACAGCCGTGACCACATAGGTATGGGGCCCGATGGCCGACACAGAATATTCATAGAGGCCGCCACCCACATCCGTCATCGGCTGGGCTCCCTGGCCATCCACGCTGATCTGGGCCGTGGCCACACCCGCCGCATCGGTGATCGACCACCGGAGGGGAGTGGAAGTAAACACCGTGCCGCCATTGGTGAAGTTGGAGGGAGCTATCACGGGGCCCAGCGTGTCATACGTGAACGTGGTGGTGGCGTCAGCCGATACCCCCGACACCGCCCTCAGGCTCACAATCGCCGTATGGGGGCCCTGCGTTTCGAAACCAGCCCCGGGATCGAAGGAGAAGCCCTGCTGGGTCATCCCCACAGCCGTGGAGCCAAAGTGCACCCCATCCACCGTCACCGAGCACTGCGCCAGAGAAAGGGGCACAGCCTCAAAGACGGCTGAGATGGTCAGGGGGCTATCGTTGGTCACCGAACCATGCTCCGGACTCAAAGATACGATGTCGATCATCGCGAGCACCGTGAAGGTGCCCGGATGCAAGGTGGTGCGGCCTACGGCGTCGGTGGCCCTCACTTCATAGGTATGGGCACCCTGACCAAGACCCGCATGGGAATAAAGATCCCCCCCTTGGGCCGTGAGAGCCGTGAAGGCCCCCGCATCGAAGCGGACCGGGCCTCTGTGACGGTGGAGGCCGCATCCGTGATCGTCCAGACAAGGGTTTCACCCAAAAAGACGTTCCCGCCATCCACAAAGCTCTGGGGCGCGATGGAAGGGGGATTGAGATCGCGGGTAAAGGAGCTGGTGCCCGGGACCTTTTGGCCGAAGGTATCTTCGATCCAGACGATCATCGTGTGGGCGCCCTCGCCCTGATGCGCCGGACCCGGCTGGAAGCTGACGCCTGACTGGGTGAAGCTCACCCCCGTCTGATGCACCCCATCCAGCGTCAGGGTGCAACGGGCCAAGTTCAGGGGCGCATAGGTGGCCCCTGTGGCAAACACTGCCGACACTGTCATCGGGCTCGATATATCAAACCCGCCGTTGGGCGGTGTGATAGTGGAAACCAAAGGCGCCACGGGCACCGTGAAGCTCCCCGGGTGCAAAGTGGGATGACCCAAAGCGTCGATGGCGCGCACCGAATAGGAATGCACGCCCGGCGCTTGGGCCGCCAGCTCATACAGCCCACCCCCCACACTGGTGAGGTTTTGGTAGGTGCCGCCATCCACAAGGGCCATTGCCGAGGTCACTGTGCCTGTATCAGAGATGCTCCAGCGCAGGGCCAGGCCTGGGGTCACAAAGGCGCCATTGGTGAAATTATTGGGAGCGATGACAGGGCCGAACACATCCCGTGTGAAAGAGCTGGTGGCGCTGACCTTCTGACCGAAGATGTTTTCGATCCACACCAGCATGGTATGGGCTCCATCGCCCTGATGCGCCGGACCGGGATTGAATGTGAAACCCGCATCGCTGAAAGCCACGCCCGACTGATACACGCCATCCACCGTCAGCGTGCACCGCGAAAGATTCAGCGGGGCATAGGCCCCCCCGGAGGCGAACACCCCTGAGACTTCCATGGGCACCGAGGTGTCGAAGCTGGCATTGGCCGGGGTCAGCGACGAGATCACCGGAGCCACCGCCACCGTGAACGTGGTCTGCCCATGGCCCCAGTTACCCGCCGCATCGCGCACCGAAGCCACGGCCGAGTAGGTCTGTCCGGGAATCAGCTGGCTTTGACTCAACCCCGTGTGGAGCCAATTGCTGGGCGTGATCGAAAGGCCCGGATGGTTGGTGATGTCGTAAAAATATGCACTGGGGTAATCCAGTGTGATGATGCGGCTACCCGGGATCAGCGGATTGAAATTGAAATCCTCAATCGAAGATCCAAAATCCCCCTCCACGCTGATATGACCGCCACTGACCGGGAAAAAGTCTGTGAGATCGGGTGCCACAGTGTCCACAAAGAACGAAACTTCAAATGGTGATGCCGCGTTGGAGTTGCCGTTCATGTCGGCACCACGGAACCTCACCGCGTGTGGGGCCTCGTCGCTCAATCCTGAAAGTGTCACAAACACCCTGTCGCCCACCACGGCGGCCCCGGTAGCGGTGAAGGTACCGCCGTCCACCGAGATCTCCACAGAGGCGGGGTTGAGGCCGGAGCCCAAGTCCTCCCACTTCACGCTGAAGGTGGGGCCTGTACTGCGGAAATAACTCCCGCTGACCAGATGGTCGTCGGTAAAGGCCGGGGCATGGCCGTCCACCGAGAAACTGGTGGTCTCAATGAAGACATTCCCAAATACATCCGCCACCTGGCAGGTCACCCCTACCGGCATACCATCGGCATAAGAAGCCAGCGTCACCGTGTGCGCAGGCTGGTTGGCGAGGATGCTCAGGGTGCTCTGATACGTGACGTCATCCACCGTGACAAAGATCTTGGATTCGTCATAGTCGATCCCAAGGTCATGGAGCGTGGCCACGATGGGCGGCACGCTGGTGAGGAAGCTCCCTGAAGCCGGGGTCAGCGACACAAAGGCCTCCACAGGTGCCTGGGTGCCGGAGTTCACGGGATTGGCCTGGATCGCCGCAATTTCCGTGTCGTCCAATACCCTCGACCACAGCCCCACCTCATCAGCATGAAGCGAGCTTCCCCCGCCCACATGGAGCCGGGCCATCGGCCCAATCGCCGAAAGCACCTTCGGTGTGGGGATTGAATAGAGATTGGAGCCGATATTGAGATCAAAACGCTCGGTGTCAGCGTCCATCCTCACGTCGATCTGCTTCCAAGATCCCGAGGGCACGGTTTCCGTCGAGATCACCCTGTCAGATGTGGCCACGGTGCCTGCCACGAGCTTGCCAGTGCGATGCCATTGGATGAAGGCGAGGTTGCGGCCTGAGGCGTCTGTGAGGTTGGTGAGGTCGGAGGCCCACTTCACAAGCTCCACACTCTCAAGCTGGTTGTTGGCACCGGGAATCCATACCAGGGTGCTGTTGGCTGAGCCATTCTCCGTGCGTACCATGCGGGTGAAACCCTTGGCATCGTTGCCTGCCGGATTGGCCGTGACACTGATGGGCTGATGATGCAGAAAAACACCCGAGCGGTCAAAGACAAAAAGATTGTCGACGCCTCCGGATGGGTCACTGCTGGTGATGATGTCTTCAAGTCCGTCACCATCGAAGTCCCCGGCATTGCCCACATGCCAGCCGAAGCTCACCCCCGAGGGAGCGGGTGATGAGGGCGGGGACACGGGCAGGATCGCGCCAGAACGGAGGTTCAGAATGTGGAAGCCCTCCCCACTCCAACGCCCCAACACCAGATGGCTGGCTCCCATCTTGTCATAGAGCACTTCCATGGTGCGGCCCACCTGCTGGGCAAAGGTATGGGTGGCCTTCAGAATGACGGTCTGTGTGGCCGTGGTTTCAAAGACAAGAACATCGAGCTCCTGCCCGGCTATCGCAAATTCGGGGAATCCATTCTTGTCGGTGTCGCCAAGGGTCCGCACATTGAAGCCGAAACGGAAGAAGGCCGAAGGGTGCGTATAGGCCGCCGTCGTCCCGTTCAGGAATCCCGAGGCGGAGGCTAGATAAATCTTCCCATTGGGGGATTCATCCGAGGCGATGGCGATCTCGTGTTTGGCGTCCCCCACCAGGTTTCCAAGATCGCAGATCCCCAAGGCAAAGCCATCGATATTATCCAACGTCACCTGACTCATCACCTTGAAATCGCCTGCCGTATGCGCCCCGCTATAAAAACTCACAAAGCCTTCAGGGTCGAGCGAACCTTGCGCCGTTGATTTGAGGGTGGCCACGGCGAAGTCAGAAACACCATCAAAGGAGCCGGGAACCGTCGATCCCGCATCACCCACCCCTGTGGCCTGTGTGGGATACCAGTTACCATGCACAAGCTCTTTGAGCCCCGAGCCCACCAGTCCAAGGTTTTTGCCTCCATACACATAGGCGTTCTGCTGGGCGTCGGTGCCTGCAGAAAGCACGATCACTTCCTCGATGCCGTCAAAATCAAGGTCCCCGATGCTCGATGAGGCCTGGGGGAATTCGCCGTTGAGATTGCCCGGCAGGCTCTGCACCACGCTCCTGAAACTCGCCGGGTCAAGGGGCTTCACCCAGGCTCCCAGCGTGAATTTCTGCCCAAGGTTTCGGCTTTCGGTGACAAGACCCTTCTCGCCTTGATCCAAACTCACCGCATTTGCCGAGCCTGAAACGGCTCCGCCCACCAAGAGACCCCCGTTCACCTGCATGGCCGACATCGTGGCGTTCTCACAGGGCGTGCTTTCACTGCCAGAGGCCCCGTTGAGCGTCTCCATCCTGTAAAGGGCCTCAAGTTGGGCCCCTTGACCCGCGATGCCTGTCACCCTGAACGGCGTATGCGATACCGTGGTCAGCCCCGTGGCATCCCTGGTGACCACAATCTTCATCAAGCTCGCCCCAGAGGGAATCAAAGCCGGAGTCCAGGTAAAGGTGCCCGGCACGGCATTGAGCGCGATGGTGGCGCGAGTCTCGCCAGTCGGAGAGACCAGAATCGCATACACATCCACCGTTTCACTCGCCACAATGTCACTGGTCACGCTCCAGCGAGCCAGAGGGCTCACCGTGGAGGCCACCTCCTCTTGGGCCACCGGCAGGGAGATCCCCACCAAGGGCGCCCGGGGCGCGAGGGTGCGCACCCTCAGGTAGTCAGGGTTGTAGGGCTCACCGACTGAGTAGTTTTCCTGCTTGGAAGAAATATGCTGGCTGGTACCAAAGTGATGCCGATTGAGATAGGCCGCAATGTCAGCCTGCGTCCCCTGCAGATCCACCCACACCAAGAGATTCACCCCACTGGTCGATTGATCGAGCTCGCCTACGGGGATGGGATAGCGCCACATCCTCTCGCCCGTCTGCACATCCACCTCGGCCGGAGTCTTGGAGAGTTTGTAGGCCCTCACCCCCGGGGCACCTGCCGTCTCGGTCGTCGCTGTCCAGATATCCTGCCACTTGGCCACATCATTGGCCCCTGTGGGGTGCCGGTGGATGAGATAAAGCGCCGCCGCCCCATCGGAGGTCGCGTTGGGCTGGCTCCTAAACTCGCTGGAAATCCCATCCGTGTTCCAGCCACCCTGCCAGCCGCCCGGTGCCTCGCGGGGATGATTGAGAAGACCGTCATACTGGTAATAGGCCACCTCGCCCCAGGCTGGGATCTGGCTGACCAGGGTGGGGTCCATCGACACCCAGGCCCGATACTGTGTGGCCGCTACGTAATACTGCGTGGAACCGTTGGGGAGCTCTACAGCCCCATTAAGGCCGGTGATCTCGCCGGTTTGATTGCTCACAAACAAATTGGTGAAAGAACCCATCTGCCCCGAGACTGTAGCTATGAGGTTCTGGAGGATGGTATAGGGAGGTCCCTCACCCCCACCCTGGGCAAAGCCATAACCGTAGTTCACGGCGCCATGGCGCGAGCCAGGCTGGGCAAACACCCTCACGTCGCGGTTGGCAAATAGTGCGCCCCCGTAGCTGAAGTCCTCCAAAAGGGCCCGGCCCCCGATGAGGCCATTGAAGGTCAGGTAATCGGGGAAGGCCGAAACACCCCCCTCATACTGTTCTTCCCACTTCTGGTGGACGCCCCCGGGGCCTGGGATGTAGGGCTCGCCTGTCGGGAAGGTGCGGTTCTCATTGCCACCGGGCATGTCGACATTCTGCTCAATGACATCATTGAGGAAATCGAGGTTGGAGAGCACCTGGGCCTTCCCGCTGGTGCGCAGAAGGATGAAATTCTTCTCGTTCGAGCCATAACGAAACGCCGACACGGGAATGTCGAAGACATGCTTCATGCCAGCCTGCTCGCTGAAATCCTCCACCTCATGGAAGGTCGTCAGCGCCACGGGGCGCACTCCCGTGAGGCTCCGTGTGCTGATCTCATTCTCGAGCCAATCGTAGAGGGCCTTGGCGCTGGAAGTGTTGGGCGCGAGGGTGTTGTCGCCCGAGATCACATAGATCTTGAAATCCGTGGTCGGGCGGATGTTCCAGAAACTCGCGCCGAATCGGTCGGTGATCTGGTAGCGAATGGAGGAAAGGCCATGGCGATTGAGAAACGGCGTGATCCGGGCCTGATTGAGCTCCATTACACCCCAGCTGGTCTGCACCGTGGCGCTGAACGGATCATTCCCCGTGGGATTGTTGAGGTCGATCACCGCCCTTGCCGTGTGCAGAGAACTTGCCGTGATCATGGAATAGTGCGAGGGGTTGGCGTAGGCCGCGTCTACCGAGGTCCTCAGCGTGGGGTAGTCGATGGCATTGGACACGTCCATCGTCACGTTCACCTGGGCGTTGAGGCCCCCTGTCTTGATGAAGGTGGGCTGGGCTCCGCCGACAATGCCTGAATAGAAGGCTCCATTCGTGCCCACAGGATCTTCCATGGGGCCGTTCCCGCTCATCAAGGGAAGCGGATCATCCGTGCCCCTAAAGAAGGACTCCCAGACCCGAAGATTGCCCACCTTGTCGGCCACGGAAATCCTGAGGGTATGCAGGTTGGCATTGAAGGTGCCTGCGGCCACGGAAAAATTAGAGCCATTGAGGACCACGCCCAAGCCCACCGTGTAGGAAGCCTCGTCCACCTCCACCACCAAAGTGGTGAAATTCACCCCGGCCCATGGGTCCACCACGGTGCCCGAGATCCCCTGGCCTTCCTCCAGCCACTCGGGGTTGGAAGGAATGATGTTGCTGAAAACAGGAGCCGTGCCATCCACGTAGTACGGGTCCACCCTCGGAATCGACTTGAAAGTCCCTGGGGGAGACGTGGTGATGGCCTTGTAGGTCACCGTGATGGTGTAGGCCCCTTCGGCCGCCGGCAACCCCGTGGCATCCACAGTGCCGTTCCAATAAAACTTCACCGTGTGGCTCTTGGCCGGAGGCGTGAAGGTGTCGGGCTTGACCTCGGTGTGGACCACCGTGGCTCCCAGCCTCACCACCATCGTCACGCTACGGGGCTCGAAAATCGTGGAGTCGGTGTTCCTGAGAATGTAGCCGAAGGTCTGGCTTTGGGTGTTCCCGAGCGCCCTTGCCGTGGGGATCCCCTGGGGCTCGGCGATGTACTGGGGGGCGGCACTCATATGCGCAAGAAGACCCAGACCCAAGGCAAGCATCAGCAGGCGCGCAAACTTCATACACATCTCCCCCATCCCATGGTTTCGGGCGATTCTACTCCACTTTTATTGTTTGTTGCGCGAGTAGGATCAGGTGCGCATTGTCTGCCATTGACCCACTGATGCATGGGTAAGGAAGGATCTGGGTTTACAGTATTTGTAAACTCTCAACCGCTGGCTACTCTTAAGAAACGATGAGGAATCGATTTGACGCTGTTGTTGTGGGCGTGCCCCTCATCTGCGAACTGCTTCTCATCCCAATTCCAGAACCAGCATTGCTACGGCCCACTCGGCCTGTCTCTAGGCACCAGAAAAGGCAGGGGCTTGCCGACGTTGGTCGCCCCACCCACCAACTTGGGCCTATCATGGGGGAGCCTCTGCACCCGGGATCTGGACGATGGCGTGAGGCCCATTTCGCGCAGAAGCTTGACGAGCCTGTCATGCAGATGCTCAGCCTGACGGGCCTGCGGAGAGTCCTCGAAGCGGACGATTTCGTACTTGAAAACAGGGTGGCCAAAGGAATCTTTCATGACCGTTCCATCGGGCCTGAGCACATGGACTTTTGCCTTGACCGGCACCACGGTACCCCGCCAGCGCTTACCGTGAGCCATGAACGAAGCATCCCTCATCCAGGCCTCGGCCTCCATCCAACGGGCCCAGGTTTCGCAATAAATTGTGACCAGGTGCATATCGGATTTGGCCAGGATCCCCATGGCATGAAGCTGTTCGGTGAGCCAATTCCAGCATTCCAAGGCATCGCCCTGGAGCCATTCTGGGGGCTCAGGAACACCCCGGACGACCTCTGGGGAGGTGCCTTGATGGATGCTTGCACGCCATGAGCCTCGTTTTTCGAGCACTTCTGTAGGGGTCGGCGCTGGTCCTCTTAAGCCCATATAAATATTATATATCTTCATACTAATTATAGACAATTGACTACCAATTAAGCTCCAAATTCGCTCAAAAACGGCCAAGTCGCATTTTTCAATTTGGAACCACAAAACCCGTGAGTGTGTGAAATGATGACCACACGCACGCTCTAGTGTTTTGAGCGGGTACATTTACCCTCCCCTCCCCCCTGTGGCGCATTTCCATAGCAAATGTAATACGATCGAAAAGTAAATCTTCAATGTGAAAAATATTTCCGAAAATATTTTCTGCGCGATGTGATGGAGTGGAAGGAAGCGCATTGTGACGATCAAGCCAACCTAATTCATGGCCACTAAAAAAATGGGTGCGGGGAAATTTCTGAATATGCACATTGTTGGCATGTTCGAATTGTCTGGATGGACACCCGATGGATTTGGCGCACATCCCTCACTTTCCCTTCCCTCGGGTCATCCAGAAATTCAATGCCAGCAGATTCTCAAGAAGTGGAAAAATGGTTTCGGAAAAAAACCAGGATGGAACGCTTCACGCGAAATCATTCCAATGACTTCGGGCGGGATGAAATTCAAGGAGGGGGTTCTTGAGTGGTTGGGGAAGTTACATGTTTGGGCGCAGCTGTTTTTCCCAGAGCATGGGAAAGCCTTCTATTCTTGCCACAGGACTATAGAGAATTTGAGCACTTTAGGGCACAACACATTTCAGGAATGGTCAACACGATTCGAGATGGAATTCGACATCATTGATATTTATTTGGGTGCAATGATCAAACACGAATTGAAAATAAACCCATGGAGAAAAACGTATCTCTGGGATGATGATCCGATCTCCAATCCATTGAATAAAAATATGATGTCTACCCCGTTGAATTCGAGAATTGGGATTGCGAAGGGGTTTTGGGAAGCCTACTGCATGTCAAAGAATCTCAAATTTGATTCCAGGTCGATTGGACATGTCGATCCAGATGTGTTGCACTCGCGCTTTAAAATAATTTACAAGTTATTGCCAAAAGATGCCGGCTTGGAAAATATCCCGCCTGTGGTTTTTGGATCGAGTGCCGAAAAGATTGCAGGGGAAATTGAGCAAAAGACGTATAACCTTAATTGCATGCTTGAAAACATTCTTGATGATGACGCCAGCTCATCTTCAAGTAACAGCAAGGCTAAGTTGGGACGCGGCAGGCCACAAATAGACCTGAACTCGGAAGAGGGAAAATTGAGGATTCAGATTCTCAATGAGTTTAGAAAGTCTGGGCTCACTCGCGCTGAATTCTCAAGAGATAAATACCCAGCACTTATTAAAGAGCTTTCACCTGTAGCCTCAAAAATAAATTTTAAAATTGATATTCATGATGCCCGGTATCTGACTACATGCTGCGAGTGGGATAGGCAAAGAAAAAAATAGCGGTAAAAAAAATAATTAATCTTTAGAAATTATTTTGATCTGATTTACTCAATAAACGGACCTATTTCACAAATCTCCTAAAGAATAAATCGGCTGGATTTTTTCCGAATTATTCTTCGGAAAACAGCCCTTATCCTGCTCGTAGCTAACGAAAGGGGCTGCTTATGGAAACCCATTGTTCAGATCGCAGCATCCAGCTTGCATGAATAAGATTCTGAACAAATCGAATGACCTTGATGCAGCGAGGGGATATCTGGCGCGGGGATTCGCCGTGGTGCCCGTCAAGGCGGGGCAGAAGCGACCCAAGGGCAACGGCTGGCAGAAGCTCAGGCTGAAGGCCGATGAATTGGAGAATCATTTTGCAGGTGAAAGGAATGTCGGCATCATCCTGGGTGAGCCCAGCGGATGGCTTGTCGATGTAGATCTGGATTGCGATGAGGCGGTGGAGATGGCGGATCAGTATTTGCCGGTGACCGGCATGGTGTCGGGCAGGCCCAGCCGTCCTCGATCCCACTGGTGGTATGTGGCCGAAGGGTCCAAGACACACCAGTTCAAGGACAAGCATAAAGGCCGCAAGGGCATGGTCGTGGAACTTCGGAGCACTGGAGCGCAGACCTTGGTCGGCCCCAGTCTACATCCAGATGGAGAGCACTATCACATGCTCGAAGGCAAGCCTGCAAGCGTGGATGCCCAGGAGCTCTTACGTGCTGTGGAAGCCCTCTACAAAGCGGTGTTGGCGCGAAGGTATCCCGAGGAGACATCGAAGGCAGACCAGTTTGTGGATGGTGGTGGCAGTTTTGACGAGGTAGAGCGGCGTGCCCGGGCGTATCTGAAGAAACTTCCGGAAGCAGTGAGTGGGGAGGGTGGTCATGATCGAACCTACCGTGCGGCCATCGCCATGGTGCAGGGGTTTTGCCTGAACGAGGAAACGGCACTCCGAGCCCTGCGCGAGGTCCATAACCCCCGCTGTGTGCCGCCCTGGAGCGAGGAGGAACTCAGGCATAAGGTGGTGCAAGCCGCTACCAAGGCCGTGCTGACGAACAGACAACCCCGGGGGTGGCTCATCAACGCCCGGCACGACGATGTCGACCTGAGTGTGATTGAGGCGGACCAGAGGGTGGTGGTAATAGAGCCACCTGAAGAAGCCGAGCCCACTGCCCTGGATCCGGGATCGATCCCCGAGAATCTTCTGCGGGTTCCGGGCTTTGTCTCCGAGGTGATGGATTACTGCCTCGCCACCGCGCCGTATCCCAACACGGTGATGGCCTTCTGTGGAGCGCTGGCACTCCAGGCTGTACTTGCCGGGCGCAAGATGCGCGACAGCGGCGACAACCGCACCAACCTCTACCTGTTGGGTCTGGCGCATTCGTCGGCAGGCAAGGACAGGCCCCGCAAGGTCAACACCGAGATCCTGCACGCCATCGGCCTGTCCAGCCAGGTCGGTGGGCATTTCGCCTCTGGCGAGGGTGTGCAGGACGCCCTCTTTGGCGATCCCTGCATGCTCTTCCAGACGGACGAGATCGACGGGATGCTCCAGTCGATCAACAAGGCCAAGGACGCCCGGTATGAAAACATTATAGGCACCCTGTTGACGTTGTATTCAACGGCGAACAGCGTGTTGCCCATGCGCCGGAAGGCTGGTAGGGAGTCGCCCGGGGCCATCGACCAGCCGTGTTTGGTGATCTTCGGCACGGCCATCCCGAATCACTACTACGAGGCGCTTTCGGAACGCATGCTCACCAACGGCTTCTTCGCCCGAATGCTCATCCTCGAGTGTGGTAAGCGTTCACCTGGCCAGGAGCCCAGGATTGTGACCCTGCCTGCGCGCGTGCTCAGGTCGGCAAAATGGTGGGCGAACTTCAAACCCGGATCCAGTAATCGTGAAGTCTGGCATCCCAAACCCAAGACCGTCCTGCATACCGATGAGGCCAGGGCCATTCTGGTGGAGGCCCGACAGGAAGCGGAGGTGGAGTACACAAAGGCAGAGGCTGAGAACGAAACGGTCGGCACAACCGTCTGTGGCCGTGTCAGTGAGCACATCCGCAAACTTTCCCTAATAT
>JBFWNO010000038.1:0-21694 GCA_050251015.1 Planctomycetota bacterium
AAATATACCACAAGGCCAATGTCCCTAATGATCCTAGAATACGTGGATGCTCATCGTGAAGCATCCCCGATATTCCCGTAATAGCGGAAATCCATCTGGAAGCCCCCCACCCTGCCCTCCCCCCAATAAGGGGGAGGGAATAAGCTGAGTCCTTGCAAAGCATGTAGCGTACTCATGAGCCTCATAAAATCGAGCCCCAGGGCAGGGATCCCCTTTCAGCGCTGATGGCCGGCGTGGAAACCATTCCGGGTTGCGATGCCACCCTCAAACCCTTGTTTGACAAACTGCAAATCAAAAGCGTGTGGGATCTTCTCCTCCATGTACCGCGCAAATACCAAGATAGGCGCAAGCTCCAGCCCATCGCCAAGATCAGGGGTTTGAAGGAAGCCGTGGTGAGAGGAAAAGTCCTCTCAACCAAACTCCTCAAGGGCCGCGCCCGAGGCCGCTCGCGCGCCGAGATCACCGTGAGCGACGGCAGTGGCTCCTTTCTCACCGCCGTGTATTTCGCCCACGCACCGTACTTCGCCAAGGCCTTCATCCCCGGCGACGAGGTGATCCTCTTCGGCAAGGTCTCGCTCTATGGAGCCAAACTTCAATTGGTGCAACCCGAGTTCGATATTCTTTCTCCAGAAGAGCTCTTGTCGGGCGAGGCCGGCATGGGCATCATCCCCTTCTACAGCCTCACCGCCGGTCTCGACCAGCGGCGACTCCGAAAGCTGATCCAAGGCGCGCTCAGGCTCGCCAAGACCGCTCTTCCCCCCACGCTCCCCGCGAGGGTGCAGGAGGCCCAGAAGCTGATGGGCCTCGCGGAGGCCTTGGCCGAAGTGCATGCACCGCAGAGCCCCGCCTCTCTCGAAGAGGCCCAGCGGCGCCTCGACTTCGAGGAGGCCTTTTTCATGCAACTTGGGCTCGCGGCGCGCCGCACCCGCCTCAAGGCCCTCAAGAAGGCGAGGGCCACTCCCGCGCCGGCGAAGGTGATGGAGAGGATCCGCTCCCTCCTGCCGCATAAGCCCACCCGCGCCCAGGACAGGGCCATCAAGGAAATCCTCGGCGACTTCGCCGGGGAGGCCCCCATGAACCGCCTTCTTCAAGGTGACGTGGGCTGCGGCAAGACCTTGGTGGCCGTGGTGACCATCCTGGTGAAAATCGCCGCCCGCGAGCAGGTGGCGCTGATGGCTCCCACCGAGATCCTGGCCCAGCAACACTTCGAGCGCATTCAAGCCATGCTCCCCGAGCGACGCTTCAAAATGGAACTGCTCACGGGCACCCGCAAGCCCGCCGAGCGCAGGGCCATCCTCAAGGGTGCCGCCTCGGGAGAGATCGGCCTGGTGGTGGGCACCCACGCCCTGGCCACCTCAACCACCTCCTTCAGGAACCTGGGATTGGTGGTGATCGATGAACAGCACAAGTTCGGCGTGCTCCAGCGCGCCTCGCTCAAGCGCAAGGGAGCCGCCGTCGACACTCTTGTGATGACAGCCACCCCCATCCCCCGCACCCTGGCGCTCACCCTCTACGGAGATCTCGCGGTGAGCACCATCGGCGAGATGCCCCCCGGCCGTTCCCCCATCTCCACCAAGAAGGTGCACCCCGGCCACCGCAAGGCCATGGAAAAACACATCCTCGCGGAGGCCCAGAAGGGAAGGCAGACCTTTGTGGTGTGCCCGGCTGCCGAGGAGGATTCCGAGGATTTCACCGCCGCCCGCAAGACCTTTGAAGAACTGCACAAGGGATCCCTTGGATCCCTGCGCATCGGCCTCCTGCATGGCAAGCTGGGGCCCCGGGAAAGGGAATCGGCCATCCAGAACTTCCGCGCCGGTCGCACCGACATCCTGGTGGCCACCGTGATCGTGGAGGTGGGCGTGGATATCCCCAACGCCACCACCCTGGTGGTGGAGAATGCCGAGCGCTTTGGCCTGGCGCAACTCCACCAGCTCCGGGGCCGCGTGGGCCGCGGCAGCCAACCGGGCCACTGCTTCCTGGTGTGCGCCCCCAAAGGGGAAGACGCCTCCGCCCGGATCTCGGCCCTCCTTAGAACCGACGACGGCTTCAAGATCGCCGAGGCCGACCTCGAGCTCCGGGGTGCCGGCGATGCCACCGGCGTGCGCCAGAGCGGCAAGCCCGGCTCACGCCTCGGACGCCTTCTGCTCAACCTCCCCCTGGTCTCCGAGGCCCGCACCGCCGCCGAACAGGTGCTCGCCCGGGATCCCCTGGTCCAGCGGCCGGAACATCAGGGGTGTCATGCGGGCCACCGCCTGCAGTTCGCGGCGTCGTTGAATTTGGTGTCGGTGGGTTAAAGGCCGCCGGAGAGCGACGTGAACCGGAAGCCCTCCACTTTGAGGGCGGGCATGGCGGCATCCAGGTATTCGCCGGTGGGCACGGGCTTGCCGCTCATCGACACGTTCCGGAGCACGCGGAACAGGCTGTCGTTGAACCGGTAGTCCACCAGTGGGCCGGTGACCTTGCCATTCTCGATGCGGAACAGGCCATCGCGGGTCATTCCGGTGTAGGTGAGGGTGGTGGGATCCACCGAACGGATGTACCAAAAACGTGTCACCAAGACCCCGTCCTCGGTGGAACGGATCATCTCGTCGAGGCTGTGGCCCTCGCCCTCCAGGACAAGGTTCGAGGGGAAGGGCTTGAAGGGGATACCCTGCTTCTTCGCCCAGAACCGCGGCGTCATCAACTGCTGGACGCGGCCCTTGTCGAGCCACACACTGCGGCTGTAGCGCTCGCCATCCTCGTTGAACGAGAGAGTGGGGAAGGCCGGGTGTGCCGGGTCACTGACCAGCGAGAGCTTGCCCAGTTCCTCGGGAGCTCCCACGAAGGCGCTGCGGCCCTCGTCCTTGGCCCTTTGGTCCCAGTCCCAGATGCTGCTGGTGAGGAGGTCACCCACGGCCTGGGGCTCCAGCACCGCTGTCATGGGCCTTGGTGCCAGCTCGCGGGGATTCTGCGCCGCGAGGCCCTTCTCGATGGCCCGACGGGCGCAATCCACCACGTTGTCGCGGGTGAGGGTGTGGTCCTGGTGCTCGGCCCAGCCACTGCCTTTTTTCCCCGAGGCGGTGATGTGCGTGTCGGTGCGGTGGTAGCGCTCGGCCGCCAGACCCCCGCGGGAATCCGCATAGGCCTTGAGGCCCTTGGTCACCATCACCAGGCCCGCAAGGTCCACCCCCGCCACGGAGCCCAGAGCGCAGGCCTCGGCCACAAAACTGCCGATGGCGGGAATTTCGAGGGCCTCCGCGCTCTCGGAGCGGGCCCTTTCCGGGCCCGAGAAGACCTCGCCGGGCTCCTCCATCACTTCCTCGTCTTCGGGATTGCGTAACGCGAGGTGATGGGCCTGCCGCACAGCCCGGCGCAGCACGTCGTCGTCGCTGAGGGCGTTGACGGTGAGCGAGGCCCTCCGCTGGCCCACCCTGGCGGTGAGACGAAGCGTGGCGTTGAACTTCAGGATGTTCTGGGAGATGGCGCAGCCGTTGAAGCGGGTGCCCAGCGAACGCTCAGCGCACAAGAGCAGCGAAAGCTCGCCTTCCTCGCGCATGGCGATCACGCGGGTCAGGAGTTCGCGGGCCTTGTCGGGGGAGAAGATCATGCGCTGACACTCCCAGGCGAGACCTTGATCTTCCGGAAGCGGGCCGGCGCAGCGCCGTGTGTCATCTGGGCGATCTGCATGGGATCGCCCTTGCCGCAGTTCATCACGCCGACAGGTCTCCAGTGACGCTCATCGGCCACGGCATCACACTGGCCCCAGAAATAGGGAGTGGTGCTTTGGTAGACCACGGGCTTGACCATCCGGCCCAGCTTGCCCCCCTTGATCTCCCAGACGGCGTCTGCGCCGAACTGGAAGTTCCAGCGGCGCTGATCGATGCTGAAGGAGCCCATGCCCTCGAAATACAGGCCGTCATCCACCCCGCTGATCAACTGCTGGGGGGAACAGGATTCCTTGCCGGGCATCAGGGAGAGGTTGGGGATCCTGACAATGGGGAAGCTGGACCAGTGGTCGGCCCGGCAGCAGCCCCGCGAGCGGGCCTCGCCGATGGCGTGGGCAAACTCCCGGCCGGTGCTGTAACCCTTGAACAGGCCCTTCTCGACAATGGGCCAACGCTGTCCCGGAACGCCGTCGTCGTCGAAGCCCTGGGTCGCGAGGCCGCCCTCGAGGGTGTTGTCGGCCATCAGGGTGACCTTGTCGCTGCCGTAGCGGAACTTGCCGAGCTTGTCGGTGGACACGAAGCTGGATCCGGCCATGCTCACCTCGTAGCCGAGGACCCTGTCGAGCTCGGTGGCATGGCCCACGCTCTCGTGGATGGTCAGGCCCAGGTGGTGGGCATCCAGCACCAGGTCCTTCTCGCCCGAAGGAGCGTCGACAGCCGACAGCTTTTCGCGGGCCTGGGCGGCCACCCGCGCCGCCTCGACCACAAACTTCTTCCTGTCGTAGAGTTCAAAACCACCTGAGCGACAATCGGCATGCCAGGAGCGGGTCTGGAAATCATTCTCACCCACGGCCACCGCCGAGATCTCGGCCTCGGTGCTGATCACATCCGAGAACATCTCGGACCCGTCAGTGTTGGCATACCAGCGCTGGACTTCCTTGGCCAAGAGGTAGCCCCGGGCCCTCTTGATGCCCTTTTCCTTGAGCATCACCTCGGAGGCATCAAGGAGCAGGGAAGTCTTGCTGTCGAAAGGCACCTCAAAGGGATCCGTTTGGCGGGGCGACACATGGTGGACCCTGGCGGCCGGCTCCGGGGCCCACTGCACCCCGCCCTGGCGCGGAGCGAGGGCGCTGGCCTCGGCCACGCGGATGGCCTGCTTCACGACCCGTTTGACCTCCTCGATCTTCAGGATGGGCGAACTGGCGAATCCCCAGGCTCCCTTGTAGAGCACACGCACGCCGAAACCCCTGTCGTCGCTCTCACCATAATGGTCTACCGCCCTGTCGCGAGTGTGCAGGGTCTGGCGCCTGAGGGCCACCACCCGGGCATCGGCATAGGTGCACCCGGATTGACTGGCCAAGTTGCAAGCCTCTTGTACGATCTGGAACATGTCCCAAGTATAAAGCATAGGAAAGGCCGCTATGGAATGGCATAATCTTTGCGGATTTTCATACCCATGCCATTGTTCATCCACCTTTTGATTCTCGGTCTTTTGCTGGGCTCCCCCGCCACACTTCCAGGAGCCGAAAACAAGCCCGCCTCGGGTGAGCTCTACAGACCGCGGCACCCCGAGGTCCAAGCGGCCCTCAAGAAG
Source organism: Planctomycetota bacterium (assembly GCA_050251015.1). Taxonomy (GTDB): domain Bacteria; phylum Planctomycetota; class JBFWNO01; order JBFWNO01; family JBFWNO01; genus JBFWNO01. Next base: position 5,239 of record JBFWNO010000038.1, read on the forward strand.
GCCGCTCCATGGTTGGAACAACACATCAACGACCCCTATGGCTATGGCATCCTGAATCTCCTGGCTCTCTTCGAGACACGGCGCTGCCTGGGCCAGGCCAAGCCCTACCTCTCGGAGGATCTCCAGGGTGCCATCCGTTCCCTGGCCAAGGGTAGTTTCAAGATTGGGCAGGTCGGTCAGTCCAAGGATGGATACGACAACACCTACATCGCCGGACTCACCGCCATGATCCTCTCGGGGTATGTCCAGGACATGGGCAGGGAAAAAAGCACCTTGAAGGACGAGTGCCGCACGGCCCTTGCCGCCATCGTCAAGGACCTCAACAGGGGTCTGACAAAGAACAACTCCTGGGGTTATGTCTCCAACGATCCCAAGTCGATGGAAAACCATTCCACCGGACAGTACGCCATCCTGGCCCTGGCCTCGGCCGTCAAAGCCGGCGTGGAGGTGCCCCCCAAGCTCATCGAGGATGCCATGGAAGGTTTCCTGGGCTCACAATCCCAGGCGGGCGGTTGGGGATACACTCCCACACCTGTCAAGAAATCCAAGGCCTACAGCAAGAAGAAGGAGAAGGGCGTCGTTCCTGGCGCGGTCTATCCCACCCTCACCATGACCCTCGCGGGCATTTCCTCGCTCAAGGTCATGGAATCCAGCCTCAAGGAACCTCAAGCGACCCAGGAGGCCATCCAAGACGCCCTGGAGTGGGTGATCGAGAATCTCAGCTTCCTCAAGCAACAGGGAGGCGCCACCAACGGCTATGCCCTGTATTGCCTGGAGAGGGCTGGGGTTTTCCTGGGCCAGGAAAAGATCGGCGAGGTCGACTGGTACGACATGGGCGCACGGCTGATCCTTCCCACCCAGAAGGATGACGGCACCTTCAGCATGGCCCAAAATACCGCGTTCTGTGCCCTGTTCCTCTCCAAGGGTTCCGCCAATCTGGGCAACTATGTGGAGTCCGTGGAGGAGCTCTCCATCGAGGACATCCAGATCCGTTCCTTGAACGAGGAATGGAATCGCATGGGAAAGGGTCATGAGGCCCTGGCCGCCTTCGCCACAAATTTGAGCAACAAGAACCAGGCTGTGGCCTGGCCCGTGTTGAAAAAAATCACCAGCAATCTGCCCGAGGACACCCATCTCTTGTTCGAAAAACTGCAGTCCATGTTCCCAGATGACAGTCAGGCCCTCCTGACTGCCTCGGATGCCGGCGTTGACGGGGATGACTGGAACTTACTGGAATTGTGGATGGTGCATCAGGCCATCCCGGACTCCAAGGAATTCCCCAGGATCGACCGCGTCATCCCGGACCGCATGAAGGGCCAGGCCGAAAGCCTTCCCCAGCGTCTGCTGGCTTGGCTCAGGTCGAATCCCCCCACCAGCCGCTTCACCGCCGCCCCCACCCCCGAGATGACACAGGAGGAATGGCAGGAATTGTTGGATAGAGCCCCGCTCACAGCCTCGGTGGCCCTGGCGCAGGCCCCCAAGGGTGCCCCGGGGATTGCCCTCTTGCGCAACCGCTTGAAGTCGATGAATCCCAAGGTCCCCCAGCCCGCCGATCAGCTCCTGATGCATCACCTCAAGGGCCGGAACCCCTTCCCCAAATCCAAGCCGCTGGCAACAGAAGCAGGGACTAAGTTATGGGCGGCTCTGAAGGCCGGCGGCGAGGCCCCGCCGGAGCTCTCAGACAGCGCGGCTATCAGGGATGTCCTTGAGTCCCTCCCCCCTGCACTTCCCTGAGCCTTTGAGTTGGCATGGTTTTTGCCCCCATTAAGGGGTCATGACGTTCACGCTCAGGTTGATGCTCGTGTTCGCCCTGCTCCTGTCGGCGGGTCCGGGACTGTTTGGCGCCGATGAAAAGAAGAATAACGACCTTCTCAGGCCCCAGCACCCCAAGGTGCAAAAGGCCATCCGCGAGGCCCTCCAAGTGACCGAAAAAAAACTTGGGAACAAGAACCAGCAATGTATGGGCGGGTACCAGATGCTCGACCTGCAGGCCACAGTGGAGGGGAGGCGCTGTCTGGGGAATAAGAGACCTTGTATCAGCCCCGACCTCGAACCCCATTTCCTGACGATTGCCACAATGCCCCTCATGCACCTGTTCGGCACCTACGAATCAGGCCTTGCGGCGATGCTCCTGGCGGGATACATCAACGAAGCGAGGGCTGCCAAAAACCAGGAGCTGGCCTCCCATATCGAGGCCTGTCTGGAGCGTCTTGAGGAGATTGCCAAGGGACTCTCCAAGTCGATATCGAAGCAGGGATCCTGGGGCTATCCAGTGGCCTATCCCTCGCTACCCGAGCTCAAGAATTACCCCAAGGGCCAGGATGACAACCATTCCACGGCGCAATACGCTATTCTCGGACTTGAGGCCGCCAGAAGTTGCGGTGTCGAGGTGGACAAGGGAATTTTCAAAAAGGCGGCCGAGGCCTTCTTCAAGTCGCAAACAGAAAATGGCGGCTGGAACTATGGCATCGGCTCGAGGTTCAACAAGCATTACACAAAACCCTATGTGGCCATGACCTGTGTGGGCATCGCCACGCTCTGCCTGGCGAAGGGCTACTCAAACGCCGAGGCCTGCGACAGCGCCATTCAGAGGGCCATTGATTATCTTCAGACGGCCTATAAACCCGATGATTTGCCCTGCATTGAAGGGAGTCAGCCTTGGTGGGCGTATTCCATGTACTGTGTCGAGCGGGCGGGCGTTTTCATGAAGACCGATACCTTCGGCACCATCGATTGGTACGATGTGGGTGCGCGGGAAATACTCAAGATCCAAAAACCCAATGGAGAGTTTGTCCCGGCAATCCCATTTCAGGGAGACACCGCCTTCTGCATCCTCTTTCTTTCGAAGGGCTCTGCCTCCCTGGGCAATTACGCCGACACCATCGAGGAGCTCTCCATCGAAGAGATCCAGATCCGCTCCCTGATCACGGAATGGGAACAGAAAAAATCCAAGCCCGGAGCTGTGGCCGAGTTTGCCAAGCTTCTGGGCTCAAAGGGTGGGAAGATCGCCTGGCCCGTTCTCGGAAAGATTGTCTCCGACAACAGGCAGGATCCCCACACGGCATTTCACAAGCTGGACGCGGAGCTCCCGGGCCATCTCGACACATCGCTTCGGAATCCCCCGGCAAATCCATCTGATGGTTGGGCCATCCTTGACCAGTGGATGCTGTTGCAGGCCCTCCATGACAACAAGGCCTTTTTGGAATTCGACAAGAAGATCCGCAACATCAAAACCCCGTTTGCCGAGCCCCTCCCCAAGCTTTGGTCCTGGCTGAGGGAGAACCCCCCCGGAAGCCGTTTTGCCACCCAAGCCCTGCCTTCCTTGAGCCCGGAAGATTGGACTCAGCTTGTCGACAAAGCCCCTCTGACGGCCTCCCTCGTCTTATCAAGGGCCGAGGCTGATTCCCCTGGCCTGGAGATCCTCAGGAAGCGCATCGCTTCCATCGATCCCGTGAGCCCCAAACCCGGGGACCTGCACCTCATGTACTACCTTCGCGGGTCCAATCCCTTTCCCGCATCCGAACCGATGCGCACCGAGGAGGGGAGGAGAATCCTGAGGGTCTTGAGGGACGGCGACGAAGAGCTCCCCAGTGCGGCCGACAACGCCATCATCGAGGAAATCCTGCTGTCCTGCCTTCCGGCAACATCACCCTAGGGCTTGACGCTTCTCCAGAGTTCGCGAGTGTGGCCGTCTTCATCCGACAGGAGCACCGGCAGGGCCTCGGGGTTTCTCAGCGGTACGGCCTCGAAGGGGGGATCAAGCTCATCCCCCATGCGCACCCTCACAAAACGCACATAGATGGTGCCGGCCCTCTCGTACCACTCGTAACCCGGGCAATACCAGACGGATTCTGAGGGGGCCACCCAACGGAAGGTCATATTTCCCTTCTCGTCACGCACCACATCCTCCACCGTCACCGCCAAGGATCCTTCGACGGGGTAAAACTGCTTGGCGGGGGAGCAGGAAGTCATCAAGAGAGGGGCCAAGACAAGCCACAAGAGCATGAAAGGTTTGTTTGTCATAAAAAAATTATAGCTAAGAAGTCTCCAGCAGGATCGTCACAGGCCCGTCGTTCACCAGCTCCACCTGCATGGAGGCTCCGAACATTCCCGTGGATACTGAGAGCCCCAGCGCCTTCAGTGTGTCGACATAACGCTCAAACAGCGGCCTGGCCCTGTCCGGAGCCATGGCGGGGGTGAAGGAGGGCCTTCGGCCCGAGGATGTGTCAGCACAGAGGGTGAACTGGCTCACCGCCAGCACCGCACCCCCCGCCTGCCTCACATCAAGGTTCATCTTGCCCTCGGCATCCTTGAAAATACGCATCTCCGACGTGCGCCGTGCCAGTTTTTCCACCGCGACCTCGTCATCGGTACTATGGATCCCCACCAGCGCCAGCAGTCCCGGCCCGATCTCGCCCACCACCCGACCTTCCACGGTAACCCGTGCCCGGGAGACGCGTTGGAGAACGATTTTCACCTAAGGTGTGCCTCCATAATAGTCAACGAATCATTAAGCAAACTGACTTTATAGGCCAGCACTACTGATCTTTCTGGGGATTTTTTTGGCTCAAGAAGCTAAATGATTCGACACATTGCATCAGCTTCGACTTGACTTTGGGCCATTGTTCCTCTGTTGAAGTGGCGGTAATGAGGTAGATAGTGTCCCTACCTTTTTGCACAGCCTTTGAATACCAATGTAACTTCCTTCCCTGAGATGTTCCCGAGTATTCGAAGCTCACTTCATTCTCACCAACATTTTTCTCGGAATGCAACTCAAATCCAAATTCCTTGAATTGCCCTTTCGACAACGCAATATAGGCGGGCATACCTTCAGCATAGGATTGGGCAATCACATTGACATTTGGCGCAAATCCGTCCGTGGCGGGGAGAAACATCATGAGATAGGTGCCTTGGCCTGCCTTGGCTTCCTCCAGCGGGGAAATGGCGAAACCGTAATCGTTAAACGTCAACTTTTCAGTCGCCTTCTCAGCCTGCGCATAGCTACCAACAAACCAAACGATTAATACAAATAAAATTGATGCTTTCATCGTAAGACTCCTATGATTTCATCATATAACAGACTTGAAGGATTGTTCTGGTGTTAAATACGCCAGAACTGGTGGTGGCAATTCTGGCGTTAGTAATATCGTTAATGTTATTTATGGCGGTTGAAACCCAAGCTTTCCCTTGCTGTCATCATCCAGCGGCATCATGAGTTGGCGGATGGCTTCAAACACCTCCCGAAATTTCGCATCATAGTTTTTCTCAAGTTGCTCGACTTTGCGGGATAGCTCTGCATTGGATTGGAGAATGCTTCTCAATCTGACAAACGCTCTCATGATTTCTATATTGACCTGTTCCGCTCTTTCACCATGAAGGACGCTCGAAAGCATGGCCACCCCCTGCTCGGTGAAGGCATAAGGGCAGGTACGTCGACCTCCACGTTTTTCCTGGCTTGGGGTCTCTGGCTTGGACTGTGCAAAAGCTGACTCTTCCTCCGTCAACTGAAACATGAAATCCCCGGGGAACCTTCTTAAATTACGTTTGACCGCTTGATTGAGTGATTTGACGGATACGCCATAAAGCGATGCCAATTCCGTATCCACAATGACCTTCGTTCCACGCAACACACAGATAACCCTTTCGATTCGCTCACTTGGAATCAACATGTTCTCTGTCATGTAGCCTCCTGCATTTCTAACTCAAGCTACCCCCTGCCAGATACCGCACATTGGCCTCAACTAGACTTAAACTCGCGGTAAATATCGTGATATTTACTCAAAAAATATGCGTTACTGCGTAAAAATCGACTGTTTTTGCGGTCACAAATTGTGACCGCAAAACTATTTTGGACCCATGATGGATTCCCGCATTCGCGGGAATGACGAGGGAGGGTGCACCTGTAGGAAGGGCGGACACGGAGGTCAGCCCCTACGAAATAACAAAATTAGGAACCCATCTCCAAACTCAGGTCCACCCTCGGGGGATTCTGGGTGAGGCTGCCGGTGCTGATCCGGTCGACACCGGTGAGCGCGATGGCTCGCACCGAGTCGAGGGTCACGCCGCCGGAGGCTTCCAGTAGGGTCGTCTTGGCGCTGAAGCGGGAGCGGATTTCTTTCACCGCTTGGGTTAGTTCGGGAAGAGAGAAGTTATCAAGCAGAATCACATCGGGTTGGGCTGAGGCCGCAGTCAGGGCATCTTCCAGAGATGTCACCTCTACAATGAGGGGAAGCTTTTTCCCCTTAAGCTCCCCGATCCAGGACACCAGATCATCTCCGTGGGGGTTCTTGGCCAGATCCCAGTGGTTGTCCTTCACCATGATGGCGGAGGCCAGGTCCATCCGGTGCGGCGTGCAGCCCCCCACCGCCACGGCATGCTTCTCCAGGTGCCTCCATCCCGGTGTGGTCTTGCGGGTGTCGAGCACCGTGCAAGGGAGACCCTTCACTGCCTCGGCAAACCTCGCCGCATGCGTGCTCACCGCCGTGAGGTGCTGGAGGAAATTGAGGATCACCCGCTCCACGCTAAGCATGCGTGAATCGCCCTTGTAGGCTTCTAGAACATCTCCAGCCTTGAAGGAGCCGCCATCCACAACCGAGGTGACGACCTCGAAGGGATAGCCCATCTGCAGGAACACCTCCCGTGCCACTCCCTCACCGCAGAACACGCCCGGCTGGCGGGCGATCACTCTCCACTGGCGGGGGCCACCCTTGAAAAAATCTGTGGTCGCATCCTCGCGGGCCCTGTCCTCGGCCAGGGCCATCTCGACCAACTGTTGGAGGGCACGCGGGCGCGGTTCAGCCCCAGCGGAATCGGAGGCAACCTGATGATTCATCGCCGCCTCCCCTTGGCGCCCGCCTTTTTTCTCTTGGCTCCGTGCACCTTCTCGAGGCGCGTCCCGTCCACCGTCCAATCGGGCCTGATCTCGCTGATGCGGTTGCGGATCTGGGCGGCCTTCTCAAAATCGAGGGCTGCGGCCGCCTCCAGCATCTCGCCCTCGAGGCGGTAGACCGCTTCGTCGTTCTCCATGACCTTGGGCATGGCCTCCAGGGACCGCTCTCGGATTTCCTCCTCGAGCGATAGGCGGATGGCCTTGCGGATGCCCTGCGGAGTGATGCCGTGTGTCTTGTTGTAAGCCTCCTGCACAGCCCTCCTGCGGGAAGTCTCGTCGATGGCTTGGCGCATGGCCTCAGACACTGTGTGGGCGTACATGATCACGCGGGCGTTCTCGTGGCGGGCACTGCGGCCCACGGTCTGAATGAGGGAGGTGGCCGAGCGCAGGAATCCCTGGGCATCGGCATCCAGGATGGCTACCAAGGCCACCTCGGGAAGATCCAGGCCCTCACGCAGAAGGTTCACCCCCACCACCACATCGCGCAACCCCTCACGAAGCTCCCGGAGGATGGTCATGCGCTCGATGGAATCCAGGTCGCTGTGCAGCCAGCGCACCTTGAGTCCATGCTCCGAGAAGTACTCCGAGAGGTTTTCCGCCAGGCGCTTGGTGAGCGTGGTCACCAGCACCCTCTCGCCCCTCTGACTGCAGGCCTTGATCTCGGCCGTGAGATCAGCCACCTGGCCTTCCACGGGACGGACCTCGATCAGGGGATCGAGGAGCCCTGTGGGCCTGACCAGCTGTTCCACGGGCCTGCCGCCGCAGACGCTGAGCTCGTGCGGTCCGGGCGTGGCACTCACATAGAGAACCATGTCGGCCCGGCCAAAGAATTCCGCATGGGTCATCGGACGGTTATCGAGGGCGCTCGGGAGGCGGAACCCATGGTCCACCAGGGTCTGCTTGCGGGAGCGGTCGCCAAAACTCATGGCCCCGATCTGAGGTAGGGTGACATGACTCTCATCGATGATCAGCAGCCACTCTTTTCCAAAATAATCGGTGAGGGTGAAGGGCCGCGAGCCCGCCGGGCGGTTCTCGAAATGGCGGGAGTAGTTCTCGATCCCACTGCAGTAGCCCACCTGCCTGATCATGTCGAGGTCGTGCCGCGTGCGGGCGTCGAGGCGATGGGCCTCCAGGTGATGGCCGGCGGCCCGCATCACCGCCAGCCGTGCATGGAGCTCCTCCTCGATCGACAGGAGGGCCCGCTCCTGCTCCCCGGGAGAAATCACATAATGGCGTGCAGGGTAGAGTGTCCACTCCCCACGCTCCGACAGGGTTTCCGAACTCACGGGATCGAAGACCCGGAGTCTCTCGATCTCTTGGCCGAAGAATTCCACCCTCAGTCCTCCCTGCTCACCCGGGGGGAAGATCTCCACCGTGTCGCCCCGGCGGCGGAAGGTGCCTCGTTCGCAGCTGATATCGTTGCGGGTGTAGTAAACATCCACCAGCCTGGCGCAGAGTTCCTCCGGACCTTTCCCCTCGCCTTGACGGAGGTTCACCACAGCGCGCGCGAAACTTTCGGGCGAACCCAGGCCGTAGAGGCAGCTGACCGAGCTGACCACCAACGTGTCGGGCCGTGACACCAGGGCGGCTGTGGCAGCGAGCCTCAGCCTGTCGATTTCCTGGTTCACGCTGGAGTCCTTCTCGATGTAGATGTCCTTCTGGGGGATGTAGGCCTCGGGCTGGTAATAGTCGTAGTAGCTGACGAAATAATGAACGGCATTCTTCGGGAAGAATTCCCGGAACTCGCCGAAGAGCTGGGCCGCCAGGGTCTTGTTGTGGCTGAGCACGAGGGTGGGCAGGCCCAGGCGGGCCGCCACATGGGCCATGGTGAAGGTTTTTCCGCTTCCCGTGACACCCATCAGCGTCTGTTCCTTCTTGCCGGAGCGGAATCCCTGCACGAGGGCCTCGATGGCCGCGGGCTGGTCACCTACGGGCTCAAAGGGGGCGGTCAGGCGGAACTCGGCCCTCACGGTGTGTTGAAGCCCGCCGCCCTCACTGCCGTGCGTACCGCGTCGGGATCGGCACCCTCGAACCTGGCCTCACCCGCCTGGAGATTGACCAGCACATCGCGGGCTCCCGGCACGCCCTCGATGGCCTGGGTCACCGTCTTGCGGCAATGCTCGCAGGTCATCCCCTGAACCCGCAGGATCTGTGTCGCCACGCCCGGTTCTGGTTTTCGGCGGGGTCTCCACCTGACCCCAAACGACAGAAGCATGAGACCGGCCAAAATCCAGGCCGAGATGGCCGACCAGGAATCGGCATGAATATGGTCACCGTGGTCCATCACCAGGTCCACTCCCACAGCGTCGATGAAGGCACCTCCGCTGATGGCGCAGACAAAAATGGCACCCAGGTAGGCGAGGGTGGTCCGGAGTCCGAGCTCCTTCCAGACAATCATCCCGGTGATGACATTGGTCGCCGGACCGGCCAGGAGGAACACAAAGGCCGCGCCAGGCGTGAAGCCCTTGTGCACGAACTCCAACGCCAGGGGGATGCTGGATGTGGCACAGACATACAGAGGGAAGCCGATGACGGACATGATGAACAGCCCGGCCGTGCTTCCCACCGAGGCAAAGGCTCCATCCGGCACACTGACAGACAGCAGGGCGCTCAGGGCCACGCCCACCAGGATCCAACCGGACAGGCTCTGCAGGAGATCCCAGCCCGGGGCCAGCCAACCCAGCCTTCCGGAGTGGCTTGGAAGGACTGCCGTGTCGGTGAGGGGTCTTTCATCCTCAGGGCCGCAGATCCAGCGCACCGTCGCTCCCGCGATCAATCCCGACGCGAAGGTCAGGAGGGTCCGGAGGATGGTGAATTGCGGGCCCATCATGCCCCAGGTAGCGGCAATGGAATCCGCGCCGCTCATCGGAGTGGTGATGAGGAAGGTGGCTGTGGCGGCGCGGCTGGCACCGCGGCGATGAAGGGCCAGGGCCACAGGGATCACGCCACAGCTGCACAACGGCAGTGGAACGCCCAGGAGGGCGGCGCGCAGGATGCCCAGGTTCGAGCCGCTGAGCCAGCGCCTCACCTTTTCCTCGGGAAGCAGGCGTTCCACCACGCCAGCCAGGCCGAAGCCGATGAGCAGGTACGGAGCCATCTCCGAAAACACGGCGAGGAACTCGCGGGCAAACGCGGCCAGATACTCGACTATGGCGGGATTCACGGACTCAGCCCTTGGAGTATTCCTGGACGAACACCTCGATCTGGCGACCGACCTTGGGATTGAGGTTCGTGAACTTCAGCCCAAACTGCTTTTCAAACCCCTTGTTCATTCCCGGGCTCAGATTCACCACCTGGGCATGGACTCCCCTCATCGGGATGTTGAAGAAATCGAAGTCGAGTTCGAAGGTTTTCCGCTTGATCACATCCTCTGGGGTCAGCAGGAGTCGTTGGTCGTTCGAAAACACCCGCATGCCCTTGGAGCTGATGTTGAGCATCACGGCCTTGAAGGTCAAGGAGCTGCGGATGTCCTTCATCAGGGCCGGAATGATGAACTGGCGTCGTTCCTTGGTGCGGTCTATGGCCATGGGTCCATTGTACCATGGGGCCCCCCCATCCCCAGGGCGTTACGATGGGAGGATGGCTCGACCGCTCAAACGCAAACTGGCCTACTTTCTGCTCTTGGTGATGGCGCCCCTGGCGATGGCCGAGGGCCTGGTCCGTCTCAGCGGTAAGGCCCCCAAGCTTCTCGACCTCCCCTTTTTCGAGGAGGCCGAGGGCCTGCCCTACCTGCACCGCCGGAATCATGAACTCAGGGGGCACAACAGCACAGGCGAGTTCGAACTCGAGGCCCGCGTCAACTCACGGGGATTCTTTGACACGGAATGGGTCCTCCCCAAACCTGCAGGCCTCCGCCGGATCCTCATGCTCGGCGACAGCTTCACGGGCGGCACCGGCCGCAAGGGGGCCCGCTTCTATGTGAACGAGGTGGAAAAGCTCCTTCGCGAACGTTGGGGCGCCGAGAAGGTCGAGTGCGTCAACTTCGGGGTGGGAGGCTACTTCACCCAGGTGGAAAGGCGGCTCCTTGAACTTCGTGGGTGGGAACTGGAGCCGGATGCCGTGGTGCTGAACTTCACGATTGGCGACATCATCGACACCTACCGCGGTGTCGAGGCCATCCGCCTGAGCCACACAGGCCTGCTCCGGGCTAAGCATGAAGAGGCCCTCGGACCCGTGGGGACCCGCCTCTTCATCCACTCCCACGCCCTCCGCTGGCTTCTCAAGCAAGTGGTCCTCAACCGCCAGGGTTTCATCATGGGAGACAACCTGGCCGAGGCCTACCTCCCCAACGGTCTCCACGAACCCCAGTGGCAGGACGTCCTGGCCGAGATCGAGAAAGTGCATGCCCTCTGCAAAGAGAGGAAGCTTCCCTTCTTTCTTGTCTATATCCCCCAATACCCCGCCTGGCTCCCCGGACAGGATCACCCCGACAAGCGGCTGGCGGCCTGGGCCGCCGACAAGGGGTTCCCCTACATCCGCGTTCTGGACAGCATCAGGGAACTGGCCCAGTCGGGAGCCGTGGTCAGCTATCCCAAAGATGGCCATTACACCGATGAGGGTGAGGCCGTCCTGTCCAAGGCCGTGGCCGGGGCTCTCGAGGAAAGCCTTGGTTCCCTCTGGTTTCCCCGCTGAAGGTTGAACCCTAGAGCCCCAGTAGGCTCGACACCAAGAGGCCCGTCATCATGGCCAAGAGCACGGTGGAGATGGCCCGCCCCCTCCTGATACCGTGGATCTTTTCCACCCCCAAGACAAGCAGGATAAAGGGCCAGGCCAGCAAGGCCCAGAGGAGTCCCTGGGCTGCCAAAGGGCGCATCCACGCCACGACGGGCCAGACCCCTCCCAGCCTAACGGAATCGAAGGCTAACCAAAGACCCGTCAGCAACAGGAGGATGAGGGGCCCGGGCACCAAAGCGTATCCCGAAAGACGGAAGGTCGCCGTCCACCTGTGGGCCGCCCCCCCCGTCATCAATAGCCCCAAATGCACAAAGGTGGCCACCATGGCCACGAACACCCCCCAGTAACCGGCCATGAGAAGGAGACTCTGTGCCAAGTCAAAGACACCCCAGGCCCCCATTCCGGCGACAACGGCCAACTGGTCAAGGAGAGCCGGTTGCCTGGCTTCGATCATCTCCAGGTGGTCATGGGCGGCCAGCATGGCCACAGGAAACAACATGAAGACCACGGGTAGGGCAAAGGTCCAGCTCCTGAACACGCGGTGGGTGGGTGGAAGGGAGCTAAAGAACCCGGAAGGGTTCCCCAGGATCCCCCACAAGGCTCTCAACCAGGAGAGCCCCGGATCCAGGGAGCGGACACCTTCCCAGGCTGGCGGATCCCAAGGGGGATGACCAGCTCCCGCACCGCAGGCCGGACACCTGGATCCCTCTTCAAGACGGGGACGGCCACAGTACGAGCAGGGATTCATCATGATGAATTCATTGTAGTATCATGACCTCCCATGGCGATCCGCACCTTGCTGTGCTTTCTGCTTTTCGGCATTCTGTGCACACTAGCTGGGCTGGTGGTCTTTTTATTCCTGGGCACCTGGCTCTGAAGCATCCCCCCTCTCCCAATGGGAGAGCAACAGGTAGGCGCAAGGCACGACGAACAATGACAGGAGCGTGGACAGCATTGTCCCTCCGATGACGGTCACGGCCATGGGTGCTCTCAGCTCGGCTCCCGGACCCAGGGCCATCGCGGCAGGAAGCGCCCCCATCATGATGGCCAAGCTGGTCATCATGATGGGCCTGAGACGCAGGGGGCAGGCCTCCAGCAGGGCCTCCTTCACAGGCAGACCCCTGGCCCTGGCCTGGTTGGAAAAGTCCACAATCAAGATGGAATTCTTCTTCACCAAGCCCATCAAAAGGAGGAGTCCGATGAGGCTCATCATGTTCATGGAGTTGCCCGTGATCCACAGCGCCACCAGCGCCCCGGTGATGCTGAAGGGAAGTGCGAGGAGCACGGTGAAGGGATGGATGAAGCTGTTGAATTGGGCCGCCAGGATCATGTACGCGATCATCACCCCCAAACCCAGGGCGATGAGAGCCTCGCGGGTGGTGTCTTCGAATTGGGCCGCACCTCCCGTGAGTTCCAGGTGGTATCCCTGGGGGAGCGAGGATGCCAGGCTTCGCACCATGTCCAGAGCTTCCGCTTGACTGTGTCCCTTCGCCACATTACCGAAGATACGAATAGCACGCGCCCTGTTCTCGCGACTGATCTTCAACTGAACGGGCGTATCCACAGTACGGGCCACCGAGTCGAGGGATACAAGCTCACCATGCTGGTTGCGCACCATAAGGCGCCCGATGTCCTGATGGCTGGACCGGACTCTGTCTTCCAGACTGACACGGATGTCGTAACGGCGGCCGTCTCGACTGAACTTGCCGGCCTTTGTGCCACCAATGGCCGCATTGATGGTGCGGGCCACCTTTGACACGGTGACACTGCCGCGAGCCGCCTTCTCGCGATCGGGCAAAACGCGAACCTCCGGCACACCCACGAGATAGTCGCTGTCGAGGTCCGTCATGAATCCCGACGTCTCAAGCTTCTTTTCCAGTTCCAGCGACAGGGCGCCGAGCTCATCCCAATTCGGTCCGGTGACCCTGAATTCGATGGGATAGCCCCTGTTCGAGGCCCCCCGGGCCTGCATCATGGAGATTTCCCTGAGCGACACACGCCGCAGGGCCGGGATCTTGGCAAACTCGTCGCGCAGTTCCTGCATGAATTCCTGCTGGGTCAGGGGTCTCCCCTTGGCCGGGTTGGCCGGTCTTTCGCCCTGGGGCTTCATGGTGATGGACATGTTGGCGGAGTTCACCTCCCCCCCGCCGAAACCGCCCACGGCGCAGTACATCCTGGCCGTTTCGGGCCTGGCCAACACAATGGCCTCCGCCTGCTTGACCACAGAATCGGTGTACTCGAGGGAACTTCCGGGCGGGGTCTGGAGCCGGGAAGAGAAGACCCCCATGTCGAAAGTGGGCAGCATCTCATGCCGGATCGCCGTCAGGATGAAGAGGGAGGCGCCAAAGAGCGTGATCATCGAAAGGGTGACACGCCACGGATGACGCAGTGCCATGGCCAAGAAGCGACCATAGTGCCTGGAAAGTCCGGTCTCCCATCCGGAAACCATGGCCGGAATCCGGGAGGGTTTGTGTTCGCCGCGGAACCGGCTGCAACGCATGGGGGTCAGGGTGAGGGCCTCCAGGAGCGAGAAGGCCACCGCGCAGGACGTGGTGACCCCGAACTGGTAATAGAACTTCCCGATGACACCCTTCATGAAGGCCACAGGCAGGAAGATGGCGATCACAGCCGCCGAGATCGCCAAGACGCTGAAGCCGATCTCGCGAGAACCATCGAGAGCGGAGCGGTACTGCGACTTGCCCCCTTCCCTGTGGCGGGTGATGTTCTCGAGCACCACGATGGCATCATCGACCACCACCCCCACCACCAGCGAAAGCGCCAGCAGGGTGAAGGTGTTCAGGGTGAACCCGAAGAGATCCATCATGATGAAGGCGCCGCCGATGGATGTGGGGATGGCGAGGAGGACGTTGAACGTAGCGCTCCAGGAACCGATGAAGAGCCAGCAGACCATCGCCGTGAGGAACACCGAGAGCACCAGGGTGAACATCAGCTCATGCACGTTCTCCGCCACAAAGCGCGTGGTGTCAAAGCTCAGGTCAATGGAAACGCCCTGGGGGAGCTCCTTGCGGACTTCCTCGATGCGTTGCTTGACGAGGTTGCCGATCTCGACCGCGTTGCTTCCCCTCTGCTTCTTGATGCCCAAGCCCAGTGATGGACGGCCATTGAAGCGTGACACCCGCCTGACATCGCTCAGGCCATCCTCGATCCTGGCCACATCGGATAGCCTGACGGTCTGCCACATGGAGCCTTCACCCACACGGGCGGGGATCACAAGGGAGCCGATTTCCTCCACCGTGGCGGCCTCGCCCATCACCCTCACGCCGCGTTCATCCTTCACAGTGCGCAGGACACCGGCGGGCATCTCTGAGTGTTGCGCCTCGATGGCAGCCACCACGTCATCCACTGTTAGTTGCCATTGCTCCAGCTTCACGGGATCCAGCCACACGCGAACCGCAGGCTCAACATAACCCCCCAAGGAAACCTCACCCACTCCCGGAATGGTCTGGAACCGGTCTTTCACCTCGTTGCGCACCAGGTTGATGATCTCCTTCATCGGGGCGTCGCCATGGACGGCAATCCACATGATGGGTTCGTCCTCGGGGTTGACCTTGGAGACCTGAGGGGGCAGAAGATCCTTCGGCAGGTTGCGCTGGGCCTGGGCAATCTTGGCCTGGACTTCCTGGATGGCCACATCGATGTTCTTGTCGAGCCCGAATTCGGCTGTCACCCTGGCCTCGCCGAAACGGGCGTTGGAGGTGATGCCCTCGATCCCCTCCACGGTCATGAGGGTCTCCTCGATCACATCCACCACCTCGTTCTCCATGACCTCAGGGGCGGCTCCCTCCCAGGTGAGACTGACGTTGACGTTGGGGTAATCCACGTCGGGGTTCTGGCTGATGCCCAGCCTTGAAAAACTCACCGCACCGAACACCAGCAGGGCGGCCATCAGCATCCAGGCCATGACGGGGTTTTTGATGGAGATCTCGGAAATGCGCATGGAACCCATTTTATCCGTCCCTGTCCCTGCGACCCCTACAATACGCGCATGTTCTGCGAAGTGGTGGTCGGCGTTCCTTTGCACCAGAGTTTCACCTACCTGATTCCCGAGACATTGCGCGGGAAGGTCGAGGTGGGCCACCGCGTGAATGTGGGCTTTGGACCGAGGGAACTCACCGGTCTTTGCGTGGCCCTCAAACCCACCAGCGAACTCGAAACCGGCAAGGTCCGCCCCCTCCTTGGCCTTGTCGACGAAGCCCCCCTCATGAGCCAGCGCCTGATCGAATTGACACGCTTTGTCGCCGATCACTACCTGGCACCCTGGGGCGAGGTGGTGGAGGCTGCGATCCCGGCGGTCAACAGGCAGGGAAGCCGCAAGCGTCTCACGAGCTTCCTGAGACTCCACCGTTCCTTCGACATCGGCTCGGTGGGCGAGATCGAGGCCAAGCATCCCCAACAGGCCCTGGTGCTCCGTCTGTTGCACGAGGCCGGGGGCCTGCTGTCGCGCCAGGAACTGATGAAGGCGGCCAAGGCCTCGGCCTCGCCCCTGAACTCCCTGGTCAAGCGCAGGCTTGTCGAGGAGTTTACCGAAGACACCCTGCCGGACCCCCTCGAGGGTCTGGAGATGACGCCCGAGACGCCCCCTCCACTCGAAGCCGACCAGCAGGCCGTCTGGGAAGAGTACACCCGCTCAACCTCCTCAGCCTTCCTACTCAAGGGCGTGACCGGCAGCGGCAAGACTGAGATCTATCTTCGGGCCATCGCCCGGGAGGTGGAAGCCGGCCGCCAAGCCTTGGTGCTGGTCCCCGAAATTTCACTGTCCCCGCAGACTCTGCGGCGCTTCCGCTCGAGAGTCAACCGCCTGGCCGTCCTCCACAGCGCCCTCACCGACGCCCAGCGCTCCCGCCAGTGGGAGAAGATCAACCGGGGTGAAGC
>JBFWNO010000039.1:0-21230 GCA_050251015.1 Planctomycetota bacterium
ATCAACTCCCGGCTCCCCCTCGAAAGCCTTCTGACCCTCATCGTCGACAAAGCCATCCTGCTGTGCAATGCCGGCCGCGGCCTTCTGGTGCTCAGCGAACCCGGCGGCCCCCGGTTGCACGTGGCCCGGGCTGCCGGCACCACTTCGCTGTCGGGGGGGCTCGAACTGCTCTCGGCCACGGTGCTTGAACGCCTTCTCCAGAACAAGGAACCCCTGCTGGTGGAAAGTGTGGGCGATCATCCGTCACTGTCCACACGCCGTAGCGTTCTGGAAAGCGGGGCCGATTCCATCCTGGCCATGCCCCTCAAGCGCCAGGACACCTTTCTGGGGTTTCTTTATCTCGACGCCCCCGTAGGCACCACACGGTTTTCCCCCTCCGACCTCGAAATCCTCAGCATCTTTGCCGTGCAGGCCACGATCGCCATGGAAACTGCCGAACTCCTTGAGGAAAACGCCCGCCAGAAATCGGCCCTTGAGGAAGCCAACCTACGGCTCAGCGCCCAGGTCAACACCCAGTACCGCGAGATCGGTGATCTCCGCTCGAATCTCGAGACACTCAAGGGGCGCCAGAGTCCCCAGGGCGGTCACCGACGCATCATCGGTCAAAGCCCCCGCCTCAAGCAATGCCTGACGGTCATGGAGCGGGTGGCCGACACCACGCTCAATGTCATCCTGGAAGGGGAAAGTGGTACGGGAAAGGAACTGTTCGCCCAAGCCCTGCACACCACCAGTTCACGCCGGTCCCAGGCCTTTGTGGGGGAAAATATCGCCGCCATCCCCCGCGACCTGATGGAAAGCGTGCTCTTCGGCCATGTGCAGGGGGCCTTCACCGGGGCGGTGGCCGATAAGGCCGGGCTTTTCACGCTGGCCCACAAGGGCACCCTCTTCCTCGATGAAATCGGCGAAATGCCTCCCGAGATGCAGGCCTCGCTCCTGCGAGTTCTCCAGGAAGGCGAGGTGCGCCCCGTGGGTTCGCCCCAGAATGTGAAGATCGACGTGCGTGTGATTGTCGCTACCCACCGCCGTCTCCGCGAGGAGGTCGAGGCCGGCAGGTTCCGTGCCGATCTCTGGCACCGCCTCAACGGGATCACTCTGGAAATCCCTGCCCTCAGGGACAGGGAGGGTGATGTCGACATCCTGGTCTCGCACTTCCTGCGATCCCATCCCGGAATCATCCCCGAGGTCGAAACTCTGGCGAAGCTCCGCCGCCTGCCCTGGCCAGGCAATGTCCGCCAGCTCAGGAACGAGGTGGAGCGCTGGGCCGCCTTGGGCCTGACCCGAGTAAAGCCCACCGATCTGTCACCCGATCTTGGGGGACCCGCCGCTCCCATCATCAGCGGACTGTCATGGCAAGGGCGCCCTCTCAAAGATGTGGTTCAGGAAGCCGCTGATCTTGTGGAAAGGGAGGTGATCTCCGCCGTGCTCGAGAAACACCGCGGGCGGAAGGCCCCCACGGCCCGTGAGCTCGACATTTCGCGACCGACGCTCGACACCAAGATCAGGAAGTTGGGCTTGGGGGACCCGGTGGATCCCGACGAGCCCGCGCCGCTGCCCAGCGCTTGACTTCCCGGAGGGTGTGCTCAAAGCCGATCTCCACGGAACGGTCGATGGAATCCCAGTCAAACATCGAGATCGTCCCAAGGGGGGGCGCGATCACAAGGTCGGCCATCCGGGTCACGCCCTCGGTGCCCTCAATTCCCGGCAGGAGGGCGGAGCGCATCAGGATACGGATGATGCCGGGAAACCGCTCGTGCCTCTTTTTCCGGCGTAGCCTGTCGAGAAGGAAGGCCCAGGGTCCCGGGGCCTCGGAATGGCGGGAACCGGCCTCGAACTCCGCGTGGGGGGTGACATCGGAAGCCAGCACGGGCCCTTCCCCCATCTCGCGCATGGTGCGCACGGGAAGGTTGTCGAGCACGGCGCCGTCGACCAGAAGGTGCCCGCCCTGGACGGCGGGAGGCTGGATCCCGGGAATGGCGGTACTCGCCCGGAGGGCCTCGTGCAGTTCGCCACGGGTGTGCACCACGGGCTTGCCCGTGCTCAGGTCGGAGCTTTGGCAGAAATAGGGGATCCACAGATCTTCGATATCGATGCCGCCGAAATTGTCACGCAGCGTGCGACGGAGGTCCCCGCCGCTGCAGATCGATATGAAGGGCAGGGTGAAATCCCGGAAAGGGCGCTCGTTCACAAGGGCACGGCGGTTGGCCTCCACCATGGGTTTCCATTCCCAGCCTAGGGCGCACTCGGCGGCGATCACGGCCCCCATGCTACTCCCACCCGTACGATCGATCTCGAATCCCGCCTCGCGGATGGCGCGCATCACCCCGATGTGCGCAAAGCCGCGGGCCCCGCCTCCCCCCATCACCAAGCCCAGGGCCTGGCCGGTCAGGCGCCGCACCACACGCCCGAGATCCGGCTGGGGGCCCCAAACCACGTGGTGATGGGCCTCGAAGGGGCCTCGGTCGAGCCAGCGCGAAGTCCCTGAGGGTCTCTGGGCGGCTGGGGGGTGCAGAAGCACCAGTTCGGCCCGGGGGAGAAGACCCTCCAGCCTGCGAGCCTCGGTGTAGGCCCCCAGCGTACTCTCCATGCCGGGCTCCACCACCAGGATCGCGTGGCCCGTCTGCCGGAGGCAGCGGCGGGTCCACGCGGTGGGGGCCGGGTCGGCCACATAGAGCAGAGTCTCATGCCGGGCTTCCTGCTCGCTCAACCAACCCACGAGTTCATGATGCCTGCCATCGTCGGGCCCAAGGTCCGTGGCTCCCTTGAAGAGGGCCGATTCCACGATGGCACGGTCCAACACCCTGACCTTCTGTCCGGCGCTTTCCAGGGTCGCAGCCAGACAGCGGGCAAACTCGGGAGCGGGAGCCTCCCTTGAACCGGCCATCAAAGATAGCGACAAGCGGCGGAGTTCTGTTGTATTGGATTTCAAGCGGCTTCCCCTGAGCCGTCGGATGATGAGCTTGGTCAGGTGACGGAGAATCTCGGGCTTCGAGCCCATCGTGCGTTCAAAGCATTCGCGGCTCAAATGGACCAGCTCCGAATCCCTCAGGGCCCGGCAGAGCGAATTATGGGATTCCCCCGACAACAGTGACATTTCACCCAAGCTCTCTCCGTGGCGGATCTCGCCACGGGCGTGAAAGCGGCCCTCCGCATCCTCCGAACCCACCTGCAGTCTCCCATGGATGACGATGTACATGCCATCGGAGGGATCCCCCGGGCGGAACAGGATCTCGCCGCCGCCCAGATGGAGCCATTCAAGTTCCTCGGAAAGGTGCCAGAGCCCCTCGGTGTCCATGATCGAAAATATCTCGGTGGCGCGGAGACGGTCAAAGGCATCAGCAGGGGGCTTTAGGCGGTGCATGGAACCATTCTAGGCCATGCCCCTCCGCGCCCCGAAGATCTGCCGGACATCGCCGCCGGGCAGTGTGTAGGCAAACACCGGCAGCTCGGTGTAGCGCAATTTACGGAGGGCGTTGCGGAAGGCCGGCACCTCGTCGGCGGCGGAGGGGCCCTTGTAGAGGGCGATGATACCGTGCTGATCGAGCACATGACCGCATTCGGCCACCAGATCCCCCATGGGGCCCACGGCGCGGGCAGTCACAAGATCGAAGGATCCCTTGTGAATCTCGCGCATCTGCTTGGGGATCACCTCGCATCCGGGCAGAAGGTCGCGGCAGATCTCCGCCAGGAACGCCGCCTTCTTTTGTGTCTTGTCGCAGGCCGCTCCGGTGAACCGCTTCACCATGCCGGAGAAGACGGCGGCGAGCGGCACAAAGGGCCACCCCCCGCCAGAACCCACATCCAGGTACCTTCGCGGCAATGCCGGCCCCCACGAGGCCAGGGCGGGCAAAAGCCACAGGGAATCCAGAAGGTGCTTCACCACCACTTCCTCGGGGGCCGTGATGCGGGTGAGGTTCATCTTTTCATTCACCTCAAGCGCCCTAACGCAGTGCTTGACCATCACGAGGCGGGCCTCTGCTGTGATCTGGGAACCCCAGGGAACCAGGCCGAGGGCGGTGTCGAGTTGGGAGGTCAGTTCATCGTGCATACTTCACCATGGGCCCATTGTAGGGCGCAGCATGCTGCACCCCTACACAGACAATAATTTCTGATACAAACCCTCCAGCGCCGCGCCCTGCGCCTCCAGCGATCCCGTTGCCAGCGCCACCCTTCTGGCCTCCTCGCCCATTGTTGTGCGAAGACCGGGATCCCTCACCAATTTCAGAATGGCCGCCGCCAGATTTTCGGGCGTGTCCTCCACGCAGAAACCCGTCACCCCGTCCTTCACAATCTCAGGGATCATCCCGCGCCTGGAGGTCACTGCCGGCTTGCCCATCGCGAGGGCCTGGCGGAGGGCCCGGCAGGAGCCGTCGGAACCCGGGACCATGAAATTCACGATGTCGAGCATGCCCACGGCCTCGACATAACTTTCACGATGGTAACCGGCGAAAGTCAGGCGGCCATCGAGCCCCAAAGCCTTGGCCGGCTCCACGGCCACTTCCTGCATGTGCGTGCCCCGCCCGATGATGGTGAAGTGAACCTGGGGTTCCTCTTTCGCCACCAGGGCCCAGGATTCCAGGAGCTCCCGGAAGCGACGGTGCCTCTGCATGCGCGCCACGATGCCCACCAACAATCTGCCATCGGGAATGGCCAGCTTGCGGCGAAGGTCGATGCCTCGCACCGCAGGGGTGAAGACACTCGTGTCGAGAGCCGGGGGCAGCACCTTCCAGCGCTCGGCCGGAAGCCCGAACGTCCGGGCATCAACGGCCCCGGCATCGGCACTGACGGGAAGATAGAGGTCTGTGCGGGGCAGGAGCCAGCGGTGGCGCCACTCGTTCTCCAGGGCGATCCCCTCGTGGGACGATCGCACCAGGGGAACATGGGCCTTCCTTGCCGCCAGGGCCCCCACGAGATGATCCTGACGGCGGTGTGCATGGAGGATCTCCACTTTCTCCCTCAGGCAGACATCGGCAACAGCCTTCGCAGCCCGCAGAGTCTTGAAGGGATTGAAATGCTTGGTCAGGGGAATGGCCTCATTGAGGGGGACGCCGAAGTCCGTGGCCTTGGATCGCACCGTATCCACCGCCTCAAAGGGCAGGGTCGGCACTGCCAGGCTGGCCTCCACACCCCGGGCCCTCAATGCCCGCACCATGTCCAGGCAGGGCTCTGCCGGACCCGTCCACTTCCAATCCGAGAAGAGATGGAGCACCCTCATTCCGCAGCCTCCCGCAGCAGCCTCTCTACGGCATCCACCCGGGCTTCCATGGTATGGGTTTGCAGGATCCGTTCGCGAGCCATCCGCCCCATCCTTGTCACCCCTTCGGGATCGGCGGAAAGACGTGCCAAAGACGTGACCCATTCCTCCTTCGTTGCCGGAAGGAAACCCGTGGCTCCCGTCTCGATGAGCTCGAGGTTCACGCCGACCGGCGAGCCCAACACGGCAGATCCTGCCGCCATCGATTGCACGGCCTTCAAGGCACACTTGCCCCGGCACCAATCGTCGTTGTCCAGGGGGTTCAGGCCGACATCGAAGTCGGCAAGGTCCCTGGCTTCGTTAGCCAGGCTCCAGGGCCGCCGTTCCACCGGCAGGTGGGTCCATTCCGGAAAGGCATCGCTGACAACCACCAGGCGCCAAGGGCGCCCAAGGGCATGGAAGGACTCCAACACCCCGCGGAGGGATTCAAGGTACCTCAAGGTGGAGCGGCTTCCGATCCACCCCAGGGTGAAGACTCCACTGCCGCGCACAGGCCTTGGGGCATACCAATCTCTGTTCACCACCGTGGGGATCACCGAGATTTTTGCGGGATCCGCCATCCTTCCGGCTTCGCTGGCCAGAAAGGCATTGCCGGCGGCCACCCGTCGGGCCGCCTCCAGCGTGAGCTTGAACCTGAAGAGTTTCGAAGCACTGGCCTTTCCCCCGTGGCGGCTGGATCTCAGGTGCAGGGCATCGTCGAAATCAAAGACAAGGCGGGCATTGGCCGCCATGAGCCCCAACAGCCCGAAGGGCGAAGGAAGCACGCGAGCCATCCAAAGGACATCAGCCGATCGGGCCGCCGAACGGAGTTTTTCCGGATTGCCACGGGGAGCCTCCAGGCAGCTGATCCCCCGGCGGGCCAGCTCTGCGTAATACTGCACGGTGCGGAAGCGCTCGGCCGCCGCATGCTGAATGACCAGCACTTTCACAGTGGAGCCTCGTGCACATCGCCCGAAACACCCTGGTACACCACGGGTTTGCCTGCCGAACGCTGACGGACCAAGGCCCAGACCCTCCGGGCAGCAGCTCCCCGTATCCCCGCTCCCAAGAGAAGGCGGGCACGGGCCCTCCATGACACGGCCCTGGGAATGCTGGTGTTGAGCTGGACCAGGGCGGTGGCCATGTCTTCCTCGGTGATCTCGCGACCTCGTCTCACACCATCCAGATCCACCAGCTGGGCCCTGTCATCCGCCACCAGGATGTTACAGGCCTTGAGATCGCCAGGCAGGCAACGCCTCCGGCAAAGGGCCTGGAGGAGCGACGCCACATGGGCCTCCACCTGACGACGCTCGGCAACCCGCAGGCTTTTCCAGGAGCCATGGAGCAGCTTGTCCAAGCCCTGACCCATTCCGTATTCCATCAGAATGATGCCCGTTCCGTTCGGCCGTTCCCAATACGCCAGGGGAGCCGGGACATTCAAGCCCCGGGCTGTGAGATCGGTTTGAGCCAGCCAACTGCGTCGTGAGGGAGAACGCCCGGCCAGGCGCCGCCAGATTCCCGTATCGAGGAATTCCTTGGCCACGGTTTTCTGGCCTGCGCATTCCTCAATCCAGACACGACGGCGGATGTCATCCTTCAAGAAAGGGGCCTTCGGCACCGTGGTCAGGGCCGCCTTCACGAGCGCCGAGTCCAGGTCTTTCCGCGCCATTGCCAGACCCTCCACATCGAGGCGGACCCAAGAGGAGCTGTTCTCCAGAGCCTTGCGGGCCCGACTCCGGAAATGCCGTTCCCACCGCAATTGTCGCCGGAGGAACAGGTCGCGTACCGCTTCCTTCCGCCTGCACAAACCACGGAGGGCCGGCTTGAGCCAGATCATCTGCTCGCGCAGCGACAACTTCTCAAGGGAAGACAGGAGTCCCAAGGCCATGTCGAGGATCTCATGGTCGACCAAGGGACCCGGACGGATCACGGCGGCCCCCCAGTCCACCACAGAAAAAGCTCCATGGATCACTAGGATGTTCCCGGCCTGCAGGTCGCGGTGATGGGCCCCGGCCTGGGCCATGGATTGCACAAGGCGCCCCAGAGTTTCAAGGAAATCCGGATGGGGCCTTCCCAACTGGAGATGGTCGGCCAGGGTGGGGTGAACGCCTTGATCCTCCATCAGCAAGAGGATGCGGCCATAGATCTTGTCGACCCACAGGGGCCGCGGAGCCGGGAGGCCCAGCCGAACGACTTCCTCGAGGTTGTGAAACTCCCTCGCGGCCCTGGTTTCAGCACCCCGACCCAGGAATTCCTTGAGGATCCCGGTAGGCATGCGCCTGACCACCCGCACCCGGTTGCGCTTGATCTCAAGGCCCGCAGAAAGCCACGTTTCCAACTCTGGGAGATCCCGGGACATCAGGGGTGTCAGGATGCTTTCAGGACATCCCTCTGCAATGTTCTGGAGCATTCAGGTCTTCCTGGCGGCCACCAGCAGGGTGCGGGCAAAATCGAGTCCCACGGCACGATGGAGCCACTGGCCAAAGGTCGCCATCCAGAGTCTTTCCAAGGCTGAGCCATTCCACAGGCGCCAGAGGCCCTCAATCTTCAGCCCTCCGGCCACGAAGGCCCCCCCCAGTTCGTCATAGGCCCACGGCGTGCGATGTGTGCAGTCGCGAAGGTATTGGGGAGGATGCCAGATGTTGGGTGTGGTGGCCAATACCAAGCCCCCGGGGGCCAGAATCCGCTGGAACTGCCGGATGGATTCCAGGGCCTCCTCCGGGCTCAGGTGTTCGCAGACTTCCATCCAAAGGATCACATCAAAAGATTCCCGGATCTCGGAAAGATGCCGGAAATCATGAGTTTGGGACTCATTGATGTCCTGGGATTTGTAGCTGATGGAAGGATCGAGGGCCTTCAGGCGGGACTCCCATTCACGGCGATCCGCCCCCACATCCAGGACTCGCGCACCCTTGGGAATCATGGCGCTCATGTGTTCGAAGCGTTTGCGTGCCACCGGAACCTGGTAAATCGACGACCAGCGGGCTTGAATCTCACGTCTGGATGAGAATTGATGGGACCAAGTCATGCAGTTTTCACTTTCCGATAATTCATCAGGGGTTGACTGGCAGGTTTGCACCTTTAGCTGTTTTCGCCCTAAAATTGGCTTTCCCTAATTATAGGAGAAGCATACCTTGTCTTCGTGGTTGGTCCTGATCCCCCTTCTGCCCTTCGTGGGCTTCCTGTTGCAGGTGACCTTGGGTCGCCTGTTGGGCCATGCCACCGGATACTTGGCCACCGCCATTCTCCTGGCCTGCCATGGCTTGGGTTGGAAGGCCTACCAAGAATTGCCTGTCAGCCAGAACGTCATGGAATGGATCTCGATCGGATCCCTCCAGATCGATTTCAGTTTCCATCTCGACGGACTCAGCGGCCTGATGACCCTTTTCATCACGGGGATTGCCAGCCTGATCCATCTTTACAGCATTGCCTACATGCATGAGGACAAGACACCCTGGAAATTCTTCGCATACCTCAATCTTTTCTGCGGGATGATGTTGGTGCTGGTGCTCGGCGATTCCCTCCCCCTGATGTTCCTGGGCTGGGAAGGCGTCGGACTGTGCTCCTACCTCTTGATTGGGTACTGGCACCATGAAATGGCCAACGCCCAGGCGGCCCAAAAGGCCTTTGTGGCCAACAGGGTGGGTGACTTTTTCTTCATCATTGGAATGTTCCTTCTTTACCAGGCCACAGGGGGTTCCCTGGGCATGGAAGCCGTCAACAACCTCCAGGCCTCCGCCCCCCAATTGGCTACGGCCCTTTTCTGCCTTTTCCTGGGTGCCTGCGGCAAGAGTGCCCAGATCCCCCTCTATGTCTGGTTGCCGGACGCCATGGCCGGCCCCACACCCGTTTCTGCCCTGATCCATGCAGCCACGATGGTCACCAGCGGTCTTTATCTTGTGGCCCGACTGTGGCCTGTTTATTCCCTGTGCCCCGAAGTGCTGGACATCATGGCCTGGACAGGAGCTTCCACAGCCCTGTTGGCGGCCCTGATCGCTCTCACCCAAACAGACATCAAGAAAGTGCTGGCCTATTCGACGGTTTCCCAATTGGGCTACATGTTCGCCGGCATGGGCTGTGGATCCCCAGAAGCTGGCATGTTCCACGTGTTCACCCACGCCTTCTTCAAGGCCCTTCTGTTCCTGGGGGCCGGCTCAGTGATCCTGGCCTGCCACCACGAACAGGATCTCCGGCAGATGGGAGGCTTGAAGTCCTCCACCAAAGTCACACACCTGACCATGTTGATCGGATGCCTGGCCATTGCAGGCCTTCCGTTCATGAGCGGCTTTGCCAGCAAGGAGGAAATCCTTGGCGCGGCATGGGGTCACGGACCCATGGGTCTTTATTGGGTTCTTCTAGGCACCGCTGTGCTGACCTCCTTCTACATGTTCAGGCTGTATTTCCTCGCGTTCCACGGCTCCTATCGCGGTCATGCTCATCCCCATGAAAGTCCCTGGCAGGTGACCCTGCCCCTGATCCTTTTGGCTGTCGGCAGCATTCTGGCCGGGAAGGTTCCGGTGGGTTCCATCATGGGGGCCCAACACGGGGCGCCTCACGAGATGCTTCTGATGGTGTTGGGAACCCTGGCCTTCATCACCGGTCTTTCAGGGGCCTGGTATATCTACAAAAAGCGCGGTGCCCTGCCCGAGTCGGGGACTCGCCGGAGCTCGCCGCTGGCCAACCTGTCCTTGAACAAGTTCTATGTGGATGAGATCTACGAGATCCTTTTCCTGGGTCCCGTGATGGTGGGGTCCAGGATCCTGCACGGATTGGGTGACCGACTGCTCATCGAGGGCTTGGTCAACGGCTCGGCCAAAGTCCTGACTTCCTGCGGAACCGCCCTGCGCACCTTGCAAACGGGCCGTGTGGGCCATTACGCCCTGGCCATGAGCCTGGGTCTCCTGGCATTGCTGGCCCTTGTGATGGGAGTCCTGTGATGAGTGGCCTGATGGATTGTCTGGGGCTCTTGGACCTGATGATTGCCTTCCCCCTGGCCGGTGCCCTGTTGCTCGGCATCCTCCCATCCAAGCGCAATGAGGAGCGATGCCTGGGCGCCTTCTTCGTCTCCTTCATCACCCTGGTGATCGCCCTTTGCGCCTGCATCTCAAAATACCGCCACTTGGAATCACTCGCCACAAGCCACGATTGGCTTGTCAGCCGGTTGGGGTGTGTCCGATTTGCCCTCGACATCCCCGATGGCCTCTCGGCCTCGCTGGTTGTTCTGACAGCCCTGCTCACACCCCTGGTGGTGTTGGTGAGCGCGCGAAGCATCGAGCGGAATTCGCGCACCTTCTACGCCTCCATCCTGGTCCTCGAGGCCGGATTGCTGGGCACGTTCATGGCTACCGATCTTTTCACCTTCTACATCAGCTGGGAAAGCGTGCTGATCCCCATGCTCCTGATGATCGGCATCTGGGGAGGATCGCAACGCGTGTATGCCGCCCAGAAACTCTTCCTCTTCACGATGGCGGGCTCGCTCCCCCTGTTGGGAGCCCTGCTGGCCCTGAGCTGGAATGGCGGGCAATTCGAGACCGATCTGGGACGCTTGACCACACACCTGGCACAAAATCCCGGCCCTGTTTGGGCCTTCTGGGCCATGGCCCTGGCCTTCGCCATTAAGCTTCCCCTGATCCCCCTGCATACCTGGCTTCCCGATGCCCATACCGAAGCCCCCACGGCAGGCTCGGTGATCCTGGCGGGTGTGATGCTGAAGATGGGGACCTATGGATTCCTGCGGCTGGCCTTCCCCTTCTATCCCGGCATGACGCAGGACGCCTGCGAAATCCTGGGTTGGGTTGCCGCCCTCGGCGTGGTGTGGGGAGCCCTGATGGCCCTGGCCCAAACCGACATCAAGCGCTTGATCGCCTATTCGAGCGTGTCCCACCTGGGCACCTGCATGCTGGGGATCTTTTCCCTCAACGAGGAAGGGTTCATTGGCGGGCAGATGCAGATGATCAACCACGGCATTTCAACAGGCCTCCTGTTCCTGGTGTTCGGCATGCTCTACGAAAGAGGCCATTCTCGCGACATCTCGGCCTATGGCGGCCTCGCCAGAAAGCTCCCCCTTCTGACGATCGCCTTCGTCATCGCCACCCTTTCCAGCGTGGGTTTGCCACTGACCAACGGCTTCGTGGGCGAATTCGCCGTGCTGGTGGGCTCCTTTTCAGCCAAGCCGGCCTGGGGCATCATTGCGGCCACGGGTGTGGTGTTGGGCGCGGTGTACATGCTGCGGCTTGTGCGTTTGGTCTTCTTCGGCGAATTCCGCGCCCCGCGGGGTTCCGAGGAACACCTGCATGACCTCAGTGCCAGGGAGATCCTTGTCCTGCTCCCCCTCTTGGCCCTGGTCTTTGTCTTGGGAATCAAGCCTTCCCTGTTGACGAATTTCCTGCCTTCGTTCAGCACCCTTGTCAGAGGAGCCGTGTCATGAGTCCGGCCGATCTTCTTAGCCTGCACTTGATGGCGCCGGTTCTGTGGGGTGCCCTGGCCGCCTTCATCCTCCTGATCATCCTTCCAGCGGGTTTCATGCCCTCCCTTTTCAATCTCGTGGCCCTCGCCACCACGCTCTGGATGGGGTGCCGGGCCCACGGCAGTCTGCATTCAGTCCACTTGGCCGGATTCAACCAAATGGTGATCGTGGACCCCATCTCCGCCTTCTCCACGCTGATCCTGGCCGTGGCGGCGTTTATGGCCTTCCTCAAGGCTCCCCGTTACCTTGAGCGAACCGGCCAAAGTTCCGGCGAGTTTTATTTCCTCGCCCTCTGCTCCCTTTCCGGAATGATCCTGACCGTGTCCACAAGGCACCTGACGGGCCTCGTGATGGGATTGGAGGCCATGAGCCTACCCCTCTACCTGTTGATCGCCGGCCACACTCGAGTGGGTCGGGGCCGTGAGGCTGCCCTGAAGTACCTTGTCCTGGGCGGGGCCTCGTCGGCGTTGATGGTCTTTGGCATCGCCCTGCTCTACGGAGAGTCGGGGAACCTGCTCTTCCCTGCGACGATGTGGTCCTGGCAGATTTCCATGGGCTTGATGGGGGCCGTCTTCCTGCTGGCCGGTCTTCTTTTCAAGATCGGCGCCTTCCCCTTCCAATCCTGGGTTCCCGATGTGTATGCCCACAGTCCCACACCCCTGGTGGGTTTCATGGCAACGGCCGTGAAGCTGGCTGGCGCAGTGGCCATGCTCCGCTTGCTGTCCCCCTATCTCATGCAGGGTCCCCTGGCACAGGCCATTCCACTCGTGGCCTTGGCAACCATGACCGTCGGAAATTTCATGGCGCTGGCTCCCAGGCCTCCCAAGGAAATCCTGGCCTATTCCAGCGTGGCTCACACCGGCTACGCTCTGTTGGCTTTTTGCGCGCCGGGTGGTGCTGGCAGGGAAGCCCTTTTCTTCTACCTGGCTTCATACACGGTAATGACGGCAGGGGCCTTCGCGGTCCTGAGCGCCGTGCCCAAGGACGATGCTTCAGAGCTCCGCGGTCTGATGAAGAGACGGCCCGGCCTGGCCCTCGCCTTTGCCGTCTGCATCCTGTCGCTGGCCGGCATTCCGCCCCTTGTGGGCTTCCACGGGAAACTGCTCGTGTTTGAGGCCGCCTGGGCTTCCGGGCATTCAACTCTTGTGCTGGCCGCCGTGGCCAACTCCCTTGTGGCCCTGGGCTACTACATTCCCCTCGTGAAACTTGTTCTCTTCACCGAGCCTGCCACAGAGAGGGATCCCACGTCCAGGAGTGCCAGGCTCTCCCTGTCTTGTCTTCTCGGTGCCTTCTTGGTGCTGGCCTTCGGGATCTTCCCGGAGTGGTTGCTCGGGCTCGTGCCCCGTTGATTCAGGGACCCCTCCACGGTTCCTTCGCCTGCATCGAGTGCCGCACGTGTCCGGTACGTCCCCGTTGCACCCAGATCTGCGATGACATCGAGCTGCAACTCCCCTCGATGGAAACTGGCCGTGTGGACCACGAGGATCTTCCCCGGCTTTACGCCGGCATGGTGATGACACGGATCATCCTCGACCATGAGGATGACCTGACCGAGCGCCAGCGCGAGGTGGTGCGCCTCTACTACCGCGAAGCCCACGAGCAGAAAGAGATCGCCGCCATGTTGGGCATCAGCCAGCAGGCGGTCAGCGACCACCTTGAGGCCGTACGGACAAGACTCTGGAGCCTTTTCCGAAAAAACCGCGAGTTCCAGCGGGCTTCGGATGCAGGCGTGAAGCCCTAGGGCCGCACCATCAACGGGGGATTGAGGAGATCCTCCCGATGATGCACAAGGTCATTGCCGGTTTCCAGCTCCACCATCCTGAGACCGCACTCTTCCAGCAAGAGCTGGGCGGCGGCGGTATCCCAGGCCCAGGTGCCCTTGAAACTGACATAGACCTCGGCGGCACCCTCGGCCATGCGGCAGTGCTTGAGCGCGCTGGAACAACGCAGGGTCTCCACAATCCCCATGGATTTCAATGTGGATTCCACCCGGGGCGAGCTGTGGTAGCGGCTGTCGATGGCGCGGAGCGGAGATGGGAAGGCCGATCTCCGGGCCATCAATCTATCTCCGCACCAAGCCCCCTGGCCCCTTGAGGCAAGATAGGAGATGCCCGAGGGGGGATGGTGCAACACTGCGCTGACCACAAGATCGCCCTCCATGAGGGCGATGTTGACGGTGAACTCGTCCTCACCCTTGATGAATCCCTTGGATCCGTCCAAGGGGTCCACCAAAAAATGCCGGAGCCACTTTTGGCGGATATCCCAGGAGGGAATGGGGGCCTCCTCCGAAATGACCGGGACGCCTGGAAAACCGGTGGCCAGGGAGGCCATGATCACTTCATGGGCTTCTAGGTCGGCACGGCTGACCTGGCTGCCGTCGGATTTCCGGCGCTCATCCAGGGCCCCCATCCTTCGAAGTTCCAGGGCCCTGGCGCCAGCCTTGAGGGCAATATTGTGCAGGGCCTGAAGGATTGGTGGGGGTCCCATGGGGGGCCATCTTAAGGGTCAATGGCTTCCCCATGGGTCATCACTTACCCGGAATTCCCCTATGACGGAGGACCGATTTTGTCCATTTCAGGCCCGAATTCCTCTCCAGCCCCCATGGAACAGGGTTTGCATCCTTTCCTGCGCAGGGGGGAAGGAGACGGAAGCCATGAACGGCCCTTACAACATCCAATACCGGAAACACTCGCTCGAGCGCCACCGTCTGATGGAAAAGCTGAAGGTCATGCTTGTGCTGGCCATGATCCTTGGATTCACGGTCCTGATCTTCAGCGGATTCAGTTCGCCAGTACCCGCCCACCCGCTTGAAGGCATCCCACTCCAACCCAGTTCCTCGTATGCCGGAGGGACTGCACCCGCCTGGCTGCGCGAATATTCTCAAGTCCGCCCGGCCACGAATGATCGCAAAACCGAGGCCCCCAAAGAATCCGGCCTCGACGAATCTCGACCCGCATCCCCACCCACGGTCAACAGCAGCATCCAACGCATCACAGCCATCGAGGCTGACCGCAGGCAACTTGAAAACGCGATCAGGTTGGCGGGCGAGTGAGAGCGCCAGGGCAATAGGCCTCAATGGAAGAGCGGATCTCCTCCTTGAATCGCTGGCGGCCAAACCGCATCACGGATCCAGAAACATGGCGTGGATCCCAAGGCGTTTGATCGCATCGCTTCAGGGCCTCCAGAAGGGATTCCACAGTGGGCTCCCTGAAAAATACGCCGCCTCGGCCCTCCTCAATCGTTTCAAGAGCCCCCCCCTGCCCCAGAGCCACAACAGGCCTACCCGAGGCCTGGGCCTCCAAGGGCGTGATCCCGAAGTCTTCAACCCCCGGGAAGATGAAACTCCGGCAACGGGCCATGTGCCAGGCCACTTGGGCATCATCCAGGGACCCGAGGAATTCCACGTGGGGTCGGGCCATCGACCGCAGTCTGGCCTCTTCCTGGCCTGAACCAATGATCTTCAGGCGCCGACCTGATCGGTTAGCCGCTTCGATCGCCAGTTCAATACCCTTGTACGGGGCAAAGGCGCTGACCACCAAATCCCAATCCCCGATCTCTGCGGAGGGGGCGGGCTGGAACCTTTCCAGGGAGACCGGGGGATAGATCACCTGGGCATCCCGGCCATAGTGCCTGCGGACACGGGCCGCCACAAACTCCGAGATGGCCACGAACTGCCCGACACGCGACGAAGCGCTCCTGTCCTTCGAGCGCAGGTATGGAGCCATGGCATGGGCCGCCAATCTCACGAGAGGATGGGACCGGGGGCCGAAATATTCGCCAAAGAGATCCCAGACGTAGCGCATCGGAGTGTAGATGTAGCACCAATGGCGGGCCCCTGGGGCAGGGCGGGCCAACTTCGCCACGCAGTGGGAACTGGAAATGACCAGATCGAATCCGGAGAAATCAAACGACTCCATCAGACTCGGCAACACGGGAAGGCAGTGGCGGTAGCGTTTCTTCAGGAACTCCGAGCGCTGCAGGAGACTGGTATGGATCCGTCGATCCTCGATCACGGGACTGACACAACCCCTTTCGTGGACCAGCGTATAGAGAGGGGCCCCGGGGAAAAGCTCGCAGAGAACTTCCAGGCAGCGCTCGCCGCCGCGCATCCCCGTGAGCCAGTCATGAACAAGGGCAATGCGCAAGGACCGGTGCCTAGATCCTCGCAACGAGCTCGGAGGCCCCCACAACATCCTGCACAAGCACGGCTGCGGGAATCGCCTTGCGCAGGTCCTTCAGGGTTCCCTTGAGGTCGCTGGATTCCAGGCGGTGGTAGTCGCTGGCCCGGGGATCCGTCAGCCACAGGGCCCAGCGCTCCAGCGTGTCATCCTCCAAACCGCAATCGCGCAGTGTTTCAAGCGTGGAGGCCAAGAGCGGGCGGGTGACCTGCGGACGGATGCTCCCATCGCGCCAGAGCCTCAAGAGTTTGCGGAGGGGATCCTCGAAAAAGGCCATGGGAATGACCCCGGGATGCAAAATGACGGGCGTGGGGACCTTGGTGGCCATCAGTCAGCTGTGTAACGCGACACAAGACTGTCGACCTGGGGTTTGGTGAGGTCCTTGCGCCGAGCCTGGGCATAGCTCTGCATCATCAGGAGATCAAAACCGCCAGGGCTCAGGTGGATACCTGAATCGATCCATTGGTCGACGATGCTTTTGCGGAAGCGCCACTCCTTGCCGATCTTGGTTCCAGGGATGTTTCCGTCCTGGGCCCATTTGTAGAGAGTCTGGGGCTTGAGCTTGAGATAGCCCGCCACTTCTTCCAGCGTCATGATCTCGGAGTTCATCAGAACTTCTCCCAGACATGCCTGGCGCTGAGCTTGAGCTCGTAATACAAGGTGGTAGGACTGAGCTGGTCTCTCACAAATTGGGTCTCGCGCCCCTTGTCACCCACAAAGGGTTTGAGCATCCAGGCCACCTGCCCCCCCACAAAGGCAAAGACAAGGACCCAAAGCACCAATACCCGCGTGGCGTGGGGCGGATAGAAATCCGTGTGCTCACCCACATCATGGAGTTCGCGCCCAAGATAAACGGCCATCACCAGGCAGGAGCAAAGCACGGACGTGCTGTGGAACAGTGTCAGAAATTCCCGACTCGCTCCTCCCAAGGTGAACAGCAACGAAATCGGCGCTACAAAACTCAGAAACATGGCCCCCACAAGAAGGGCTGAAAGTGCCAGGGTCAGGGTCTTGAAGAACCCCACCTTCATTCCGGCAAGGACAGTCAGGAGATAAAGGGCCGGAAAGCACAAGAGGAGTGTTCCCAGGAACAACAGGGGCAATTTGGCTGCGCTGTAGGCTCCTTGCAGGAATCCCACATGCAGCCCCATCACAAAACCATAGCAACCCAACAAAAGAACGGCAGTCGTCGAAAGTCGCAGTAAAAGATCCGAGACACCGCCCCTCTGAAGGATGTCCTCGACATGGGCACGTCGATCCTTGATCAACCTCAGGAAGACCGAGCCTTGGCGAGGGCGGGTCCCTGCTCGTCCCAGGAGCTCATCCCGATTCAAACTCATTCCTGAAGAATTCCCGCCACTCATAATGTCGCCTTGTGTTGCTGTTTATTGCTGTTTGATTATAACTGTTGCCGGATTTTATGGTTGATGAAGGGCCTTGGCAATCATGGCGCAAGCCTATGAAAGTGCCAGCATGTCTGTCGTGAACCAATTTTGCCGTGAATTCAATGAAATCGGGAAGAGTCTTATTTCATCTTGTTCAGAAGATTCTGGACTTTCTCGGGCCAAGGCGCCGGCAATTTTGCGGCATCGTCGGGCGTACCGTTTTTGAGGATTTCCTCCCCGGAATTGGTGCGTATCGTGATGGAGACAGCCCCATTGGTATCCGACACCATCACCGTTCCTTCCGGTGTGCTGTCAACGAACAAGCGGGTGACTTGGCACTGGCCATCTTCCCCTTCACCCAACTTGGGGAATGGTGGTATCACGAAATGAAGTTTGGGTAGCAGGGGATGCTCCAGATCCTCAGGATCCAATTCCATTTCGGGATCCGCTATTTGGCTCTTGAGCATCTCACGCAGGCGGCTGACATCATCCAGCTTCTCGGGAATGACATCCAGTTGGTAACGGTTTTTGAGCCACTTCAATTTTTGCTCGGGAGAAAGGGATTCGTCATACCGTTCCGGGGCCAGCTTGAGGACGCGGATTTCGTTCCTGGTTTCTGAAACCGATCCCAGGGTCACCTGCAAGGTTTGGGTCCTGCCTCCCCTCACGAGTTCTAGGGTCAACGTGTCGCCGGGTTTGCGGTTCCTGACAGCCGCCTGGACGTCACTGAATCCGTGCACTTCACGCCCGTCAATGGATGTGATGATGTCCCGGGGCCTCAAACCGGCTTTCTCGGCAGGCCCGCCCTTCGACAGGGAGCCCACAATCCAGCCGTGACTGATGCCGAGCTGTTCCTTGAGGAGATCCGTCAGTCTTTCCTGGTTGTCGTAAACCCCCAGTAAGGGCCTCTGGTTGGTGTTACAGGAGGATTCCACCTGCAAGGGTGCCTCGGACTTCTTCTCCTCTTGGACTTGCGGGTTGGAGGAAGGCTCTTCCTCGACAACAATTTGAAGTCCCGGTTCCTTGAGCATGGCGAGCATGAACATCCACATCATGGGGCCTCCTATTCGCTCTTCCCCAGCTTCCACTCTGCGGGAAGGCTGGCTACGAGCTCGGGATCCAATTCGTGCTTGAGTGTCGCGGCGTTCCAGACATCGGTGCGTCCGGAGCGCGTCACCTGGAAGGAATCCGTGGACACCCTCTCCACCAGGTACTCCACTCCCAGGGAGCTGGTGACCTTGACCGCCGACACCACCTTGGGAGCCACCGCCTGCTCCGCATCAAGAACCTTGTGGATCGGGGCTTGGCTCAGCGCCTCCCAGATTTTCTGACGCTGTGCGGCATCCACACTATCAACCACATTGAGGGCGGCCCTGAGCATGCCCGGATTGCCACCAAGGCGGGAATAGAGTTGGGTCGCCGGTTCCAGGCTCTTCTGACGGTTGGAGCCCTTGAGCGAATCAAGCAAGACAAACGCGGCCTTAAGGTCCTCCTGGGTGCCGCCCAAGCGGCAGAAGAGATCGAGGCGGATCTGGCCCTCACGACTGAGGGGTTCCACCTTGCCATCAGCCAAGGGCTTGAGGATATCGCCCAAAGACTGGCCGGGGGCCAGTTTGGATAGCAGGGAATTCTTAGGGACGGGCTTCCGGGTCAACGTAAGGTTGACTTGGCCTCCCGCAGGGACCTGGCGCACCTGGCCCGAAAAGTTGTGGAGGATCTTGCCGTTGATGACAATGACCACACCGGTGTTGCAGTCGACCTTAGCGCGACCATTGATCTTGACCTCGTCTCCGTTGGGCAGGGCCACCTTGTAGTCCTTGCCTTCCACCTCGGCCACACCACCATCAAGTTGAAGACTGCGCTCCGCATCGTTGAAGTTGGCCAGGCAGTCGTTCTCCAGCACGGCCTTCACGCCGGGACGGTTGACTTCGGACCGGGCCCCGGGAGCCACATAGAGCTCGTTGGTCAACACCTTGTCTTTGGGGCCCACACGAATCCATTCGTCACCATGACGCGCAAGGGTGGCACCTTCAAGGGAGCGGATCATGCCAGTATCACCCTGAAGGTGGAAGAAAATCGCCAGGACACTGGCCGCCGCCGCAAAACCCCAGGGCAGGTAGGCCACCACACGGCGCGGCAGGCCACCCACGCGAAGGGCACGGGTCCGGCGGGCATAAACCGCCTGGGCCTCCTGGCGAAGACGGGCGCGGAAATCGCCATCGGCCTGCACCAGAGAACCCTTAGACAAGATGGACTTGAAGAGGTCGTCATTCATGAGAGCCTCATTTCCGGATGCATCAGAGCATGGGCCTTGCGGAAGGCCTCGCGAGCACGGGTGAGCAGGCTCTCGATGGCTTTATCGCTCTTGCCAATCCTCTGTGACATTTCCTTCACGCTCAAACCCTTCAAATACTTATCGGACAACACACGTTGATAATCATCGGGCAGACTGGAGAGCACAATGCCCACGCTTTGGGGGGTGAAGGCCCCTTCCGGTTCCTCGGGGCATTCCGATGCCCGGCCCTCCAAGACCTCCTCAAGGCTGTCATCAAAGCTGGAAAAGTGCCGCTCCATGTCGAGGCGGTTACGCTTCCGGTAAAGCTCGAGTAGCTTGAATCGGGCGATGCTGGCCAACCAGTTGAAGACCTTGGTCCCCTCGGCATCGGTCAGCTCGTCGATCTTGCGGACGGCCGTCATGAATGTCTCCCCCACCACGTCCTCGGTATCGGGATGATGGTTCCCCGTGCGGTGGTGGCAAAAGCGGTAAAGAGGGTCGAAGAAACGGTCATACATCTCCTGGAAGGCCTCAGGACCACCGGACTTGAGTTTTCTGACAAGTTCCTGGTCCGTCATTGCCTTAACTCTGTATGGCCCATGGGCTTGAAATCCTTCGTGGGGGGTGATTTTACCCCTCCAGAACACTCTCCACATGGCCTGAAGCCACCACCAAATGGTCCAAAAGGCGGATTTCAACCAAATTCAGGGCTTCCTGAAGCCTGCGTGTGAGTCGCCTGTCCTCGGCAGAGGGATGCGCCAAACCGCTAGGGTGATTGTGCAGAAGTATGACCGATGCGGCCCGACGTTCCAGGGCCTTGCAGACCACCACCCGGGGGCTGACACCGGACCAATTTAGGCCCCCGGCAAACAGTTCTTCATGGCCGATCAGGCGATGGGAGGCATCCAGGTAGGCGGCCACGAAGACTTCGTGATCCAGCCCGGAGAGCCGTGGAGCCAGGAGTTGGACGAGATCCCGGGCCCTCAGGATGGTCGGGCGCGACGATGCCACCTCTCCGGCCAGCCTTTGGAACAAGGCCGGGATCGCCATCAGCATGGCCGATCGTGCCGGTCCTACACCTTGAATCTCCTGGAGGCGTTCGGGCGAAAGATTTTGGAGATTCGAGAGCCCCCCGGCTTCCAGCAGGATCCTGGCTGCCAGGCGGATGGCGTCCTCGCCGGGCCTCCCGGTTCCCAACAGGATGGCTAACAATTCGTCGGTGCCCATGTGCTGAGGGCCCATGCCCAGGATTTTTTCCCGGGGCTGAAGATGCGCCGGTCTGTCACGAAGGGTGGGTAGGGTCATGCATTCAAAGGCTACACCATGAAGGGACATCTTCAGGGGTGGCCACAAAACATTCCCTTCCTATAATGGCCGGCACAGGGGGACAAGATGCATCTTCAAGACACGCTTAAGATGATCGACCACCTCGTCGCGGCCGATAAGTGGCCGGATGCCGAGTTCCAGGTCCGGCGGGCCATCGCCATCCTGGGTCCTTTGGACCCCCTCCGGGGAAGACTGGCCACCATCCTTGCCATTTCCGGAGACTCCGGACAGGCCCTGGATATCGTGGAATCCCTGATGCCCGTCGAGGGATCGTTGGAACTTGTCCGTGTGCTTCTGCTTTACCGTCTGCGCAAACTGGACGAGGGGCAAGAGGCCCTGGACTCCGTCTGCGGACACATCGACCGGTTTC
>JBFWNO010000040.1:0-21167 GCA_050251015.1 Planctomycetota bacterium
AGTGCATCAACAAGTCCTGATGACGGCATGGGGCGATTATAGGAGAATCACTTCCACATCCTGGCTCCCTCGCGCTACCGTGGTTTTTGCACCAATGTCTTTTCGGCTTCCAGTGTCGATGAACTCATCGGACGTGTGCTGCCGGCCTGCCAGCGCCTGTTGGGGCGGCGTGGGGGGGGCTGGGCCCTCGACCTCCACCTGGATCGAGGTGTACTGGAGGAGATGGGGGCTTCCTCGAAGGGGGAAGAATTGGCAGAGGCCCTGCGCTCTCATGATTTGAAGGTGGCCTCGTTGAACCTTTATCCACTATGCCGTTTCCAGGAAGGTGTGGTGAAGGATAAGGTCTACAGTCCGGATTGGTGGGATCCCTTGCGGACCGATCTCACCATGATCGGAGCCAGGTGGCTGGCCCAGCATGGGCAGGGAGAGGTGCTCACCATTTCCACACTTGCGGGTCGCCACCATCCGGATGGACAAGTTCCCGAGGATGCCCTACGTTCTCTAGCGGGAATCTATGCCCGGGTGGCTCGGGAATTCGCAAGGCTTTCTACTACCGGCCACCGCCTGGTCCTGGCCCCGGAACCCGAGCCCTTCACCACCTTGCAAACCTCCGCGGATGCCATCTCTTTGTGGAGGGCTTTGCCCGATGATCCTGTTGTTCGGCATCATCTCGGGATCTGCCTGGATGCCTGTCATTTTTCTGTGATGGGCGAGGAACCCTCCGTGGCATGGGGAACCATGAGAGCTCAAGGAGTCCAGGTGGCCAAGATCCAGGCTTCCGCAGCTTTGAGGGCCCGCCATCCGTCGAGGAAGGACATCAAGGCCGCACTCGGCACCATGGCTGAACCCCGGTTCCTGCATCAGACCTGCGTCTCAAGTGATGGGGGACTCAGGTTCTACAATGACCTGCCACTGGCACTCCAGGGACTCGGGGCCGATGCCAAGGAGCTCACATGCCACTTCCACATGCCCCTGTTTTTGGGGGCTGGAGAAGGTTTGGAAGGACTGGAGACGACAGCGGATGCCACAGGCCGCCTTCTCAAGCTCGCGGCCCGGGAGGATGAGTCGGTTTCTGTCTTTGCCGAAACCTACACCTGGACTGTCCTCGGCCACCGGTTTGCTTCGGATCCCGAGGATGGGATCCGGCAGGAACTGGACTGGCTGGCCGCCGTCTAGATCTTGGCGCTGATCATCTTGGCCTGGGTGAACAGTTGGAGGTAATCGTAGCCTCCAGCTTTGGAATCCGTGCCCGACATGTTGAAACCGCCAAAGGGATGGGCACCCACCAAGGCACCCGTGCACTTGCGGTTGAGATACAGGTTGCCCACATGGAAATCCCTTTCGGCCATGGCAAGGTGCTCCTTGTCGGTGCTGTACACAGCGCCCGTGAGCCCGAAATCGGTGGCATTCACGATGTTCAGGCCCTCCTCAAAATCGGCGCACTTCATCACGGCCAGCACCGGGCCGAAGATTTCCTCGCAGGCGATGCGGGCTTTGGGCTTCACCGCGTCGAAGACCGTGGGCTCGATGAAGAAACCCTCGGGATTTCCCGCCTTGCCACCGGTCAGGAGCTTCCCTTCCTTCCGGCCGGCTTCAATATAGGCCATGATCGTGCGGTGGGCGCCCTGACTGACGACAGGACCCATGAAATGGCGGTTGTCTTCCACAGGTCCGACAGTGACACGCGACTGCACGGCTTCCACCAGCTTAGCCGTGAATTCCTTGTGCCTGTCGGCGTGGACGATCACCCTGGAGCACGCCGAGCACTTCTGGCCGCTGAACCCGAAGGCGCTGGCCACAGTGCCGGAGACCGCGGCGTCGAGATCGCAGTCCTTGTCGACCAGGATGGCGTCTTTGCCACCCATCTCGGCCACCACACGCTTGATCCATTGCTGGCCCTTGTGGGTCTTGCCGGCCCTCTCCACGATCCTCAGGCCGATGTCCTTGGAACCCGTAAATGAGATAAGTCTGACCAAGGGATGGTCGACGAGAGAGTCGCCGATTTCCGAGCCGCTTCCAGGGCAGAAGTTCACCACACCTCCAGGCAATCCGGCTTCACGCAGCAACTTCACAAAGGCGGCGGCCACCACGGGGGCGTCGCTGGAAGGCTTGAGGACCACCGTATTGCCGCACACGATGGCGGCGGCAGTCATGCCGCAGAGAATGGCCAGGGGGAAATTCCATGGTGGTATCACAGTGGTCACGCCAAGAGGGATGTACTCAAGCCGGTTGGCCTCGCCCTTGACCGGAATCAGGGCCCTGGGTTGGGCCATTTCGAGAGCCAGTCGCGCGTAGAACTCCAGAAAATCAATGGCTTCGGCGGTATCTCCGTCGGCTTCAGCCCAGCTCTTGCCAACTTCGAGCACCAGGAGGGCGCTGAAATCGTGCTTGCGTTTCCTGAGAAGGGTTGCCGTGCGTGTCAGCAGGGCCGAGCGCTCCGCCCAAGGTACCCGCTTCCATGTTTCAAAGGTCTTGTGTGCTGATTCAATGGCCTTGAGTGCCTGTTTCGATGAGGCCGAAGCCACCGTTCCGACGACCTCGCTAAGGCGCGACGGATTGACGCTTGCGATGCGCTTCGAGCCATCTTCATCTTCTCCATCGATCCAGAGGGGATGATGGGAACCCAGCTGTTGCCTGCAACGCATGAGTGCCTCTCTCATGGCCGTGGCGTTCACCCCTTTGGTGAAGTCTGTGAAAGGCTCATTTTTGAAGTCCTTCATTGCTGACTGGGGCATGGATTCCTCCGCACAATAGAGTGGATTTTATGTTTGATTTTAACCCGATCGAGAATTGTTCTCAAACTGTTGGTCAAGTCATCAGGTTAGAGTTCCGATTACTATACACAAACCCTGGTCCTGGGAGGATTCATGCGTTCCATGCTTCGTTGCCTGCTCATCGCCTCTTTCGCAGTGCTGATCTCGGCTTGCGAGGCAGACCGTGAACTCAATTATGGGCACAGGCGCAGGCACCTCTTTATCCGCCAGGGTCGTTCCCAGTTCAGCCCCCTGGACACCCTCAACGTCTCTGAAGCCGTTGTCAACGATCTTGAGAACGCCCGCTATCGCAAGCTCAATCTGCGTTATTACACAGCCAAGAGTTGGCAGAGCCAGATGTCCAACAGCGCCGTCATG
This sequence comes from Planctomycetota bacterium, assembly GCA_050251015.1. Lineage (GTDB taxonomy): Bacteria > Planctomycetota > JBFWNO01 > JBFWNO01 > JBFWNO01 > JBFWNO01. The sequence goes on from JBFWNO010000040.1 coordinate 3,132, forward strand.
GATCGCTTGGCCCAGTACCGTGTGCGACCCGGCAGCACCTTTGAAATCAAGGTGTTGGACGAAAACGACATTTCCGGGCGCTACACCGTGGGACCCGACGGGTGCATCAGCATCTCGCTGATCAAGGAACCCCTGCAGATCAAGGACATGACCTACGATGAGATCCGCCTCCTGATCGAAGAGAGGCTAAAGGCGTATATCCGCAATCCCCAGGTCAATATCAATGCAGTCTTGATCAAGAATCAGGATAGCGACACCTTCCTGGGTGGTGAGGTCTACGTATTTGGCAATTCGGGAGAAAAGGAAGGAATTGCGGGTGCCGTGCAGGGTATCGGTGGCAAGACCCCTTTCTACAAATTCATGGCAAGTATCGGTGGGGTTAAGGGTACAGCCGACATGCAGAATATCGTTGTATTCCGCCAGATCGAGGGCGAGGTCAATGTGATCATGTGTGACTTCCAACGCCTTCAATTTGGCGATTTTTCACAAAACATCGACATCGTCGATGGGGACGTAGTCTATATCCCCACCAGGGAAAACAATTTCGGTGAGCAATTCTGGTATGAGTGGAATACCATCCTGGGCTTCATGGGGGGGCTCATCACCTGGGATTTCGCCCTGGAACAGTTTGATAACCATAGTTGGAAGTATTTCGGCTTCTAATTTAGGGCCTGCTCTGATACGATTTGGGCAAAATGTCAGGAGCGATTGCCCAACCCCTTAAAAAAACGCCATTTAACGCCCGCCACAGGCAGTTGGGGGCGCGGATGGTTGAATTTGGCGGTTGGGACATGCCGGTTCAGTACACAGGCATTGTGCAGGAACACCATAATGTCCGCACTAAGGCTGGACTATTTGACCTATGCCATATGGGTCGCCTCATGTTTTCTGGGCCCCGTCACAAGGAATTCCTGCACAAGGTCTTGACCAACAATGTGCTGGATTTGGAGCCCGGCAGAGCCCGTTACAGTCTGGTGTGCAATGAACGAGGCGGGGTCTTAGACGACATTCTCATCTACGCGGACCCCAAGGCCACGATGATGGTGGTCAATGCCGGCAATCGCGACAAAATGACGGCCTATTTCTCCAGGGAGGCAACAGCCTTCAAAGGCGTGGACATGGTGGACGAGAGCGAAGACCAGGCCATGATTGCCGTCCAGGGTCCAGAAAGCGTTGCCATCACTTCTGCATTGACCTCCATGAACGTTGGAGACATCCCCTATTACGCCCATGCCTTTGGGAAGGTCGGGGGCCTTGCCGTTCGTGTGGCCCGTACGGGTTATACCGGTGAGGATGGTTTTGAGTTTTTTGGAACCCCGGCTGATTTGCTCAAGCTTTTTGACATTCTCTTGGACAAGGGTGCATCCAGGGGCCTGACGCCCGTGGGTCTTGGGGCCCGCGATACCCTGCGTTTGGAAGCTGGCATGCCTCTATACGGGCATGAAATGGATGAAACCATTACGCCCTTTGAGGCTTCCTTGGGCTGGGCAGTGAAACTCAAGAAAACACCCGGTTTTGTGGGCCAAGAAACCCTGAAAGCCCAGAAAAGCGGGGGTCTCAAGCGAGTTCTCGTGGGTCTGAACTGCCTCGACAAACGGGTGCCACGCCAAGGCTACCGGATCCTGCATAAGGGTCAGGCCGTGGGTGTGGTGACATCCGGCACGGCCTCCCCGACATTGGGGCAAAACATTGCCAATGCCCTTGTCCCCCCGGAGATTGCCGAGCTTGGTTCCAAGCTCACCGTGGAAATCCGCGACCATCATGCCGAGGCCCAAGTGGTGGCCCGGCCGTTCTACAAGAGATCCTGAACCCGTTAAGGAGCGACGCATGTTCCCAAAAAACCTCAAGTATCTTTCCAGTCACGAGTGGGTGCGCGTCGAGGGCGATATGGCCTTTGTGGGCATCACGGATTTTGCCGTCAAACAGCTCAGTGACCTCGTTTTTATTGACCTGCCGAAGGTGGGGAAGGTGCTGACCGCCTCGAAGGGATTTGGTGAGATCGAGAGCGTCAAGGCCGTCAGTGACCTCAACGCCCCTGTGAGCGGGACGGTGGCTGAAGTGAACAAGGAAGTGGCTGAGCATCCGGAAGTCCTGAGCAAGGATGCCTGGGGAAGCTGGCTGATCAAGGTGAAGATGTCCGACCCGGGGGAGCTTGATGAGTTGCTCAGCGACAAGGATTACGCCAAGGTCGTCGAGGAGGAGTCCTCGCACTGACCGGCCGAAGGAGGCCTGGCGCCTCCTTCGACATGAGCGTTTCGGCTCGCGGCGCAACATGGCCGTTGACGAGGCCCTGTTCTCGTCGTCCGGCGGGCCCTGCCTGAGACTCTATTCTTGGGCGGACCCCACGCTCAGCCTGGGTTATTTCCAGAAGCCCGCCGATATCGAGGTGCCGCCGGGATGGAATGTTGTCCGACGTGTCACCGGCGGGGGAGCCATCGCTCACGACCACGAGATCACCTACAGCCTCACCGGACCCGACTCCGCCGATCTGCTTAGCGACAAGTTGGAGCTCTACGAGAGGGTGCACAAGGCTTGGATGAAGGCCCTCAAGTCTTTCGGTGTGGCCACACGATTCCGCAAGGGGTTGCGTGAGGGGCGTGGAGGGTCTCCTTGGTGTTTCACCAAGGGAGATCCCCTGGATCTTGTGCTGTCCGATGGGCGCAAGATCCTGGGCAGTGCCCAGCGTCGCAGTCAGGGGCGTGTCCTCCTGCACGGCTCGCTTCCCCTTAGAGGCCAGCCCCTCATGGGTGGGACAGGGCTGGAGGAGATTCTGGGGCGCAGTCTGTCCTGGGGAGAAGTCACCGATACCCTGTTGCCAACCTTTCTTTCCGAATTGGGGATGCTGCCGCGTCCTTCGGAGCTGAGCCCCGAGGAATGGAAAAGTGTGGAAGCGCTGGAGAACGCCTCATGACACAGCCCGGGTATGAAAGGGCGGTCGGCTTGATCGAGACGCGTGGTCTTGTGGCGGCCCTGGAGGCGGCGGATGCCATGTGCAAGGCCGCCCGTGTCGAGCTCAAGGGCCGGCACAAGGCCGATGCAGGACTGATGTCGGTGCTGGTTGAGGGCGATGTGGGGGCCGTGAAATCGGCGGTCAGCGCGGGGGCCCAGGCCGCCGCCAAGGTGGGCGAGCTGGTCAGCCAGCACGTGATACCCATGCCCTATGTCGACATCCTGCCCATCCTCCCCAGGACGCGCGTGGGTTCCAGTCCATCCTTAGCGCCCAAGGCTCCCGCGCCCGTGATTTCGCCCACCGACCTGGCTGCGCTTAGGACCCTCAGTGTCGCCGAACTTCGCCGTTTGGCCCGTTCACTTCCAGCCTTCCCCCTTTCCGGCAGGGCCATCTCGGCTGCCCAGAAGGATGAGCTGGTGGCGGCCTTTGAAGAGCTCGCCAGAAACTCGCCGTGAATCTCGATGCCATGGTTCAAAGGGCCAAGGCGGCCCAGAAGATCTATGCCCGATTCACCCAAAGTGAGGTGGACAGGATCACCCACGCCATGGTCGATGCCGGAGCCAAAGCCAGCCGGGCCCTCGCTGAAATGGCAGTGAGGGAAACACAGATGGGGCGTGCCGACTCCAAGGAACTCAAGAACATGTTCGCCACGCGTGACCTCTGGAACAGCATGAGGGGCCTGCCCACCTGTGATGTGGTTCACCGGGATTGGGAACGGGGGATTTTCGAGGTGGCCTCACCTGTGGGTGTCGTGGCGGCTGTGATTCCCTGCACCAACCCCACCAGCACGGCCCTCTTCAAGGTGTTGATTGCGGCGAAGACCCGAAACGCCGTGGTGGCTTCGCCACACCCTAGAAGCCAGGCCTGTATCCGCGAGAGCATCAGGATTCTGCGTGAGGCGGCTGAAAGAGCCGGGGCCCCAGAAGGCTTGTTTCTTTGCCTCGAGAATCCCACGTTGGAAGACACTCAGCGACTCATGACCCATGAGGGAGTGAACCTGATCCTGGCCACGGGGGGTTCCGGGCTTGTGAAGGCGGCCTATTCCAGCGGCAAGCCAGCCTATGGGGTGGGACCCGGCAACGTGCCTGTCTATATTGATTCCTCGGCACACCTTGATCAGGCGGCGGCAGATTTGGTGGAAAGCCAAACTTTCGACTGGGGAACTCTCTGCTCCAGCGAACAGGCCCTGGTGGTTCACCGTAGCGTGGCTGCAGGCATGCTCCAATCCTTGCAAGCAGCGGGTGCCCACATGCTGGAGGGGGAGGATGCCAGGAAGATGGGGCGAGCTATCCTCAAAGGTCAGGGCATCAATCCGGCCATCGTAGGCCAAAGCCCCGACAAGCTGGCGGCTCTGGCTGGGATCCGCATTCCACCCCGTACCAACCTTCTCTTGGCCAGGGAAACAGGAGTGGGTCCCGATCATCCTTTTTCATTCGAGAAGCTCTGCCCTGTCTTGGCATGGTACGAGGTGGGTTCCTGGCAGGAAGGCTGTCAGCTTTCCATCCGACTTTTGGAGTTTGGAGGCTTGGGCCATACGCTTGGCATCCATGCCAACGATCAGGTCGTGATTGAGGCTTTTGCCCTTGAAAAACCCGTTTCGCGCGTCATTGTGAACGGACCCACATCCAAGGGTGCCGTGGGAGTCTCCACCCACTTGGAGCCGTCGCTCACCCTGGGCTGTGGTAGCATGGGATCGAACATATCAAGCGACAATATTGGGCCCCGCCATCTGATCAATCTGAGGCGGGTGGCCTGGAGGCGAGGACAGGGGCCTGAAATCCCCGAGGCCCTCGACCCTCGGGTGCGGATCGTGATCGGAGAGGAAAGGACATCCTGAAATGGAACAAGGTAAAGCACTGGGCCTGATTGAAACCAAGGGACTTGTGGGGGCCATCGAGGCGGCAGACGCCATGGTGAAGGCCGCCAAGGTGACCCTGAGCGGTAAGGAAAACGTGGGTGGCGGTTTTGTGACCGTCATCGTGCGTGGTGATGTCGGTGCAGTGAAAGCGGCAACGGATGCCGGTGCGGCCGCGGCTGAAAAAGTCGGGGAGCTCGTGAGTGTTCACGTGATTCCCAGGCCTCATGGTGACCTCGAATCCATCCTCCCCACCCTGCCCCACGGCGCGGCAGTCTGATCCTGAGTTTCCGTGTCCCTGGGTGTGGATCTGCGGGCCGAGGTTCTGCTGGACAGGCTCCAAGCCCAACTGGCATCCTACGTGGCGAGCACGGCCAAAGGTTATCTCCCTGTGGCCGGGCAGGCTTCGTTATGGGTGGAGATCGCACCGGGTATCGAAATCAACCGGCTGACCGATGTGGCCCTCAAAGGCACCCAGGTGCGTCCAGCCGTCCAGGTGGTGGAGAGGGCCTACGGGCTCCTGGAAGTCCATTCAGACAGCCAGGCCGAGGTGCAGGAAGCTTCGCGCAGAATCCTGGCCCATCTTGGACTTCGCAGGGAGGACAGGATGGTCCCCAAGATCCAGGCCAGCCAGATCATCTCGCACATCGATCCCCATCAGGCCATGCTCATCAATCGCAACCGTTCAGGCTCCATGATCCTTGGCGGTCAGACGCTCTACATTCTCGAGGTGTTTCCGGCCGCCTATGCGGTGCTGGCGGCCAACGAGGCCGAAAAGGCCTCGCCAGTGACGCTGGTCGAGGTGCGTCCCTTCGGGGCCTTCGGGCGTCTTTATATGGCGGGCGACGACAGCTCCATTCAAAGCGCGGCCCGTGCCGCGGAATCGGCCCTTGCCAACGTGGCAGGAAGGTCGGCCCATGAGTGAAGCCCTGGGTTTCCTTCAAAGTTCTTCAATTGCCCGAGGATACAGTGCCCTGGACGCCGCCGTGAAATCAGCCAAGATCACCGTGAGATTGGCCACACCGATCTCGGGGGGGGAATTCCTTCTGTTGTTCACGGGGTCGGTGACGGACATTTCCAGCGCTGTTTCCGTAGCCCGCCAGGAATTGGCCCATGCCCTCACGGCTTTTTGGATGGAGGCCAGGCCTGAACGTGAGATGCTAGAGGCCATCGAGAGTCCCCGTTCCGTGGCGATGGAGGCCTTGGGCGTGGCAGAGTTCAATGAGGCCCTGAGGGCCCTGCAAGCCTCCGACCGGCTTATCAAGACAGGCAGGGTCAGGCTTATCGACATCCGCCTTGGGGTCCATCAGGGTGGGAAGGGGACCGTGACCTTCACAGGTGAGGTCAGCCAAGTCGAATCGGCGATGGCTGCTCTCCAGGGGGAATTGTCACCCTGTGAATGGAGGATCATCCCGGCCCCTGCCCCGGAGGTGGCCGACCTTTGCCACAGGCGCTTGCCCTTGAAGAGCCTGCCACCCTTGGAATAGACTTCAACCTATGCCCAAACTTCTGACAGAAGCCGACATCCGTCGCCTCAAGCGGGGGGGGGCCCTCCAGGTCCCATCCGGCACCCTGATCACCCCGGCGGCAAGGGATATGGCCTTGGCCCACGGCATCCGTTTGGATGAATCGCGCCCGTTATCCCCGTCGCGGAACGGAACGTCGTGTGGTTGTTCGGATCCCTCTTCCATCACCATCACCCTGCCAAAAACCGAGAGTGCCGAGTATGCCGTGAAGGTCAGCGCCGACAAGGTCCAGGTGCTTGAGGCAGGAGGATCCGGAAGATTGCTCGCTACCCGCCAAAGGATATCCTGATGTTTTTCAAGAAAAAGTCCAATCCGTTTGCTGGCAAGCCCGTGGAAAACCTCGAGGGCGAAATCTGGATCATCGCCGGCAAGAAGCTTGGTGAACGCTGGACCTTGATCGATGCGGGTGACGAGTTCCTGGTGGGTCGCCATCTTCCCGATGAGAACGACATCAGTTTCGAGAATAGCGCCCAGACAATCTCGAAGAAGCATTGTATTCTGCGCAAGACCGACAAGGGTTTCGAACTTGAGGACCTGCAAAGTGCCAACGGCACCTTCGTGAACAAGAAGCGCATCGAAGGCAAGGTTGAGCTGGTCACAGGCGATGAAATCACGTTCGGCCTCAATGAATCCACCGCGCGGTTCACGGTTTCCGACGTAGCGGCGGATTCCTCCGAGGAGGAGTGACCCTCTATGTTCGGACTGGGCAAGGATAAGTACATCGATTTGTTTGAGGAGGCTGCGGAAGCCAACCTCAAGGATATCCACCGGAATGGTGACCTGCTGATTCTCCCTAAAACTGGCGACACTATCATCTCTGGTGATATCCATGGAAACCTCGAGAATTACGACCGCATTGTTCAGGTGGCGGCGCTGGACACCCATCCTGAGCGGCACCTCATCGTCCATGAGCTGATCCACAACATCTATCGAAGCGCCATGATGCCCGACAACAGTTGGGAGATCCTCATCGACCTGGCAGAGCTCAAGTGCGAGTATCCCAACAACGTGCACATCGTGATCGGCAATCATGAACTCAGCGAGATTCAGGGTAAGGGCATCATGAAGAATGGCCAAAAAATCCCCCTGATCTTTGGCGACGACAGCGACAACAAGAAGTTCGGGAAAAAGGTTTCTGAGATCAAGGCTGCGGTGCTCCGCTTCATGCGCACCCAGCTTGTGGGTGTGCGCCACCGCGGGGGCGTGTGGATGAGCCACAGCATTCCGGCCAAGAGGATCCACGAGTTTTCCCTTTCCCTGTTCGAGAGGGGGGGGTCCAAGGTGGCCACGCTGGCCAAGTCCCAGGAGCAATTCAAGGAGCACATCATCGAGGACCTCACCTGGGGCCGGGACTATTCCGATGCCATCGTGTCGACCTTCAAGGAGAAGGTCCAGGCCCGTTGCATCGTGGTCGGGCATGAACCCTGCGACAAGGGTTTTGGCAGGCCCCACAAGGATGTGGTGATCCTTGATTCCAAGGACGAGCATGCTGTGTTCCTCTACCTCAAAAACGACAAGGCTTACACCTCCGATGAGGTCATGAAAAGCGTGCGGCACCTGCACAAGCAGGCTGGAACCTGATGGAACCCGCCAAGGGTCGCCTCTTGGTCGCCTCCCCCCTTCTTCTGGATCCCCATTTCCACCAAGCTGTTGTCCTGTTGGCGGCCCATGACAAGGACGGGAGTTTTGGGCTCATCATCAATCGACGCACTGCCCACACCCTGGAGCAGGCCCTGGGCCAGCTCTGCCCCGAACCCCTGAAGGCCAGGACTCTGCTGTGGGGCGGCCCAGTTCAGCCTGAGGCCCTTTTTGCCATCCATGACGGTTCGGTGGCTCTTGGTGGCTTGGAGATTGCGCCGGGTCTGTTTCTTGGTGCCGAGACTGAACTCCTGGATCACTGGGTGTTCGACGGGCGGGAAGTTCCCTGCCAGTTCATCTCGGGCTATGCTGGATGGTCCGCCGGTCAGCTCGACATGGAGGTGGGGGAAGGATCCTGGATCGTGAAAGAGGCCCCGGTTCCCTCCATTCTTTCAGGAGACCCGACCCTGTGGGAGCGGTTCATGGCTACCGATTCATCGCCCGCTGCCTTGAACTGACGGCTATTTAAGCCAGCGGTCGATCCAACCGAGAAACTCCCCGAACCAGTGGAGGCTGTTGGATCGCTTCAGGATCCAGTGGTTTTCATCCGGGTACACCAAAAGGCGGGCGGGCACAGCCTTGGCCTTGAGGACGTTGTAGAGCTGTAGCCCAAGGGTGTAGGGGACCCTGTAGTCCCTTTCCCCGTGGGAGATCAGCATCGGCGTCTTGAAGGCTGAGGCAAACCTCATGGGGTTGAAGCGATCAAGGCCCTCGATGTTTCTCCAGACATCGCCACCGAAGGATGCCGGGCGACCCCAGGCCACATCCGTGGCGAATTGGCTTTGCAGGTCATTGACGCCGGCGTGGGTCACGGCACAGCGGTAGCGGTTTGTCTGGGAGCAGATCCAACTGGTGAGATAGCCTCCATAGGAGCCGCCTGCCACGGCCATGCGGCGGGGATGGGCCAGGCCCCTTGCCACCAGAAGGTCGGAGGCTTTTTCAATGTCTTCGAAGGGTTTCGCGCCCCACTGCCCGAGGATGCTGGCGCAGAAGTCGTTGCCGAAGGAACTGGAGCCATGGAAATTCACCAGGGCTACGCGATGACCACGGGCCGCAATGACATGGGGATTCCAGCGCCAGTGCCATTGGTCGCCAAAAATGCCGTGGGGTCCGCCATGAATGAAGTGGACAAGGGGCCGAGGACCCCGGGTCCTCACGCCTGGAGGGCTGACAAGGAACATGCGCACCTTATCGCTGTCGGCCCCGCGGTACCAGATCGAGCTTACGGAACCCAGCGCCAAGTGGCGGAGGGCCTCCTGTGTGAAAGACGAGATAGCCCTGGGCTTGTGGGTGCGCCCGTCAAAGGCCCAGACCTCAGGTGGTGAGGATAGTGAATCCACACTGGCAAATAAGCGGCGGCCACCGGAAGACAACGGGCCGATGTTCCCTAGTGTCACGGTCTTGCGGGGCACCAGGGGGTTCCTGAGCGCTTGGCCCACATCGAGGGTCCACAGGGAGTGGCGGGCTTCGTCCTCGGCGCTGATCACAAGCCTGCCGTGGGCATCGAAAAACCATTGGGAGGGTGAGCGGTCGAAATCCCGGGTCAATTCCTTGTGACGACCTGTGCGGAGCTCACACGCCATGAGTCTGACACGGTCTGCATAGAAATGGGGGCGCACCTGCATGCCGTAGACCAAATGACGGCCATTGGGCGAAAACACCCCGCCACTGCAGGACCAACCCTGGCCCTTGGTGACAAGCTTGGGAGTCGCGCCCTTCTTGGCCAGATCCAAGATCCAGACCCCACCCCTGTGTTCCTTGAAGGGAGGGGTGTCCTTGGGTGCGTTGAACGCCACGTAGCGTCCATCCGGTGAGATTTCGTACTCGGCAGCCGCGCTCATGTATTCCAGGCAGCGGTGAAATCGGGGAATCAGGTCAGTGGGCACTCCTCCCGTGGCGGGCATGCGGAAGAGGTGGATGACCTTGCCGCCTGCGATCCAATGATCCCAGAAGCGGTAAAGTCGGCTCTCGGTACTGATGGGCTGGGTTTGCCCATTGCGCTCAGCCAGGAGGTTCCGTGTGCCATCCATCGTGGGCGCTTCCGCCAGCAGAGGGGCGCTGAAGATGAGCGATCCATCGGGCAAGAACCTGGGATGGTGGGCCCCGAGAGGCATGTGGGTGAGGGTGGGGGCCTCTCCGCCTCTGAGATTGAGCAGGGCCACCTGTGAAAGACGACCCTTGTCCTTACCTTCCTTGGGCACCTGCCTGACCAAGGCCAACGTACGGCCGTCAGAGCTGAAGGCAGCGGGCGAGGCGTCTTCATCGGGACGTGTCAGTGGATGGGCTTTCCCGCCGGTGATCAGCCAGGTGCGGGTGCGCGGTTCTCCCTTGGGGTTGTCATGGGTGGTCACACCCACAGCCACCGCCAGGCCGTCGGGTGAGGCCACGGGGGTGCCGACGCGGGGGATGCCCCACAGGGCCTCGGGTGTCAGGAATCTTTTTTTCACCACAGAATGATATAGTAAGTCCCCATGCCATTATTCGATTTTGAATGCCTGAAATGTCACCACAACTTCGAGTTTCTCGATATGGGACTTGAAAAGCCTGCCTGTCCGAAGTGCCAGGCCACCAAGCTGGAGAAAAAGCTTTCGGTATTTGCTTCCCCATCGGGTGGGTCTTCCCCTTCGCCAAGCCCCGGTTCCTGCGGAACCTGCGGAGATCCGCGGGGTCCCGGATCTTGCAAATCCAACTGATCGCGCCTACAATCCCCATCCCAAACCGCGGGGTGGAGCAGCCTGGCAGCTCGTTGGGCTCATAACCCAAAGGTCGTTGGTTCAAATCCAACCCCCGCTACCAAATTCCGAGGCGCCCTAATCGGCGCCTTTTTTTTTGGATGGGTACCTGTATATTGTTGACCCTAGAGCGAGGGGTGGCACCGGTGGGTGCCCAAGGCGGAGCGCAGCGTCAGCGAGCACGTCTTGGGCGACCGGTGACAGGCCCCCGAGCCAGACGACCTAGGAGTGCATATGGGCCCCATCACCCAATTCATCAACACCCACTACCGCCACTTCAATGCCGCCGCCCTCAAGGATGCGGCCGATGGGTACGTGAAGCATCTCAAGAAGGGTCACAAGATGATGGTGACCCTCGCGGGAGCAATGAGCACCGCCGAACTGGGCCGCTCCCTGGCCGAGATGATCCGCCAAGACAAGGTGCACGCCATCGTCTGCACCGGGGCCAACCTTGAGGAGGATGTGTTCAACCTTGTGGCTCACACCCACTACAAGCGCATCCCCAATTACCGTGACCTCACACCCAAGGACGAGATGAAGCTCCTTGAGAAGGGCTTCAACCGCGTCACCGATACCTGCATTCCCGAAGAGGAGGCCATGCGCCGCGTCAGCCGGCACCTCCTGAAGGTGTGGCAGGATGCCGACAAGAAGGGGGAGCGCAAATTCCCCCACGAGTTCATGTACGACCTTCTCCGGAAGAACGTCCTCCAGCTCGACTTCGACCCCAAGGACAGCTGGCTCATGGCTGCCTCCCAGAAGAACCTACCCATCTTCGTTCCGGGGTGGGAAGACAGCACCCTCGGGAACCACTTTGTGTCCTATGTGATCCGCAAGAAGATCAAGAGCTACTCCCTGGTCAAGAGTGGCACAGAGTACATGGGCGAGCTGGTGAGTTATTACAAGAAGACCACCAAGAACACGCCACTGGGCTTCTTCCAGATTGGCGGCGGCATCGCCGGGGATTTCCCCATCTGTGTCGTTCCCCTCATCCACCAGGATCTGGAGGAGGATGCCCCTTTGTGGGAATACTTCTGCCAAATCAGCGACAGCACCACCAGCTACGGTTCTTATTCGGGGGCCGTGCCCAACGAGAAGATCACCTGGGGCAAGCTGGATATCGGCACTCCCAAGTACGTGATTGAAAGCGATGCCACCATCGTGGCGCCGCTGATCTTCGGCTACGTGCTGGGGTGGTGAGTTAGGTTCTCAGCCCCAAAAGGCGTAAGACCCAGAATTTTCCCAGGCACCAGCCGACCACCAAACCGCCGAAATGCGCGGCATTGCTGACTTGCGGGATCATCAACCCGAGGGCGAAATTCATGATGACCATGGAGCCCACGCTGGAAGCCCGCATGGCCGCCACCGGGTTCCCTGAGATGTCGCTGAAAGTTTTCCAAGCAACCCAATAGGCCCCGATCAGTCCGAAGAGGCCACCCGAAATGCCGACGCCAGGCTGGTCGGGGTCCATCATGCCTGCCGCCACGGCCCCGCCGACGACGGCCATCCATAAAATGACTTGGGCTCTCCACTCACCAAAAAGCCGCACCACTGCCGGCAACACATCGCGAAGTCCCATCAGGTTGAAAAGGATATGCACCACGTTGGCATGCAGCAAGGCGCCGGTGAAGAGGCGCCACCACTCGCCTTGGGAAACAACGCTTTGGCCATGAAAGCATAGTGGAGAAAGTAAATCGATGCCGTACAGGTCCCCAAGCACCCAAGTCGCCAGAAACATCAAGACCAGCACGACACTGTAGCATTCGGCACTGATTCTTTCCCGGGGAATGCCTCTCATTTTGTCTTTAGGGTCTTCCTTCCAGGGTCCATCATAGTCGCCAGGGGAATTTCCAAGGGGCATGGTTCACCCATGATCCGGGCCGCGAGAAACTCCCCGAGCAGAGGTGCCAGTGTGAGTCCGCGTGAGGAGAGCCCGTTGAGCACCCAGGCTCCGTGGGGGCCCTGACCGGCGAGTGGCTGGTGATCCCGGCTGAAGGCCCGGAGACCTGCGCGGCCTGAAATTAGCTTGGCATCAGGGAGTTCCACGTGGGGGAGGGCCGCCTTCATCTCCTCGAGGATGGGTGCAACCTGGTCTGACCTGAAGGAGATATCGGTGTCATTCTTGTCGTAGGTCGTGCCGACCATGTGGCTCCCTCCGACATCAGGAATCACATAGCCCCCGTAGCTCACCACCCTGTAACCCATATGAATTTGTTGAGAAGGGATGCTGAGGATCTGTCCTCGGACGGGGGTCAGGCCCGCGAGGGGCAGGGGCTCGAAGGGGTGGGCCCCGGTGGTCAGGACGAGTGCATCGGCTGTGATCGCGTATTGATCGGCGGTGCCTAGAGTCCATGCACCATCTATGTGGTGGGCACGGATCAGGGTGGTGGATGTTTTCAGGGTGATTCCTGAATGGTTGAGGAGAGCAATGCATAGCTCTCGTGGAGCAATCCAGCCGCCACGAGGGTAATACAGGCCTCCCCAAGCGGTGGGAGTGCCCACGATGTCATACGATTCGTCAGTTTCCACCCAGCGGGTGAATGAGGTTGGAGCCGCGTTTTCCAGGCGTCCCTTGAGACGGATAGTGAGATCCTCCGAGGGGGCCAGCTTGAGGGCTCCGTCCAGGCGGTGGGGAACGGGATCGCTGTTTTCGGCGAGATCATCGATCAGGTCGAGAGTGCGCAGGAATCCTGCCTCGGTGAGGGCCGAGAGGGGGGTGGGGATCTTGGTGGCGTTGGGGAGGAGGATGCCGGCGGGGTTGCCGCTGGCTCCCCTCGCCGGTTCAGGTGCCGATTCAATCACGGTCACCTGGGCACCCCGCCGGGCCAAGGCCCGGGCTACACAGCAACCGGCGAGGCCAGCGCCCACAACGACAGCAGTGAATTTCATCGGGGTTCTGCTTTGGAGAGAGGGGAGTATCTCCCTTGTGGCTTCCACGTGATTCGCCACTGCGGGAGACACTCCCCTCTCTCCCCTCATTCCAACGAGCATTTCCTTTTTCTGCGCAAACCCTTCACGTTTTTCCACTGCGAATCCCGCCTCCTCAAGGCCACGGCGCACTGCCCCGGCTACACACCAGGTGGCGAAGGTTCCGCCTGGCGCCGTGTGGTTTCCCACTTGACGGAGGATTTCCGCCGACCACATGCCAGGGTTTTTGGTGGGGGCGAAGCCATCCAGGAACCAGGCATCAACCCGGGCCTCAAGACGCTTGAGCGCCATGCCGGCATCGCCTTGGATGAGGATGAGTTCCACGCCATCGGCCTCCCAGAGGATTTGGTGAAAGCCGGGCAGGCGGGGGGGCAGGCGAGACACGAGGCGTTGAGCCAGGGGAAGGAGCTCTGGATGTTTTTTGGCTGCCGCGAGGATCACTTCGGGAGGAAGGGGGTTATGTTCGATCGAGATGTAAATCAGGCGTTGTTGATTTGGATGTAGGGGCGCAGCATGCTGCGCCCAATCTGAACGCCATTTGTTCCACAAATGCCACGTCGCCAAAAAATTGAGACCCGTTCCGAATCCCAGCTCGCCTAGAACGAAGGGGCTTTTGCCGGCAAAACGTTCGGGCAACTCATTCCCGCCCAAAAACACGTGCCGCGCCTGTTCCAGGGCACCATGGCGGCTCGCATAAACATCGCCGGTGGGCCCATCATGGAGGATGCCCTCGATCCATGTCGGGATCGAAGGGGGAGCCAGTTCAAGGATGGGGTAGCCATCCATCAGGAGCTGGCGCTTTCATAGCGCGACAGTCCGGTTCTCCAGGCCAGGATGGCCACCAGCCAGACCGGCAGGCACAGGCCGCCTAGCCAAAAGGCCGAGGTCCACCAGGGTTCCCCCGAGGTGATCCATTGGATGGGAGCCGTGGTGACCAGGCACAGGGGCACGATGCGTGTGAGCAGGAAGCGGGCCCCCGTGCCGTAGATGAAATCGGGGTTTTTGGCGAACAGCTGAAGATTGAGGCGGAAGACATTCACGGCTTCCCCCTCAATAGTGATGAACATGAAGGAGCCGACAATGATCTCGATCCCGAGCCGCAGGCACATCCCCAGGACGAACAAGACACCCAGGCTTACCCAACGCGAGAAGTCCCAGGGGGTTTCCATGTCATGGGCCACCATCACCAGCCACACGAGGGATAACGAGGCGGCCACCATGCTGGAGACCCTTTGGATTCTTGAAAAGACAATGAACATTGCATTGAGGGGCTTCAGGAGGATGAAATCCATAGTGCCCTCCCGCAGGGTCTCGCTCAGTCCCCAGAAATTGGGGGCAAAGAACGAAACAAAAACCTGGTCATTGAGGGCCACCAGGATGGCAAACATCAGGTACTCCTGTTTCGACCAGGGTCCAAAGGTCGCTGTGTGGCTGAAGATCACTTCGTTGCCGGCCACCAGTACCAGGAGCCAAATCACTTCCACCAGGAAAATGAGCATGAAGTTGACCCTGAAACTCATGTCCATGGCCACACTGTTGCCCAGGAATTGCCTGTAGACCCTTAGATAATGGAGGAGAGTGGCCATCACATTCCCGATGCGCTGTACATCCGGACTCCACGGTTCCAGATCTTGCGGTGCACGATGACAAGGCCGAGGCACCACAAGGGCATGATCAGGAGGCCTGCCAGATCTGCGGTCTGCATTGTTCCGGATGCCAGGAGTTGGACAGGGGCGAAAAACATCCAGTGGGTGGGCAGAAAGGGACTGAGATCCTGGAACCAGGGAGGAAACCATGTCAGGGGAAAGGGGTTGCCGCTGGCGAAGCGGGCCGTGAACTGGAACATCACGAACAGGGTCCATATCTCATCGAGCCAAAAGCTTGTCAGGCCGATGGTGAAGTGGATGAGAAACCAAAACAGGCTCCCCAGGAGGGCATAGCCAAGGCCCAGCCAGAAGGCGGGGGTTTCCCAATGAAGGGGAAATTCCGGCCAGATCATCACGATCACGGGGATGGCGACCACGGCGCACAGTGTTTGGACCAGCAGGGATCCCACCCATTGGCAGGAGGTGACCTCAAACATGGAGATGGGATACAGGAGGTATCGTGTGATGCGCCCCAGACGGATGTCGGCGGAGACATTCTCGACCGTGGAGCGGATCTCCACCAGGGTGATGACCACGGCACCCCATAGCTGGTAGGCCAGCATACTGTCCTTGTCGTAACCCCCGGCCGTCAGTTTGCCTGTCAGCGTGAAAAAGGCGTTGAAAAGGTAGATCTTGATTGTCAGCGGGATGAGAGAGTTCACTCCCAGCCTCAGGAGGAAGTTCCACCGGTATTCCATGACCCGGCTGATTTCCAGCCTCACGGAAAGCCAGTATTTGTTCATGGGGCCAACCGTCTCAGGATGGTGGGATCCTTGAGCACGCGTTCCAGCACAGCCTCAAACGGGATCTCGGTGGTGGAGAAGTCCCTGACCGGCAGACTGGTGAGAATCTCGGCTGTTCTTGCACTGAGCTCGTCACGGGGGATGTCGAGTTCAACCTCATGATCCGACTTCCATCGGGGTTCGAGGGCGGCCAGGAGGGGGTGATGCCTGTCGACACGGGGGGAGCCCGGATGCATGAAAAGCTGGAGTCGCTTTTTCTGGCCGAACACCTGGGCCAGTCTCTCCCGGTCGCCGTCATATTTGAGTTGGCCTTCCATCAGGAGAAGGACGCGCGGGCACAGCGATACGATGTCGGCCATGTAATGACTGGTCACCAGGATGGTGGGTCGGTAGCGTTCATGGTAGGAGCGTATGAATCCGCGCAGACGTTCCTGGGCACCCACGTCCAGGCCGATGGTGGGTTCGTCCAGCAGGATCAACTCCGGCTGATGGAGAAGGCAGGCCATGATCTCGATTTTCATTCTCTCGCCCAGTGACAGCCGGCGCACTTGGGTGTTGAGGAGGGATCCCACTTCCAACAACTCGGTCAGTTCACGGAGGCGCTCTTCGTAGGCTTGGCGGGGGATCTCGTAGTAGGCCCTGAGCAATTCCAGGGAATCCCGGCCCGGGAGGTCCCACCAGACCTGGTTCTTCTGGCCCATGGCCATGGTGATGCGTTTCTTGAATTCGCTTCGGCGGGCTGCTGGAGACTCACCGAGAACCTCGATCTGGCCTTCATCGGGGGGCATGATCCCGGAGAGCATTTTCATCAGCGTGGTCTTGCCGGCCCCGTTGGCACCCAACAGGCCCACAATCTCGCCCTTGTGGACCTCCAGATTCAGCCCCACCAAGGCCGGCTTGCGGCGTGATCGACGGGCTATCAGGGATTTCAGTGAACCCAGAAGCCCCGGTTCTCGCTCGTAGGTTGTGTAGCTTTTGCCGAGGCCCCTGCAGACGATGACGGGATTCATGGAAAAAAAAAGGCGGGGCTTTCACCCCACCTTCAAATGTTGTGTCAAACCTTGAATCAGGCCTTGTCGCGGAGAGTCATCATCTCTTCACGAATGTCCTGGCAGCACTTCTTGATGTCCTGCATGTGCTTGCGGACACGCGTGGTCGCGGCCTTGTTGCCACCCTCGGCCTTGGCAATGTCCTCGGCTGCGGACTCTGTAAGCTGCTTCAAACGTTCATAATTTGCGCTCATAGTGCTCTCCTGCTGAAAATATGTTATCAGGGAGTCATTGATATGGCGAGAGGTTCATCGAACTTTGGATCCATTCGTCGCCCCCAATGATGGTACCAACACAAAGGTTGCCATTCATGTGATAGGGGATTTCTTCAAGACAAGTGGCATTCCAAAAGGAAATATCAGCAAATTTATCTATTTGTAATGATCCGCAGAGGTGGGCCCTATCCAAGGCTGCGGCACCGTTCAAGGTGACAGCGCTGAGCGTTTCCTGGGGGGTCATCCTCATTCTGTTGCAGGCCAAGGACATCACTAAGGGAAGACTCTCTGTCATGCTGGAGCCTGGATTGCAATCGGTGGCCAAGGCCACTGGGATCCCTTCTGCGATCAATTCACGGGCAGGGGGCCAGCGCTCAAAATCCAATGTGAGGCAGGTGGCGGGCAGGAGGGTGGCCACGGTGGAGGAACCCTTGAGAGCCTTGATGCCCTTGGCTGTGATGGCTGCCAGGTGATCGGCGCTATGGGCCCCGATCTGGGCGGCCAACTCGGTTCCCCCAATGGCTTTGAATTCATCACTGTGGATCTTGGGTTTGAGCCCATGTTCCCTGGCCACATAAAGAATGATGGCACTGTCCTTGGAGGTGAACACTCCCTGGTCGCAGAACACATCGCAGAATTCAGCCAGGCCTCGCTTGGCCACTTCCGGAATCCAGTCGATCACCAGATCCCGGACGAATTGGGATTTTTTGCCCTTGTATTCCCTGGGGACCTCATGGGCTCCCAGAAAGGTCGGCAC
>JBFWNO010000041.1:0-21091 GCA_050251015.1 Planctomycetota bacterium
TCCGCTACCCCCTGCCCCAGAGTGTGCAGGTCAGGGGGCCCCGACACTTGTTGGACAAACTCAGCAGCATTCCCACGGAATTCGTCATGGAAGAGATCAGTTCCAAGCTTCAAAACCGCATCGTGGCCCGCATGGTCTCTCATATCGAGGACGGGCCCCTTGAGGTGGAAGTCACAGTCACACCCCCCACAGTGGAACTGGTGGTGGAGGTGGGGGATGAGGAAGTGGAGCATGCCCTGACCGGGATCCCCGTGTCCCTGCTGCGGCAGCCCGAGGACGATGGTGAAGTCACGCTGGAGACCAAGCAGGCCAACCTTGTCATCTCGGGTCCGCCACGGCTCAGGGATGGGACGGCCCTCAAGGATCTGACCCCCGACCAATTTGTGGTGTATGTCGACGTCAGGGGGCTTCCCGAAACCGAGGGCCAGCCGCCTTCACGCCCACTCCTCGTGCGCTCGGACCTTCTTCGGGAAGTCCGTGTGTCGGTGACTCCCAAGACAACCAAGCTTCGCGTGGAAAAATGAAACATTTCGGGACAGATGGAGTGAGAGGCCGGGCTGGCACATTCCCTCTGGATCCGCACGGAGTCCGGGTGCTGGGCCGGGCGATGGGCAAGGCCTCGAAGGGTCCGGTGGTGGTGGGGCGTGACACGCGTGAAAGTGGAGCCTGGATTTTTTCGGCCCTGCGCGAAGGTGTCGAGGCTTCCGGGCGTCGCGTGATCGATCTGGGCATCTGTCCCACGCCCTTTGTGGCAAGGATCACGGCCCGCCTCGGGAAGGGGCTGGGCGCCGTCGTGTCGGCCTCGCACAATCCCTGGGTCGATAACGGCATCAAGGTGCTGGCGCCCGATGGGAGGAAGGCTTCTGAGGCATTGGAACAGACATTGGAGTGTGCCTTATCCATGGATGGACACGAGGACGTTGAAACGAGGGGTGGCGGCGGCAGGAGTCCGTGGCGGAGCGGAGCGTCGTCGCAAGCACGTCACGGACAGCCGCCGACAGGACCCCGAGGGATGCGCCCCTCGTGTGCAAAGTCTGTGACGGATGATCTCAAGCGGATCCTGAAGTCTTTCAAGAGCCTCAAACTTAAGGGTCTTCCCGTGGCCTTGGATTGTGCCCACGGCGCGGCCTCTGAGCTGGGCCCGATGGCGCTCAAGAGTCTTGGAGCCCGGATGAGGGCTGTGGGTGTCAAACCCGATGGCCGCAATATCAACAGAAATTGTGGTTCCCTGCACCTTTCGCTCCTCAAACGCACGGTGCGTGCGGGCCGGTGCCGGCTCGGGTTTGCCTTTGATGGCGATGCCGACCGCTGCCTTGTGCTCGATGCCAAGGGTGTGCTCCATGACGGTGACGAGATCCTCGCCCTTCTGGCCGCCCGGGCCCGCACCAAGGGCGAGAGGGGATCCCGCATCGCCGTTGGCACGGTGATGAGCAATCAGGGGCTTGAAGATTGGCTGGCATCCCGGGGCATCAAACTCCTGCGCACCAGCGTCGGGGACAAGTATGTGGTGGAGGCCCTGCACCGGTACAAGGCGCCCGTGGGGGCCGAAGCCTCGGGGCATGTCGCGATTCGCCGTTTTGGGTATGTGGGTGATGGCATTGTCACAATGCTGGCGGTGCTGGAGGCTCTCCAACCGCATGGTTTCGACTTTGCCAAGGCCCTCCCCGGGTTCAGGCGTTATCCCCAGGTGCTCATCAACATCAAGGTGAAGGAGAAAAGGGATTTCAAGTCAGTGCCCGGTGTGGCCTCCGCCGCACAAGAGGCCGAGGTCAACCTCAGGGGAAAGGGTCGCCTGTTGCTCCGTTACAGCGGTACGGAAAACCTGGCTCGTGTGATGGTGGAGGCCTCCACTCCCAGGCTCATGCGCTCCGAGGCCAGCCGGGTGGCCGAGGCCGTGAAATTGGCGTTGGGCTAAAATTCCGTTGGAGACACCATGATCAGATTGGGAGTCAATGTCGACCATGTGGCCACGGTGCGCAATGCGCGGGGTGGGGAATCCCCGGATCCTGTGGTCCTTGCCTTGGAGGCCGAGGCCGGTGGTGCCGACCAGATCACGGTGCACCTTCGGGAGGACCGTCGCCACATCATCGACACCGACCTCCCGCGGCTCCGGCGTGCGTTGGAAGTGGATCTGAATCTTGAGATGGCCGCGACCTCGGAAATGTTGGGTGTGGCCCTCAAGCTCAAGCCCGATCAGGCCACACTGGTTCCCGAAAAGCGTGCCGAGCGGACCACCGAAGGCGGGATCGATGTGCGACTGAGCCGTCTCTCCACCTGCATTGAATCCCTCAAGAAGGCCGGGATTTTCACGGCCCTTTTTGTCGAGCCTGACGCCAGGATCATGTCTCGTTGTGCGGAGTTGGGGGCCCAGGCCGTGGAACTGCATACGGGGGCCTATGCCCTGGCTCGCGCCTCAAGCCGAGGGCGGGAACTCACCCGACTGAGGGAGGCTGCAGCCGAGGCCCATCGACTGGGGCTCAAGGTTCATGCTGGCCACGGGCTCACCCTGGTGAATCTCCCACCCATTCTGAAGGTGCCTCACCTGAGAGAGGTCAATATCGGACATGCCCTCATTGCCAGGGCCCTGGTGGTGGGACTCCGGGCCGCTGTGCGGGAAATGAAGCGCAAAATCAAGCGTTGAATCAACCCTCCCCCTTTTGGGGGGAGGGCAGGGTGGGGGGCTCTCTGTAGAATGATGTCATTATGATTCGAGAATTCCCTGATATTCCCCTTTGGACCGCCCTGGTTACACCCTTTGACGATAAGGGCGGACTGGACATAGGGGCCTTCGAACGACTGGTCTCTACCCAAGTTTCAGCCGGGGTGAGGGGCCTCCTGATGTTCGGGTCCACAGGGGAAGCCAGCACCCTTTCCGAGGATGAAAAGTCGCGCCTGATGGTGAGTCTTGAGCGCCTCAAGGGAGCGGCCTCGGTGATGGTGGGGATCACCCACAATGACACCCGCGTCGCCTGTGAGCGGGCCAAGGCTGCGGCCGACTGGGGGGCCGATGTGCTTTTGGTGGCGCCTCCTTATTACAACAAGCCTTCACAGGCCGGGATGCTGGAACACTTCCGTGCCTTGCACGAGGCCTCGCCGCTTCCCATCATGCTTTACAACATCCCTTCAAGGGTGGGGGTGTCCATGGACATCAACACTTTGCGGGAGCTCGCGAAACTTCCAGGCATGATGGGGCTCAAGGAAGCTTCAGCGGACCTGGCCTTGAGCGCGCGTTTGGCTCCCCACCTGCCCATTTGGTGCGGGGATGATCCCCTGATTGTGCCCTACATGAGCGTGGGGGCCCTGGGGGCCATCAGCGTAACCAGCAACCTTTTTCCCCGCCATTTCCTGGCTTTGATCGAGGCCCAATCCTCTGGTCGGCATGAGGATGCCCGCAGGCTCAACCTTGAGTTGGCCGAGCTTTTTCCCCTTCTTTTTTGCGAAAGCAACCCCATGGGTATCAAGGCGGCCATGGCCCACAAGGGGCTCCTTAAAAATTCGCTGAGATTGCCCTTGGTTTCGATGTCTGAGCCAAATACCGCACGATTGTACAGATCGCTCGACGCCCTTCGAATTTCTTGATTCCAAGGGGCCTTGGCCCCTATAATCCTCAACCCTTTGGGCGCCCTGTTGGCGTTTGATGTGTTTCAGAAAGAGGTTTGCAATGTCAGGAATTGTGAAGATGGATGATTTGGTCGCGTCGGGAATCCATTTCGGGCACCGCGTGCGCTCGTGGAACCCAAAGATGCGCCCCTACATCTACCGCAAGCTCAATGGCATCCACATTGTCAATCTCAAGGAAACAGTGCGAGGCCTGATCCGGGCTCAGCGCTTTGTTGAGATGATCGTCGCTGAGGGGCAGGATGTGCTCTTTGTCGGCACCAAGCGTCAGGCCACCGCCGTCGTCCAGCAGGAAGCCGGCAGTGTCGGCATGCCCTTTGTCACGGAGCGCTGGCTGGGCGGCACGCTCACCAACCACACCACATTGCGCAAGCGCCTGTCTCGCCTTGACGAGCTGGAGCGCAACCTCGGCAACCCCGAGCTGGAACAGAACTTCAGCAAGAAGATCCTGGCCTCGATGAACCGCGAGCGCGAGAAGATCTTCCGCAACCTCAACGGTGTGCGCAGCATGCAGTCGATGCCCGGAGCCCTGGTGCTCATCGACATCAACCGCGAGAAGAACGCCCTCAACGAGGCCCGCCGCATGGGCATCCCCACGATCGCCTTGGTTGACACCGACAGCGATCCCACCTTGGTCGACATTGTTGTGCCCGGTAACGACGATGCCCTCAAGGCCATCCACATTTTCCTCTCTGTGATCCGCGAAGGAATCCAGAAGGGCATGGGCAAGCGCGTCAATGTGGCCCAGGTGAAGGAGGCCGACGTGGCCACCGGCACCGAGCCGTCGCCCATGGAAGCCGCACTCGAACAGGCCTGAGGCCGGGAGACAGTCATGCCTGAAGTGAGCGCCACCATGGTCAGGGAGCTTCGCGACAAGACCGGACTCCCGATGATGAAATGCAAGAAGGCTCTTGAGGAAAACGGCGGTGATATTGCCCGCGCCGAAGAAGCACTCCGCAAGCAAGGGATGAAGACAGCCGCCCGCGAGGGACGCAACGTCAGCGAAGGGGCCTTGGGTTCCTACATCCACCACAACCGCAAGATTGGTGTGTTGCTCGAGATGGGTTGCGAAACGGATTTCGTGGCCAAGAATGCCGACTTTGTGAAGCTCATCAACGACATCTGCATGCACATCGCCGCCAGCAATCCCCGCTGGATCCGCCGCGAGGATGTGGATGCCGCCACCGTGGCCAAGGAGCAGGAGATTGCCTCCGCCCAGGTTGTCGGAAAACCCGCCCCCATCGTAGACAAAATTGTCTCCGGCAAGCTCGACGCCTTCTACAAGGAGCACTGTCTCTTGGAGCAAGGCTATATCGAGAATGAAAAGATGTCGGTGCAAGAGCTGATCAACACGCTCCAGATGAAGATTGGCGAGAATCTTTCCGTCAACCGCTTCGTTCGCTACCAGCTGGGCTGAGCGTGGCCGCCAAGTACCGGCGGATCCTGCTGAAGATCTCCGGTGAGTCTCTTTGTTCCGCAGGTGCTTCCGGTCTGGAGGGCGGGGAACTTGAGCTGATTTGCCAGCAGATCCGTGATGTGGCCCGTTCGGGGGTGCAGGTGGCCGTGGTCATGGGCGGGGGAAACTTCCTTCGCGGCGCCACCTTTGCCCAACAGGGTTTTGGCCGCTCCCAGGCCGATTACATGGGCATGATGGCCACCCTGATCAATGGGTTGGCCCTTCAAGACAAGCTTGAACAGCTGGGATGCGACACGCGATTGGCCAGCGCCATCCCCGTGAGTCCCGTGGCCGAAAATTTCATTCGCCGCCGCGTGATCCGTCACATGGAGAAGGGCCGGGTTGTCCTGCTTGCTGCAGGGACGGGAAATCCCGGTTTCACCACCGACACGGCGGCCGCCATCAGAGCCTTTGCGGTGGAAGCGGATGTGCTCTTTAAGGCCACCACCGTGGACGGTATCTACGACAAGGATCCCAAAAAACACAAGGATGCCGTGAAATACGAGCGCTTGGGCTACATGGATGTCATCTCGCGCCAGCTCAAGGTGATGGACATGGCCGCTTTCAGCGTGTGCATGGAGCACAAAATGCCGATCTACATTTTCAATTACCGCGACAGGGGCAACCTGATGCGCGCCGTCAACGGCGAGAACGTGGGTACTTACGTGGGAGACGATGCATGAGCGCGACCGAAATCATCATCAAGAATTGCGACGCCGGGATGAAGAAGTGTCTCGACAGGCTCTCCGATCAATTCAAGAAGATCCGTGCCGGAAGGGCCACCACCGACATGTTGGACCCTGTGAAAGTGGAATACTACGGCTCGATGGTGCCGATCAACCAGACCGGTTCGGTCACCGTTTCCGACGCCCTCACCCTGCTGGTCAAACCCTTCGAGCGCAAGTTTCTGCAGGACATTGAAAGGGCCGTGCACAAGGCCAACCTGGGCTTCACGGTATCGAACGACGGTGTGGCTGTTCGGGTCTCGCTTCCCCCGCTGAACGAGGAGCGTCGTCGCGGCATGGCCGGTGAGGCCAAGGGCTTGACCGATGAGGCCAAGGTTCAGATCCGTTTCGCCCGTCGGGAAGGGATCGAGGCCCTGGAAAAGGGCAAAAAAGACAAGGCTTTCTCCGAGGATGATTTCACCCGAGCCAAGGAGCAGGTTGAAAAGATGCTCAAGGCCTGGGAAAAGAAGGCCGACGATGCCCTCAAGGTGAAGACCGACGAACTCATGAAGATCTGAGTTCGACACTCCTTGAGAGGCGTCGACAGCGCCCTTTGTTAAAATCCCAAGACAATTCGCGCGCCCTTAGCTCAGTCGGTAGAGCAACGGCCTTTTAAGCCGTGGGTCGATGGTTCGAGTCCATCAGGGCGCACCAAAAACGCATATTAGAGAGTCTCGCTCGTCACACTTCGTAAATCTTTTGACCTCTGGTCCGCCTAATCCGCGATGTCATGAGTGGGCACAGGGGGTAGGATGCGCCGACCAGTACGTTTGCGAACAGGTTCCTATTGATTCCCTAAGAAATTGAAGTGGACAGGTGTGTATGTGATCGACTGGTGTTTTGTCTGAATGTAGGTTGGCGGCGGCCTGAAATTGATGAGAAGCCCCAGGTTTTTGTAAACATTTGTCAACCGGCAGAATCTGGAACCACCACCTCCTGCAGGGTTTGTATATGATGCCCTAGTCAATTATTTGACATCGCGTTGGGGATTGACCTGAGATCAATTTTGATCAGAGGGGGTTTGATGAAACGCTTCCTGTATGTGGTTTTCGCGGCGCTTGCCCTGATTGTCTTTTTGATTCAACTCGACTCGGATAATAAAAAAGGGCTAGACGATTTTTTAGCCAAGGCTGTCCGCATGGGGCCCACGCTTGCGAGGAACGCATCCGTTGAAACCTCATCGTTCGAGAGCGCATTGGAGACGCAGAAGAGATCGTCAGAAGCGCAGGAGGCATCATCATTTGATGTGAAAGCCGATGTCGAGAGACTAGTAGTAAAATTTTCGGAAAGGGTGTTTTCTGGTGATGATCCAGGAAAACAGGGAACGGCGCTTCAGGCAAAGGCTTCAGATCCTTCCTACTTTTTCGCGCCATTCATTCAAACTAACGCCTTGGCACATCAACGCGTCCCGAAGTCTCGCGCTACTAGGGGCACTCAACAAAAGAGCGTCTCTGCCAACTCCCTTCCCGAGCCCATCCAAGAGCCTATCGAGACGGAGCCAGTAGATGCCTTCAAAGGAACCTCCAACTCCCAGCATCTTGAAGCGGTCATTGATGGAGGATCCATCCTCCTTTCTTCAACCCGACCTGAAAAAACATGGCAGGTCGCAAATTCCCTTGAGGAGATCGGTCGTGGCGAGTTCGAGAGGGTTTTGGATTCTGGCGAGGTCCAGGTGGATGGCGCGACGATGCGTGTTGAGCGCAAGGGTGTCACCGAGCTCTATGCGAACAGCGAGGATGGCATCGAGCATGGATGGGTGG
Organism: Planctomycetota bacterium; assembly: GCA_050251015.1. Taxonomy (GTDB): domain Bacteria; phylum Planctomycetota; class JBFWNO01; order JBFWNO01; family JBFWNO01; genus JBFWNO01. The sequence goes on from JBFWNO010000041.1 coordinate 7,560, forward strand.
TGCATGAGCGTGAGGGCGGGGGGGAAGAGCCCCTGAAGATCTGCCTGAAGGCCTCGGCGGGATCCATTCCCTGCAAGGTCAGTGACATTTCGATCTCGTTCTGCCAGCTGGGTCAGCATGTGATGGGCTTCTCTAGGCTGTATGCCGAGGACGCCGATGGGCGGGTGCTTTTAGCGAGGTTTGAGGTAGAGGGGCAGGAAGTTGACATTGTGGTGGAGGATCAGGGGGCGAGGTATCCGATCCTGGTGGATCCGACATACACTGAATATCTATATTTCAATTCACCTAATGTGGGACCAGGCGGTGGATTCGGCGGAACAATGGCGGTTCTAAATGATGAGTTGTTGGTATCTGCTACTGGTGCGAATGGAGGAAGGGGGGCTGCATTTCTCTACAAAAAGGTTGCCAACAGCCTCGTTCTAGAACAGGCTTTTTCACCATCCGACCTTAACACCAATGATTATTTTTCTGCGGCGCTTGCTTTCGATGGTTCGGTGATGGTCATCGGAGCTTATAACCAGGATGTGGGGTTCATCGATGCGGGCGCTGCATATATTTTTGAGAAACAAAATGGGGTGTGGGTGCAGGTCCAGAAGGTGACTGCCGGTGATCCTCATGCTTCTGATTGGTTTGGGGCTGGAGTGGCTATCGACCAAGGACGAATCTTGATCGGTGCGACCAAGTTTAATGGAGCTGTTGCTGACATGGGCTGTGTCTACGTTTTCAAGAAGATTGGAGGGGTCTGGACTCAGGCGCAACAAATCGTTTCTCCATTTTCCGGAGGCGCAGAGCAGCTTTTCGGCTATCCAATTGTTTCAAATAAGGGTGAGGTGTATTTTGGCGCTCGATCCGAGGACTCCGTGGCGCAAGATTCTGGCGCGCTCTTTGTCTATGAATATGATGGAAGCTCCTACCAATTTTCTCAAAAGCTCAAGCCGTCTGGAATTCAGCAGGGCCAATCATTTCACTGGCCCGTACTCAATGGAAATCAAATGTTTGTTGCGGCTCATGGAGATCCAGCCTTGTCAAGAACGGGCAGGGTTTATGTTTATAACCATAATGGCACCCAATGGGTGGAGGGTCTGAGCTTCACATCACCAGACGTTGGCCCGGAGGACCTCTTTGGCTTTGGAATTTCCACTTACGATAATGCGGTGATCGTAGGAGCTAGATTTGACAATTCCAATGGTACGACGCGAGGACGGGCGTATGTTTTCCGTGACCATGGATCGGGTTGGGTGCAGGATGATATTTTTGAGACGAGCCTCCTGAGTCTCGGCGATCAATTTGGCTACGCCGTTGAGGTCATCGAAAACTTCGTCCTAATTTCCTCTGGGTATGAAGACATCAATAATGCCGATGATGGCGCGATCTTCGCCTTCAACATGGGCCCGGCTCCCTCGAATGGCGATATGAATTTCTTGGACGATTTTTCCCGCGCCAATAGCCTTAATGTTGGCAATTTCTGGACAGAGATCAACGATGACAATGGTGGTGAAGCCCAGATCGTTGGCAATGAACTCAGCCTCAACCCCGATCTAGCCGGACCCAACTCCACGGTGGGGGTGGCCCACGCAGTGAATGTCTCGCATCAGGATGTTGTTCGGGTGTCGTTTCGCTTCAAGATTCCTGCCATTGAAGTGGGGGAGAATCTTCGTCTTGAACTGGTCGATATGGACGACCTGACTGAAAACATGATCTGGGCCTCGTTCACCAACGCCACGACCAGCCTTCACACACTAGCTTCGCCTGATGTCACCAACACCCTCCTTCCCCAACCTGGCGTCTATTACAACGCCGAGCTTGAAGTGGACCCCAAGATGAAGGCTGGGGACCATGCGATGCTGTATCTCTGGGCCGCAGGCCCCAAGCCGGCTCAGCCGTTGCAGATGGTGCTCCAGACCACAGGGACAGACATTTTCCCCGATTCGGACAGCGACGGGTTTCAGATCAATGAGATCCGTTTCATCGCCAGCGTTCCCCTCATTCTGGATGATGTGTCTGTGAATAGCCTTCCTGAATGGGAGGCGGGGAAGACTTACAGGGCAGGCGACCCTACCTTTGTGGATTTCATGTACAGAATCAACGCCAGCGTCGTGGGCAATGGCTGGGGCGAGGCGGGTGACACCACGTTGAGTGGCATGAGGGCGGTGCTCATGGGATCCGGGGCCGATGCAACCCTCACAAGACCCGTTGGCACTACAGATGATGACCAGAGGCTTCTCTTCAGGATGAATTCGACTTCTCTGGCAAACTTCGGCGCGGCTGCATCTCCTGCGATCACACTCACCGACGGCACTTCAGAGATCCGGCTTCACATCCACCTCAATGGCATCTATCAATCGATCAATGGCGGGCCCCAGACATTGGTGCAGGCGGTTCCTATTCTCAACGGCCTGGATTATTTCTTCGAGGTGATCTCTGTGGTCAACGGGGCCTATTCCTTGAGGGTTTGGCCAGTGGGGCAGGTGCCCCCGGCGCATAGCTTCAATGTGGCTCCCGTGCTGAACGTGGCCGCCAACCTGACAACAGGGCTTGTTGCCCCCAATGCTGAAAACCTGTTTCTTGACACCTTCCTGGCTGAAGGATTCGTTCCTGTCACAGACCCCGATTTCGTTTTCTCAAATCCCTTTTCCTTCGGTTTCAGTTCGGGTGGCTCAAGTATTGGCCCGCAGACAGCAACCCTAACCACTTCAAGCGGCACCCCTGACCCTTCGACTGTCACGATCGAGGTGATGCAGGGGGCTATGGGCACTGGGATCTTTGTGCCCTTCACCACGGTGGCCAACGCGGTCGTGATCAATACTGATTCCATGATCGAGGCGGTGAGAGAGTCTGTTGGATTCACGGGCTCATTGCAGAATGTGGACCTCACTTTCTCTTTTCCGTACTACAGCGCTTCCGGGGGGTACTCCACCTGGAGTGAGGTCAAGACAGCTTCGTTACAGGATCTTTCACCACCCCAAGCCGTTGTGACGCCGAAGCTGTTCAAGCCCAACGCCTCTGACAGCGTTTCAGTGGGCATCATTGAATTGGGTTATGGACTTGATGCCGTGCTGAGCAACCTGAAGGCCGTGGCGGGGAGTGTTGAATCAGTTTTGTTGTTCGATGGTGTGTCTGCCTATACGGGTTCGATCACGGCGCCGCCCAATGTGGTGCTAAGACTTGAGGGTCTGCTCACGGATATCGCCGGCAACCAGACTCCGGTGTCGGCTGTACTGGGGCAAAGCCCGGGGATTCCTCAATTCAACTGGACGGTGCAGGGTGGCAATGCCATCCTTACGGTGGTCGGCACGCATATGCTGAGCGTCAGCGCGACAACGGGCACCCTGGATGCCAACAATTTACCTTTTGTATTCAACGGTAGTACGGCCACCGCAACTTTGCCCGCAGGTGTGGGGTCACATCCCTATGTTCTGAGCATCCAATATCAGGACCTTCCCGGGTTTCCCTTCCCTGCGGCTGGGAGCCTGATGGTTTCGGGGCCCGATTCCGGCACCAACAATCAGACGAGTGGTACGGCCGACAGCCAAGCATCCCCTGTCACTGGAACTCAGAAACCCCCTGGCACAGGCCAGCATGATGAGATCAATGATCCGGTCAACTCCTTCACTGGGGCTTTCATGATGCAGGTAACGGACCTCCGGATTCCTGGTCGAGGTATTGATTTCGTCTGGTCGCGCTCTTACGACTCCAATATCACCTACCTCGACAGTGAGTTGGGCACCACTTGGACTTCGCCTTACCTTGCTCGGCTCATCGATGTGAAGCAAAACGGCAACGATGGTGATATCGACTTCAAGAACGGCAGAGGCCGGATCGACCGTTTCACATATTCGGCACCCAATTGGACGTCCCCGGCGCACCATTACCTGCAGTTGACCCTTAATGTGAAGAGTTCCGAGTTCATCCTGAAGGGCGATGGCGATTTGGAGCACCGCTTCCATGACTTCACCCACGCCACCGCACCGGGGAGGCTCTCCAGGATCCGGGATCGTTTTGGCAACCAAATTTCCTTCCAGTACGGGTCCACGGGGCTTCTGACAGGGGCCGTAGACACCTATGGCCGGGCCTTCACCTTTTCGCACAATGCGGCCGGCCTGATCACCGGAGTCACGGACTTCAGTGGCAGAACCGTGGCCTATGCCTATCATTCCTTCAGCGAGCCGGGCGGCCTGCCGGGGGATCTCAAGAGCGCCACATCGCCTGCCGTCACGGGCCACCCATATGGCAATGTCTTCCCCAGTGGCAAAACCACTATTTATACTTACAACCGTTTCCATCCCAATGCCGATGCCCGTCGTGGGATTGTGTCGATCACCGATGGCAAGGGCCAGACCTATCTCACCAACACCTGGTCGGCCACGGCCAATCCCGCTGATTTTCTTTTCAAGCGTGTGATGAGGCAGACATATGGTGGCGGCACCTTTGTGAACCACTACACAAACCAAGGCGGATTGCCGTATGGTGCGGTGCAGGCATCAGTGGTGAACGACAGGCGCGGTGTGGTGAAGGCGATTTATATGAATGCTCTTGGCAACCCCTTGGCCGAGGAGCGTTACACGGGTTTTGCGGTGCCGGGCACCGAGGTGAATCTGGCCGGTTTGCCTGCCCTTGTTGCCAGCCGCCTGCGCCCCTCCGACCCGGCCTTTTTTCTGACCCGGAAGACCTTTGATGCCCAAGGCAAGCCCCTCGTGACCACCCTGCCTCGGGGCAACACGGTGGCCTCTGTTTACAACACAGCCGCCACGGAGCGCCACGGCGAGGACAACCCCCTTGAAGTGCGCCGGGCGGATGGCAGCCTGGGTACGGATCCGGATCTTGTCTCCTCGATGACCTATGAGCCCATCTACCAGCTCGTCAAGACGATGACGGACCCCAAGGGGAAAGTCACCACCTATTTCTACGACTATGAGGAGGGCACGGCCTACCTCAACCAGGACCTCAACGGCGATGGGATTTTCGGGGCTTCAGCCACGAACAAAGGTCTTCTCATTCGCGTCAACCGTCCCGATGTCACGGTGGGTCTCTCGGCCATCGATGCGGGTGGCACTCAGGTGAGTTTTGAACAGCTCCAGTACAACGCGTTCGGGCAGTTGGTGCTTCATATTGATGGGGAAGGCAGAAGGGTGGCCTACACCTATCACCCCAACAACGACCCCGATGGCGACGGGGTCACGGTGCCGGGCAATGCCGATGCCGCACCGGGGGGGTACCTCAAGGAGGTTATCGTCGATCCGCAGGGCCTGGCGCTCACCACCAGCCATCTCTTCGATGCGGTGGGCAATGTGAAGACGATCACCGACCCCAGGGGGAATCCCACCTCGTACCTTGTGAACCAGCTCAACCAGGTGATGAGGATCAATTCACCGGTGATGGACGACAGGCCCGAGGATGGGGGGGCGGTTTACGAGAAGGTCTTCTTCTACGACGCCAACGACAACGTGGAGAAGATCTGGACGGAGCTCGAAAATGCCAAGGACGACGGCATTGCCGCCGTGCCGGGCTTCTCCAGTCCGAACCACTTCGAGGTGGAGTTCACCTACGATGCCCTGGATAACGTGATCACCCGCAGGGTGGAGGCTCTGGCTGCAGTGGGAATGTCACCGGCGCTCGTGACCACGTATTTTTACGATCCATCGGAGAACATGGTGCGTATCCGCTATCCGAACAATGATGAGGATGCCATTGCCTATGACGAAAGGGACCTGACCTTCCGGAGCACGATAGGGGATGCCGACCTCGTGGTAGCCAAGAGCGTCACCACGGTGAACTACGATGCCAACGGCAACGTGCTGGAACGCCTGCACCCCAATCCCAACCACCGCCTCGCGTATGGCTACGACGGATTCGACAGGCTGTCTTCTTTCCTCCATGACGGCATTGATACCTCGGTGGCTTTCGGCTACGACGCCAACTCCAATGTGACGGACCGCACCATCACCGGAGCCAAGAACGGCGGGGGAGCGCAGATCACCCTGGCGGACGTGGAAACGCTCTTTGACGAGCTCAATCGCCCCTATGAGTCGCGCTATGCTGTCATTGACCACGAGTCGGCCACCCAGACGGGCACGGCCATCAGCAAGGTGGGTTTTGACCGCAACAGCCAGGTCGTCAAGGCGGTGAACCCGAACAACCACCAGTCCCTGGTGGCCTACGACGGCGCCAACCGCACCGACACGGTGACCGACGCCGTGAACAACATCCTCAAGAACATCTACGATGCCAACAGCAATGTCATCGAGTCGCGCAGCACCGAGATCCAGCATGGGGGTGCGCCCCAGGTGTTCCATGTCTTCCAGGCCTACGACGAGCTCAACCGTCTCAGGCGTACCGAGGACGACCTGGCGAACGTGACGACGGCGGAGCTGGATTCCAGGGGTCTGCCCGCCCGCCGGGTGGATGCCGAGGGGAATGTGGTGGAAGGGGAGTTCGACGGGCTGGGCCGGAGGTTCGAGGAGAACCGCCAGGTGGGCCCCGGGGATTTCGCCACCCTCCGCTGGGTGTTTGATGATCGCTCCCGGATGGTGCTCTGCATCGACGGACTCCAGCGCGAGACGGCCTTCGGCTTCGACAGCCACAACCGCCTGACCAGCCGCACCAACGCGGACCTCACCGAGAGGCTCTACCAGTGGGACACCGAAGACAACCTCACGCGGCTCACACGCGAGAACGGGCACAAGGTGGACCATCTGTTCGACGACGCCAACCGGATGACCCGGCGGACCTACCGTGATGCGTCGGAGGCCGAGGAGATCCGGGATGTGTTCGAGTACAACGGACTCGGCGCCCTCACACGGGCGGCCGAGGAAACCGGCGGCAACCCCGGCAATGGCACGCGCTACGAGCGCGACAGCCGGGGGCTGGCGCTCAGGTGCCGCCAGACCATCGTCAACCCCGTCAATGGTGTGCCCTATCCCGAGAAGGTGTTCGCGGCGGTGCATGACCTTGCGGGCAATCCCACCCAGATGGGCTATGCGGGGGGTCGGACGGCCGATTTCAACGCCTACTCTGCCATCGAGCTTGTGGGCAACATCACCACCCAAGGGTTTGACGGTGCCGCGACCCTGGCGTCCTGGGATTACGACGGCTATGGCCGCGTGGCCGAGCGCAGTTTTGGCAATGGGGTGGATCTGGTGCAGGAGTATGACGCGGTGAAGCGCATCCAGTCCATGGTGCATGCCGTGGGGGCCCGCACTCATGCCTCCTTCGTTCAAAGCTACGACAAGGTGCACAACCGCCGCTCCGAGACCTTCACGGCCACGGATCTTCTGGCGGGTCAGGCGAAGGTGTGGGCCTATGACGACCATTACAGGAACACGGGGTTCATCCGGGGGCTTGATCCGGCCTCGTTGCCGGCGGCCCTGGCTGATTTTGCGGGCAATGTGGGCCCCGGGGATGGGAAGGATTTCGAGGAGCATGAACACGATGATGCCAACAACCTGACCTCGCTGACGGTGGGCTCTGAGACGAACCCTGTGACGGTGAACGAGATGAACGAGATCACGGAGATGCCCGGGGTACGCAATGGCCTGTTGTACGACGACCTGGGCCGGTTGACGGAGTATTACGAGGTGATTGGTGCGGGCGGGATCCGCCGGATCCGCTTGATCTGGAATGCGCGCGATCAGCTGGTGCGTCAGGAGACCTGGCCGGGGCTCAACGACGAGTTTGAGTGGGTGCCCTTGGGCGAGTACACGTACTTCCCGGATGGAATGAGGGCCACAAAGAAGGTGACGCACCGCGCGAGTGACGAGCCGCTGGGCGAGGTGGTGAAACTGCGTGAAAACTACTACGGCACAGGGATGATGATCCACGAGGTGTGGGGGGCGGATGGCGTAACGGGAGCCGAGGACGTGGCGCCGAAGCAGGAGTTTGTGCATGAAGGGCTGGACAGGCCCTTGGCGATGTTCACGAACGCGGATAAGAACGCCGCGACGGGGACGTTGGGTGGTAGGGAGGCCTACTTCTATCACTGCAACCCCCGAGGGGATGTGATGGCGCTGACGAACGAGTCAGGTCATGTGATGGAGAGGTATGACTACTCCCAATATGGGGCAGTGCGTACGACGGGGGGTTATGACCCGAGCGCCGTGATCTACTCCGATGTGGCGGACGATGTGTTTACCGGGCCGTACAACGGCTCGGCACAGAATTACGGCCAGATCGAGGTGTACAACGCTCCCCGTGGCTTTCTTAAGAACGAACTCGCCGGCCACTACATCGGTTTCACGATTGCGGGTCAGCTCCGGTATTTCAAGATCCTCGCCAACGCAAGCTTTACGGACAGCCTTTACACGAATGCCATCGTGGTGGCAGAAGACCTGATAGCCCTTGGGGTCATGGATTTGAGCACCTTTGTGATTGTGCCGCCCTTTGATGCCCCCAAGGCGGATACCCTGACTGTGATCCACACCGACAGCGCCAGCGATGTCTACACAGAGCCGGGTGTCAGTATCCTCGAAGATCAAGGCCCTGTGGGCCACGCCAAGCACGCCATGCGCGGCAACTTCATTGAATTCACGACGGGTGGATTCACGTATCGGATGCGTATTGCCGACAATGAATCTTTTGACCAGGGTGGTGGGGTGTTTATCAACGTCTACCGCCTCGATCATGAGAATCTTGAAATCTTCCTGACTGTCAGCCAGAACTTCACCGTCATTGGGCCGAAGGCCAGTTACACGCTGGAATGGATTCTGCCCCGTCAAACCGGCACTGCAGACGCTTTGAGCGGGATCCCTGGTCATTGCCAGATTGACGACTATGACGGCACTATCGATTGGATGGATGGCGAATTGACGGGGTGGGAGATTGAGTTTGAGCTCAACGGCATGCCGATTCGATTCCCGATGATCGGCAACTTCACCAATAGGACGCCGGATCCTGAGGTGATGTACAACGGGTACAGCGTAGCGGCGGATCTGGCCACATTGGGGGTGCTGGAAGGCGCCAGGTACAAGATTTATGCGCCGAGGCAGACGATGGTGGGGAATCCGCACCATTTTGGCGGTGCTTGGCTGGATCATGAGGATGTGACCGACAGCCGCTACTGGATGAGGCATCGGTACTACTCGGCGAATATGCGGGGGTTTATTTCCAGGGATCCGGCGGAGGATGATTCGTTGGGTAACTTATACGCCGCCTTTGAACGCAATGCTGGGACTTATTCGGATCCGTGGGGGCTTGATACATATTGGATTGGTGGCGCTGGGGATGCTGAACCCTTTAACTATGGCATAGATACAGTAGGTCCGACTCACATAATGAAACATGTGATGGAACAGCGCAAAGGTATGTTTCCAGCGGATCTGGATAACCATTACTATGGCTACGATGATGAAGAGTTGATTTTCCAAGACATTGTCAAAAGGCATGAATCAGTTAAGAAGGGAAAGCCTAAAGTTGTAAACTTGATCGGCCATAGTCTAGGTGGCGCGGCTGCAATGCGAATCACAAATAGGCTTATTGAGCGTGGAATCAAAGTAAACATCCTTTTGACATTAGACCCCGTGCAGAAGATTGGGGCTGCATTTACTGGAACTGCTGCAAACCAAGAATATTGGGGCAATATTTACCAGCGGCAGACCCTTGCAGATTGCATTATTACTGGCTTGCCATATATCGGCCAAATACTTGTAGGCCTTCCAAATTTCATTGTTACGAAGTTTGATGACGCGGTCGCGACCGTTGGCGGGTCATTGGGCCATGAGGTCGGGGCTAACTATAACAAGTCAAAGAGGCGTTCTAAGGAGAAGTCTCTTATGAGGATTGATGCTCCAGAGAGAAAGTATGTAGACGGCAAGACTGTAGAGACGGGTCGACTCACTACATATGAAATTGAGGTTGATAAGTTTGCCCATTCGAATGCACTTTCATTCTTTGACAAGGTCATACAGTCTGTTCCTGGTGATTTAAGGAGCCGTGTCTATGAAAAATAATTCCACTTCTCAGCATGGGTTCGCCTTGCTGCTTCTTATTGGAATTGTATTTGGTGGGTGCAGACATCTTGACGTCGAGGATCTTTCAAACGATCCAAAATACGCCGCATTGATTTCAGACAACTGCGAATTTACTATTGATTGCCAAATCGTTACTAGCAATGGAAATCGGTTTTTGATTAATCGTGTTCTTGAAGCAAATGAACAGAGTATTTTGGAAGTAAAGGCTGGCTCTAAGTTGGTCGTAAAAAAAATAATCCGTGAACACATTAACTATATGGCTGAAGGGACGAGGACGCTCGCGCAATGCTTTATTCTAGGTATTGATAATCAACCGGTTCCATTTGAATTCCAAATCGTTGGTAACAATGTTCCTTGGCGTGTTTCTAAATAGCGCCCACATCCCCAATTCCGTCGGCGCGTGGGGCGAATTATCAAATGATCACACATTGGGCAAGGGAGGCACAATGACTAAGTGGGCTGATTATGCGATTTCTGCGGTCAGGTACAACGAAAAGCGTACGCATATTGATAAAGTTCAAGCGTATGAAGATGGGGATAAGGGCCTTGGTGCACTTGTTGAATTTTCTAGGGAGCAAGTAGTAGCTGCGATCAAAAATAAGACCACATTTGTCACCATGTTTAAAAACAAGGACGGCAAATGGAGCAAGGGACAACCTGTTTTTATCATAAAGATAAACAAAGTTGAATACATTAAGACTGTTGATAATGGGAGTGAGCGTGACAACCTCGAAAACCTACCCGAGTTTTGAGTGGAATGATGAAACGAGACCTAACTAGAAAGTTGCTCCAACCTCTTGCTTCGCAATCCCCAATGTCCGCAGTTATTCTTCCAAAAAGTAGCAAGTCTATTGGTGACTCGCCTTCTCCAGTAGGAGTCAAATAACATGCCAGAATCAGCAACCGATTTCTTTGTTTATTGAAATCTAGGTGGGTTCAATATGAGTTAAAGGAAATGGGGAGATCCGGCGGAGGATGATTCGCTCGGAAACCTCTACGCGGCGTTCGAAAGAAATCCGGGGACGTATTCGGATCCGATGGGGCTACTTACGGTGTTTATCCATGGAACATGGTCAGGGCCTGATGTGTGGACAGAATCAGATCCAACTGGTCCAAGAGGATCTTTGACAGGCTCAATAATGAGGGACATGGGCATTCCGGATGGCGATACTGCTATTACATTTGAATGGAGTGGTGGAAATGACCGTTCGTCTCGCACTGCCGCTGCTCGCGAGCTTCTTAGGATAATTAAAAATCATAAATTTAAGAAGGGTGAAACCCTGAATATAGTCACGCACAGTCACGGCGGTAACGTGGCGCTAGACTATAGCGAGTTGTTTGAGGCCGTCCCAATTGACCGACTTTTGACTTTAAGTTTGCCTTCTCGATCAGATTATTCAGGGCGTCGCAGTAATATTAATAGCTGGGTGCAAGTTGCGTTAGATGAGGATTCTGTGATCCCTCGGGCAGGAGCGCAAGGGGATACGTGGTTTGGGCTCAAGCCATCTGGAATTCTATGGAATGCGCTACTAACATTTTTTGCCTTGCCGCCATCAGCTAATGGGGCGGCATTGGATGCAGACTTGCTGATAACTAAATCCGCGTTCCCTGGAAGATCTGATTTTTATCTAGACTTTGCTACTACAAACGTATTCTATTGGCTGTATGCGAGCGCCATGTTTGGTAGCGATGTGCACTCATACCCAGTGCAAAAGGAATATTACTTAGCCTTCTTGTCTAGTGATATAAAAGATGCATTTAAAAAGCTGAATGCACTTCGATCCAAGGTGAAAAGTAAGGGAGAGTTGCCGAAGGGTGCTGCACTCCCATCCCTATTACTGCCAAACTCTGGAATTGCTGGAAGTCATGATGGCGTTATAAAGTGAAGAACTCGACGTTAGGAATATTGAGTGCGATTGTCATTGCGTCACTTCTTTATTTTCAAAATAAAGCGCCCAGCACAATTGATGGATCCTGGGATGAAAGTAGTAGGGATAAGTTGTTGAAGTATTTGAGCGATAACCAATCAATTGAGTTAGATGACATTATTAGCTACATAGGCAAGAAGCCTGATAGATCGTTTTTGAGAGATGCCAAACCAGACCTTGAGACAATGGGTGGTGACACAAGTTTGGCTGATTTTTTTTCTGTTCCATATGATGGAACTTGGGAAGAGTTCCAATTTGATTTGCGGAAGGCGCATACTTTTGATAAAAAAGTTCGCACTGACAAACTCCGAGTGCTTGTAAATATAAAATCCAAGGAAGTTCGCTGGTATTTGAGTGTGTTCTCTAAGTGGTAGTGAGCGAACATCGTACATGTTCCCAATTCCGTCGGCGCGTGGAGGGGTGGGGAGAATGTATGATCGCTGGGAACTCTTGGGAGGGGGCTTGAGAAGAGGTTTGGGAGATAAAGGAGGTTGGTATGGCCAAAAGAACGATTAGGTTTGTTTCTCCTACTGACGATGGATGGAAAGTCACAAAGAACGGAAGGACTGAAAGTAATCATAGAACGAAGGAGACTGCAGTTAAGAAAGCAGTCAAGGAATCGAATGCTGACAAGCGCCCTTCGACATTGAAAATCCAAAAGGAAAAGGGTGGCATTCAAGAAGAGCGGACATATCACGGAAAAGATCCATTTCCCCCAAAGGGCTGAATGCAAAGACAACTTTCGCCCCAAGCCCTTATCGACAACACAAGGGAATTGTGGGAGCCAAAGCTCGGCAGAAAGCTATCTGACGATGAGTGCCAGGACCTTATCGTTCAGGCTAAGAAGTTTATGAGGGCGTTGGATGAGATGGGGGTGTTCGAGGATTGAGGTTGGTGGAGGGGTATAGATATGGATTTATTAACTGCATTTCAACGATTCAACCTTCAAACAATTGATGATTACATCGCAACAAAACGTTCAGAGGATCTTCAATTAGATTTTAAAACGGTCAACAAAGCTGAAATGACAAAGGAAGATCGGAAAACGTTGGCTGTATCTATATCTGGATTCGCGAATTCAAGTGGAGGTCTGATTGTATGGGGTATTGATGCTAGAAAAGTTGATGATGTTGATTGTGCACAAGAAAAGCGACCCATACAAAATATCCAACAATTTATTTCTAGGTTGAATGATTTGACTGGATCCGCATCACACCCTGATGTAACGGGAGTTCAGCACGCACATGTTCTTGAATCGGGAAGGCGGCCGTGTATCCCATGATTCCCGATGGCCTCCCAGGCGGGATAATCCAATTAAATGAAATTCGAAATTATCTAGTTCATAATTTAGAAGTTTTGAAATTAAATCTAAAAATCAAAGATTTTATTGATATTAACGCTGAGAGGATCTTCCGCTCGCATCAGGAGATTAAGAAGATAAATCCAAATTGGAAGCCGAAGGTTGAAGATTTTAGATGTATTAATTATTCAGACCAAGAACAAGTTGTCTATGCTATCCAGCACTCCATTGGGTTCATTATTGGGATCCTTTCATCATTAATCATGTTAGGTCGTACCGTTTATGAATATATGTACGATACATCATTTGGGAATACTGAGGCTCAAGATGACAAATAGCGGC
>JBFWNO010000042.1:0-20768 GCA_050251015.1 Planctomycetota bacterium
AGTCCGGCATCCGTTTCATAAGCCTTGCCGGAGGCTCCCAGACCCGATGTCACGCCTGCATTGATGTCGATGCCGCCCACCTTGACCTCCAGATGGCAAACGGAGTGGGGGTTGTTGCGGTCATCGCACCAGCTGTAGCCGCGGTTGACGCCATCGATCCCCATGGAATCTGCCACAGGGAAAACAGCGGCTGGGTTCGAGGGAACTGCCATGCTCGGGCAAGGCATCCTGTCGGATCCAACCATCAAATCAAGGGAACCATTGCTGTTGAGGTCCTCTCCGGGATCCAGGTTACCGTTGCGGTTGATATCCTCGCCACCGGCAGACACGCGGCGGGCAAAGGGCAAATTGCTGTCATTCAGATAGCCATCCGCCCGGGCCGAAGTCAGGACCTTGTCGAGTCCACTGCGGGCCGCAAGGGTGGCCCTGCTCTTGTGCAGTTGACCCAAAGAGAGGCCCCTGGCCATCTGGCTCTTCTGCACCATTTCCAGGGCCAGGAAGGCCAACACGCCCAGCATGGCCAGCACAATCACCATCACAAATCCAAGGCGAGCCCTGCTGTGCGGGATGGGGGTGTTCATCAATTCCATTTTATAGGCGGGAAGGAAGGCCTGCGATGTCAATTTTTTGACGTCCCCATTTGAAAGCCTGAGATAATGCCTTCATGTCCAAGAAGGCACGTTCATCCAGTCCTCCCGACCTTTCCAGGCTTCTGGATTTCCCCATGGATCGTCAACTCAAAGATGCCCTGTCTTCCGCCGCCACCCTGAAACGCCACAAGGCGGGAGATTCGGTGTTTCATTTTTCGCTTCATCGACAAGATGTGCATGTCGTGGCCTCGGGCGTGTTGATGCGCCGCCAGCTTCATTCCTCGGGTTCCGAGGGGTTTCTCACCAGGTTCCATGGGGCCAAGAACATCCTGGGCCTCGAAAGCCTCTTCACCCCCGGGATCCAGGGGCACCTGAAGGTGGTCGATACGGCGGTCACGGATGCGGAAACATGGGCCATCCCAGTCGCCGAGTTTGATGCCCTTGTGACACGCTACCCCACCTTCGCTCGTGGACTGATCCACTATCTTTCCAGGGAAAATGCCATCGTGACGATGTTGGTGATCATGCGCAAGCGCAAGGATAACCCCGGCTTTCTGGCCCGGGTCCTGCTCCAACTGCTCGGACTGTTCAGGGCCAGCCTGCCGAAGGAAGACGAGTGTCTCATTTCCAATATTTCACGCAACCACCTGGCCGAATACACCGGGATGTCCCGGCAAATGGTCTTTGGCATCCTTGGGAAGCTTGAAAAATCGGGCATCATCCGCCGCGAAGGTCGCAACCTGCGCATCGAGAACCTTGAAGCCTTGGTGAGGGCCGCCACACTGGAGGAACCGAAACGGTCCAGGCACCCCGCCCCGCTGGCCTATCAATTCAGTATTCCGGCCTGGTCGGCTCCTCTGCGTTGATCAGGGACCGATCCGCCGTCAGCTTTTTTCCCGCCCCCGGATGATCTTGTTGTCTTCGTTGAGTTCGATACCCATCAGGTTCATGTGAAGCTGTTCGGGGTTGGGGGAGTGTTCCACGGCGGTCTCGCGGGAGATTTTGCCTTCCTCCATGAGGATCTGCAGGCCGCGGTTGAAGTCCTGGGCAATTTCGGGCCGGCCCCTGAGGTAGTCGGCCAGGCTGGCATCGTCGCCGCGCTCCACCAGGGCGCGGGATCCCGGATCGATGAAAATGTATTCGGCCGCCACGACCACAGGGTGGCTCTTGTCGGCGGCCGGGAGGAGCTTCTGGCAGAAGATGGCCTTCAAGTGGGCCGACAGGTTGCGGAGGCGGCGTTCGGCATCCTTCTCACCCGAAAGTTGCAGGACGCGAGGGATGACCTGGGAGGCGTTCACCGTGTGAAGCGTGGCAAAGACGAGCTGGCCTGCTGCCGCGCTCTGCAGGGCGGTGTCGAGCGTCTCGGCATCGCGAAGTTCCCCGATGAAGACCACCTCGGGGTTCTGCCTCACCAGCGACCGGCGGGCCTCCTCGAAGGTGGGCACATCGGTACCCACCTCAATCTGGTCGATGACGGCGAGTTTCTCGGTGAAGCGGAACTCGACGGGGTCCTCCAGAGTCACGATGCGGGCCTGCCGTTCGCGGTTGATCGTTTCCAACAGCGCGGCGATCGTGGTGGTTTTCCCCGAATTGGGAGCGCCCCCTAAGATCACCAGCCCCGACCTGAGCTGCGCCAGGCGGGTGGCGGCCTCGGGGAGGTTGAGATCGGCCAGCACCGGCACCCGAGAGCGGATGTGGCGGATGATCAGGCTGGTATGTCCCTGCTGGGCGTAGGCATGGAGACGGAATCGTTCATTAAGGAGCGTATCGGCCACGGCAGTGGTGTGGCCCTTCGAGGGGTCAACCTTGCCCCCCGTCAGTGTGGCAATCACACCGGCGATGTCGCTGTCGGTCAGGGGTGCTTCCAATCCCGGGCAGGTGTGGTAGGCCCTGCGCACCATGAGGCGGGGGGGTTGCCCATGACGGAGAACGGCATCCGAGGCCTTCAGTTCCACCATGCGGAGGGCCAGCTTGATCCCCAGAGGCTGGCGCTCGAAAGTGGAAAGGTCGAAGGCAAACAGGATGAGGTGGCTGCCGATGCGGATCTTGTCACCATGGCGGAGGGGGGCATTGATGACCTTCTCGCCGTTGAGAAGGGTGCCGGCGGTGCTTTTCTTGTCCTCAATCCTCCACCCGAGCTCACCGCAGGTGATCTCGGCATGCCTGCGGCTGGCGCGGTCATCCTCGAGGGTCAGGGCATTCTCATTGGAACGGCCGATGGTGTAGGGGAGCTCCTTGATCTCACGTTTGAATTTGGCTCCCTCGCGTGTGACCACCAGGAGGGCACTGAGAGATGGGAGCGGGGAATTCATGCAACCAATTTTATGCGAAAGAGCCTCAATGCCCACTCCGCGGATCGAGGGCGTCCCTGAGACCGTCACCCAGGAAATTCAGCGACAGGAGGGTGAGCGACAGGGCCCCGCCCGAGAAGAGGATCTGCCAGGGGTAGTGCTCGAGGGCGGCTAGGGAGGCTCCTTCAGCGATCAGGTTGCCCCAGCTGGCCTTCGGGGCCTGGATCCCCAGGCCGAGGAAGCTCAGGAAGCTTTCCGTGAGGATGAGCTGGGGCACCATGAGCGTGGCATACACCGCAATGGTGCCCAGCATGTTCGGGACCATGTGGTGGAGGATCAGGCGGGGTCCGCCCGCCCCCAGGGCGCGCGCGGCCATCACAAAGTCGCGGGTTTTCAGGGAGAGCACCTCGGCCCTCACAATCCGGCTCATGGTCAGCCAGCTGACAGCGCCCAGGCAGGCATACATGAGCCCCTCGCTCTGGCCAAAGATGCTCATCACCAGGATCACCAGGAAGAGGTAGGGGAGGGCGTAGAAGATGTCCACCAACCGCATCATCACCTCATCCGTCCAGCCTCCCAGGAAGCCGGCCGTGGAGCCCCAGAGCACTCCCAGCAGCACGGCCACCAGGGCGCCCGTGAGGGCCACCTTCAGCGAGATCCCGCCTCCGACCAGTACGCGGATGAAGAGGTCAAAACCCTGGGCATCGGTGCCGAACCAGTAGCTGGTGTGGTTGTGCACATAGAACTGCGGTGTCTCGGCGATGTCCTCGGGGTCGATGGTGAAGCGCTTGAGCTGTTCCGGGGTATAGGTCATCCAGGTGGGGGGGAGGTTTTTGTGCTCTCCGAGGTGAAACTCCGGGGGGTGATCGATGATCCTGGAGATGGGGCCGCCCAGAAGGGCCAGCGAGCCGACGAGCAGGATCCACAGCGCCCCGGCCACGGCCAGGCGGTTGCGGCCCAGCCGCCGGAGTGCCAGGGAAGTGGGGGACCGTGACCTCACGGGTTCGTCCGGGGGTCGAGTTTTCTGATGGCGAGGTCTGACAGAAGATTGAAAAGCAGCAAGAGCGCGCTGTCGAGGAGCACGATACCCAAGACCACCTCGATGTCGCGGTTGGTGGCGCCCTTCACAAAGTGGCGGCCGAGTCCGGGTACGTTGAAGACCTGCTCCACCACGATGGAGCCCATCAGCACGCCTGCCGCTGCGGGGCCCAGGTAGGCCACCACCGGGAGGAGGGCGTTGCGCAGCCCGTGCCTGATGGCCGCCTTCCAGCGTGAAAGTCCCTTGCTCAGGGCCGTGCGGACGTAGTCCTGCTGGAGGGCCTCGAGCAGGCTCGATCGCACCAGCCTGGCAATGGTGGCGGCCGGGATGGCGGAGAGCGTGAGGGCCGGCAGGATCATCAGATCCCAGGAGCCCGATGACGAGGCGCCGAAAGGATGCCACCAACCCGCGACGTCCACCCAATGGAACCTGAGCCCCAGTGTCAGTTGCAGAATGGGTCCCAGCACGAAGGCCGGCACTGAAAGTCCGACAAGGGCCAGGAACATGGCCAGGCGGTCGGGGATGCGGTTGTGGAAGAAGGCTCCGGTCACGCCGCAGGCCAGGCCCAAGGCGAGAGCCAGGCCCATGGCCAGGCCCCCGAGGGCGAAACTCACCCCCACGGCGGGTCCGATCAGGTCCCAGACCGGGGTTTCACCCTGCGGGTAGCTGGTGCCGAGATCGCCCTGGAGGATGCCCCGGACATAGCGGGGAAAATTGTGGCGGGCCTTGTAGTCCGCAATCTTGTCTTCCAGAGCCCGTCCGCTCAGGGAGCGTTCGCCCACAAAGGCATCGCCCGGCACAAGATTCATCATGCCGTAGGTCAGGGCGACAATGGCCAGAAGGATGAAGGCCGCCAGGCCCAGCCGGCGGGCGATCACGGTGCTAGCGAGAGATCCTTCCAGCGGATCACGGCGCGGATGTTCTCAGACCAGCCCCTGAGCTTGGGGCCCACCAATTTCTTGGACACATAGGTGTACACCGGGATAACGGGTACCTCATCGTCGACCAGGAGGGATTCGGCCTTCGACAGGATGCCCAGGCGCTCGGCCCCATCCGTGCAGAGGGCCGCCTTGGCAATGAGCTCGTCGAAGGTCTTATGGCTCCAACCCGTGCGGTTGTTACCGTTGCCTGTCGTGAAGATTTCCAGGAAGGTGAAGGGGTCTGTGAAGTCGCCGATCCAGGCCGAGCGGGCCATGGTGTAGTTGAGCTTGGTGAGGTCATCAAGGTAGACCTTCCACTCCTTGTTGGTCAGGCGCACCTTCACCCCCAACGTCAGTTCCAGCTGCTGGGCCGCCTCGAGGGCGATGTTCTTGTGGTTCTCGCTGGTGTTGAACAGGAGCTCGACCTCGGGGAATCCCTTGCCGCCGGGATAGCCCGCCTCGGCCAGGAGAGCCTTGGCGCCTTCGGTGTCGTAGTCCAGTCCCTTGGGAGCAGTGTAGGGGATCACCTTGTCCATGCCGGAGGGCACCACGCCATTCCAGGGGATCTCGCCGGCACCTGTGACCTTGCGGGTGATGCGTTTCTTGTTGAGGGCCTTGCAAAAGGCCTGGCGCACGCGCTTGTCATTGAAGGGAGGCTTGGTCACGTTGAAACGGTAATAGTAAATCCCGAGCCAGGGGGCGATGCGCAGGGCGGGGTCCTTGGATTCGAGGAGATTTTCGATGGAACTTTGGGGCACGTCATCGAGGGCATCCAGCTTGCCGTCGCGGAACATCAGGTAGCTGGTGTCGAGTTTGTCGATGGAGTGGAATACGATGCCCGGGAGCGCGACCGAGGCGGCATCCCAGTAGGCCGGATTCTTTTTGACCACCAACTTCGAATTCACGGTGTGCTCGACCAGGGTGAAGGCCCCGTTACCAACGAACTTGCCGGGCTTGAGGGACTCGGGATTGGGCGTGAAGGATCCCTTGGCTTTGTGCACCGGGTAGAAGCTGTGGTGCGCGAGCATTTCCAGAAAGTAGGGGGTGGGAGCCTTCAGGGTGACCACCAATGTGGTCGCATCTGGGGCTTTCACGCCCACCTTAGAGAAATCGTCATGCTTGCGTTCCAGGTAGTCGTGCGCTCCCACTAAGACTCCCATCATCGAGGCATACTCGCTGGCGGGGGTGATGCGCATGATCCTTTGCCAGGAGTCCACGAAATCCTGGGCGGTGAAGGCGTCGCCATTGGACCAGGTCGTTGCACGGATCTTGAAGGTGTAGGTGATCCCGTCTGGTGACAGGGTCCAGCTTTCGGCAGCTCCCGGTTCAGGCTTGAGGGTCTTGGGATTCAGGGTGGTCAGGCCTTCCAGCAGGGAATCCATGATGTGGCTTTCGGGAACCCCCGTGGCGATGTGGGGATCCAGGGATTGGGGTTCGGCCAGGTTGCCGAACTGAAGGTAGCCTTCATCCCCGGCATGGGAATTCACAAGGCCAATCATGAAAAGTAGGAAGAAGAATGAAAGAAATGTTTTGTTCACTCCCAAATTATAGTGGAATGATTCCCTCCGAGACTTGGATCTATTTGGCGGAAGGCGGGTTCTTCCATTGCTGGTCGAACCAATGGAGGATCTTGCTGTAATACCCCGGTGTCGCGCCATGGGGCCCGCCATCGGCCAGGGCCGTGTGGATCACATGGGTGAACCCCTTGTCTTTGAGGACTTGTTTGGCCAGTTCAGTTTGGGGATCCAGGCCGGGAGCCCCAAAGGCTTCCTTCGCATACTCATCCTGGTCCGAGGTGAAGATGTGGATGGGGTAGTCGCCAGAGCGTTTCGGGTCGATCACACCGAGCGGGTGAAAGTTGGCGTTGCGGGGGGCCACCGCCCTGAAAATATCGTTCATGTTGAAGATGGCGTAATACGAAAAAAGGCCCCCTCCCGAGAATCCGGTGAGAAAGACCCTGGAGGGGTCCACCTGAAATTGCTCCATCCATTCCGGCAGGGCCTTGCGGATGCCCTCTTCCTCCCACTTCAGGGCGGCAACTTTGTTGTGGGAAAGCTGTTCCACCAGTTCGGCCTTATAGGGATAGGGCTCGTTCACCTTGCCCTGGTTGGTGTTGCTGAAGGTGATGGGCACGATGACCACATAGCCCCTGGCGCGCTGGGCCATCCAGGAGGAGAGTTCCCCCTTGTATTCCCCACCGGCCCCGTTGATGGACACAATGACGGGCCACGAGGTGCCGGGGTTCCAGCCGTCGGGCAGGAGAACGTAGTACATCAGGTCATGGCCTCGGACCTTGAAGGCCGGTGCGGCCTTGGCGTCCTTGACGACGGAGTCGAAGATCAATTGAAAGTCTGCAACCTGGGCTTCGATGGGGGCATAGGCCTTGTGCGCCTTGTCACCCAGCGACTTGTGACGGAGGTACGGGCGGATCATCCTTGAGGCGGTGATGATGGATCCACTGTCGATCATGGGAGCCCAGAGCTCGGGGACTCTCTCCATCAACTTCTCGTTCCATGGATTGATCTGCTGGGCCGAAAGCAAGAAGCGCGCCCTCTTGAGGAAGTCGGCGCTTACGGCCGGTGATTGGGCTGCTGCGATCCAGAGTCCGACATGGCGGCTTGATAGCTCTCGGGTCTTGCGTTCAAAATCCTTGGTGGGACCTTTGGAGTTTTTTGGGGGCGCTTCTGGAAGGGATCGGATGAACTGGGCGAGTTCCATCGATCTCACCGGATCAAAGGTGACCAAGTGGGAGTCGAGGAGAGTGCGAGCCTCCTTGACGAGACCCTTTTGCTGGCACCACATGGCCAGGCCAAGACCGTCTTCCACAATCTGCCGGCGGATGGTCTCGTCAGGATCCGTAGGGATCTGAGGAGAAGGGAGGAAAGTTGCCAGAAGCAGGGCCAATGCAAGCATGGTTACCCAATATAATGCCCCGCGAGACCCCGAGGAGGATCCATGGACGACAAGTGGGCCGTGCCCAAGGTGCTGTTGCTGCTGTGTTTGGTGGTGGCCGCCGGTTTTGTAGCCTTCCAGAACAACCGCATCGAAACGGAGCTCGTGGACATCCGCAACGGGGTGAGGGCCCAGTCCAAGATCCTGGAGGAGCTGGGGGTGGCCCTCAGGAAATCCCCAATGCGCCAGGGCACGACCCAGCAGGCCGCGACCTACACCTGGGGGGATGGCATTCTGAAGGCCGATGGACGCAATTGCCTGAGGGATCCCATGTCGATCCAGGATCCCACCGAAGGTGGCAAGGATAGCGGCACCCTCAACCTCCACCTCAAGACCGAGGTGCCTTCGATGACGGGTCTTCTGGAGAACAGCGCGGACCTCTCGGATATCGAGACTCTGGTGAAGATGGGTCTTTTCGGGAGGCAGTTCATGGAAGACGGCGAGCTTCGGTTCGGGGGCATCGCCCATGAGCTGAAGATCACCGAGGACTTCAAGGTCTACACCTTCAAATTGCGCGATGACTTCTATTGGCACTCGCCGGCGGTGGATCTCAACAATCCCAAGTATGCCTGGATCAGGGATCTGGGCCCCCAGAAGGTCACGGCCCATGACTTTGCGTTCACGGCCATGCGGATCGTCATGAACCCCGACTCGCAGTGCTCGGTGACCCGCAGCTCCCTTGAGATGCTCGACAAGGTCGAGGCCCTCGACGACACCACCCTCAGGATCACCTGGAAAGAGAAGACGTATCCCAGCCTCACCGCCTCGGAACTCGGCTGGGTGCAGCCCAAGTTCCTCTTTTCCCGCGATGAAAATGGCCTGCCCATCCCCGATGAGGTGCTGGGCCAGGCCTTCAACGAGCACTGGTACAACAAGCTCAGCATGATCGGGTGCGGACCCTACCGTTTTGTGGAGTATGAGAAAGGCAAGCGCCTCATCCTGGAGCGCAACGAAAGCTACCCTCTCCGGAAGCCCCGCTTCCAGCGCATCGAGTACACCATCGTCAAGACCCCCGAGGGGCAGTTGGCGCGGTTCAAGAACGGCGACATCGACATCATGGAGCTTGACCCCGCGCAGTACGCCGCCGAGATCCACAAGATCAAGGACGACCCGAAAGCCCAGGCTGAAAGCCCCTTTTACAACGGCAAGGTGAAGTGGAAACTGGTGGAGACCCCCGGATTCAGCTACATCGGCTGGAACCTGACCCGTGAACTGCTCAAAGACAAACTCGTGCGCCGGGCCCTCACCCATGCCCTTCCCGTGAAGAAGCTCCTTCAGGATGTCTGGATGGGCTATGGCGAGGAGATCACCGGCCCCATCCACAAGTTCAGCCCCGATTACGACAAGTCCCTTGAGCCCCTGGCCTACGATCTGGGCAGGGCCGGCACCCTGCTGGACGAGGCCGGCTGGCGCGATACCGATGGTGACGGCATCCGCGACAAGCTGATCGGCGGAAAAAAGAGGGATCTCGAGGTGGAGATCCTGCACTTTGCGCCCATGCCCGAATACGACCAGATGTTCGGGATCTATGGCGAGAGCCTCCTGAAGATCGGTGTGAGGATGATCCATACCGGCCTTGACTGGCCGAACTTCATGAAACGCATGGAAGAAAGAAATTTCGATGCCGTGTGCCTGGCATGGATGCTCAACTACGACACCGACCTCAGGCAGATCTGGCACTCAGAATCGAGCAAGGATCCCAAGGGTTCCAATCGCATCATGTTTTGCGAGCCGGAAGTGGATGCCATCATCGACCAGAGCAGGGTGACCTTTGACCCTCTTGAGCGCCGCAAGCTTTTCCACAAGTTTCATCACATCTTTTATGACCTCCAGCCCTACACGCTCTGGAGGGCCCGCAAGGCTGTGCTTGCATGGCAGTCACGCCTTGGAGAGATCCGCATCGACACGAGGCGTCCCCAGACCGACCCCACCGAATTCTGGGACCACTCGAAGTAGATGCTTTCCTACGTCTTGAGGCGGCTCGTGTACCTGTTGCTGACCCTTTTTGGTATCAGCCTGATCCAGTTTGGCGTGATCAACGCGATGCCTGGCAGGCCCTCAAGCGGCGCTTCGGGACAGGGGGAGAAGGGCCAGAAGGCCGACCAGCTCACCACGGAAAGCGACCGCAAGTGGAGGGCCAGCTTTCACCTCGACAAGCCCGCTATCCTGAATTTCCGCCCCTGGATGCAGCGCCAGGAGGTCGAGGCTGTGCTCGAGAAGCGCTGTCATGGCCGGCTCCTCGCGGCGCCTGAGCCTACCGATGCGGAAGGCCTGGCCCTTTTGCCCGTGGAGAGAATGCACGCGCAGTGGCAGCTTGATGATTGGGGGGCCAGTGCCACGGCGCACATTGTGGCCGTGGCCTTGGATGCGGCGGTGAACCCGGAGGTGAGGTTGGTGGCCCTTCGAGGCCTCCCTGCGAGCATCCAGCGGCGCAAGATCCTGCCTGATCCCTCCTGGAAACCCGACGAGGAAGCCTACATCCGCCTCCATGCCCTTAACCGCGAGATCGCCGGTGAAGATGCCCTGGCGCAGACTCATATTCTCAAGGGTGTCGAGAACCCCGCGCCCGCCGATATCGACCGTGAGGCGCTCTGGTGGCGTGAGTGGGTGGCCGCAAGGCCCGAACGCTTTGATCCCGGCACCCTTTCTAAAAAAATCGGCAGCATGCTCCTCGACACCCGCTATGCCCAATATTTCGGCAACCTTTTGAGGCTGGATTTCGGCGAGACCCTTCAGCGCACCCGGGTGCGCGATGAGATCGTTGAGCGCCTGCCGCTCACGCTGGTGCTGGGGGCGGTGGAATTTTTCCTGATCTATGCCTTGGCCCTGCCTCTGGGGGTGATGGCGGCTGTGAGGCGCAGGGGGATCTTCGACATGGTGAGCACGCTGGTGCTCTTCCTCCTTTATAGTCTGCCCGTCTTCTATGTAGGGCTTCTGATGGTGCACTACCTGACCCCCAATGAACTGCCGGATTGGTGCCGGTTCCCGGTGGGCGACTGGGAAAGCCGAAACTACGACGACCTCACCACCTGGGGCCGTTTCAAGGACAGGGCCTGGCACAGCGTGCTCCCCCTTGTGTGCCTGGTGTATGGTTCACTCGCGGGCCTCTCGCGCTTTGCCCGCACGGGCATGCTCGACATCATTGAAAGCGATTACATCCGCACCGCCAGGGCCAAGGGTCTTGCCGAGCACTGGGTCATTCTCAAGCATGGCCTCCGTAACGCGGCCCTGCCTGTGCTCACCCTTTTGGGATCGCTTCTGCCCGCGCTCTTTGGGGGTGCCGTAATTGTGGAGGTGATCTTCAACCTCAGGGGCATAGGTCTCTTGTCCTTCCACGCCATCAACCAGCATGATTACACCCTGCTTTCGAGCATCATGCTGATCAGCGCAGTGCTGGTGCTCTTTGGGATGTTCCTTGTCGACATCCTCTACACCCTCGTGGATCCCAGGATCAGCTTCGAATGAAGACAACGGGTCAGGATTTCTGGTCGGTCTCCTGGCGTCAGCTCCGGCGCAATCCCCTGGCCATGGGAGGGATGTGGTTTGTGGCCCTCCTTTTCCTGCTGGCCACCTATGCGCCGTACATCAGCTGTCAGGTGCCCTTCCGCTGGGAGGGTCCGGAGGGGGTGGCCTGGCCCTTCTTCCACGAGCTCTTCAACCGCAACATCGTCACGAGCGTGGTGGATCTGGGGTTCAACATCCTCTCGCTTCTGTTGCCGGTGGCCCTTCTTGCCTGCCAGTGGCTTTCCTTGAAGAGGGTGCTGATGGGCACAGTCG
Source organism: Planctomycetota bacterium (assembly GCA_050251015.1). Classification (GTDB taxonomy): domain Bacteria; phylum Planctomycetota; class JBFWNO01; order JBFWNO01; family JBFWNO01; genus JBFWNO01. The sequence continues at coordinate 11,570 of JBFWNO010000042.1, forward strand.
GCCTGCTGCTCGGAGGGCTCTTGCTGGTGCTCTGGCTTAACCCCCGGGAGGCCTATACCCCCTATCCCTCGCTGGCTTACGGGAAGCCGGAGGCGGTGTTCCCGCCGGTGGCCCTGGGGATCCGCAGCAACGACACTCTCGATACGAAGAAGCCTCCGGGCTACACCGATGCCATGGGGCGGAAGTTTTGGTTCGGCAGTGATGACAAGGGGCGCGATGTCTTGTCCCTGATTCTTTACGGCACCCGCATCTCGCTGACCATCGGCCTTTTGGCTGTGTCGATCTATGTGTTCATCGGTGTGATCCTGGGCTCGCTGGCCGGCTATCTTGGGGGCTGGGTGGATATGCTGATCTCCCGTTTGGTGGAGATGATGATCTGCTTTCCCTCTCTTATCATCATCATGACAATGGTGGCGTTTATCCCAAAGGGAGAGCGAAGTATCTTCCATGTGATGTTGGTGATCGGGATCACCAGCTGGACGGGGGTGGCCAGGTTGGTGCGGGCCGAGTTCCTGCGCCTAAGGAACCTTGATTTCACCGTGGCCGCGAGAGCCCTTGGGGGGAGGAACCTCCGGGTGATCTTCCGCCATGTTCTGCCCAATGCCTTGGGGCCGGTGATTGTGAGCGCCGCCCTGGGCGTGCCGGCGGCCATCCTGACTGAAAGCGGCCTGAGTTTTCTGGGTTTGGGGGATGTGGAATCACCTTCCTGGGGCCAGGTGTTGTATTCTGGTCGAAATTGCGGCGTTGCTGATTTTCCTTGGATGATCCATACGCCGGGAATTGCTATATTTCTTACCGTGAGTGCCATGAACCTATTGGGAGACGGCTTGAGAGACGCCCTGGATCCGAAACTAAGGGGACGATGAGCGACGTGGTGCTGTCGGTACAGGGCCTCAGGACCCACTTCCGCACGGACGACGGCGTGGTGCCTTCGGTGGACGGCGTGAGTTTCGAGCTCCGTCGCGGCAAGACCCTCTGCGTGGTGGGGGAGTCGGGTTGCGGCAAGAGCGTGACGGCGTTCTCGCTGATGCGCCTCATTCCCATGCCTCCGGGTTTCTTTGCGGGGGGCTCCGTGATGTTCGAGGGGAGGGATCTCCTGAAGCTTCCCGAGGATGAGATGCGCAAGCTGCGGGGCAACCGCCTGGCGATGATCTTCCAGGAGCCCATGACCAGCCTGAACCCTGTCTTTACGGTTGGCGACCAGATCATGGAGGCCATCCTCCTGCACCAGAAGCTCCCCCGGCGCGAGGCCCGCACCAAGGCCATCGAGATGCTCAGGAAGGTGGGGATCCCCTCGCCTGAACTCCGGATCGACGACTTCCCGCACCAGATGTCGGGGGGTATGAAGCAGAGGGTGATGATTGCCATGGCCCTTTCCTGCGAACCCGATGTGCTCATTGCCGATGAGCCGACCACGGCCCTGGATGTGACGATCCAGGCCCAGATCCTGGATCTTTTGCGCGACCTTCAGCAAAGCGGCAACATGAGCATCCTTCTCATCACCCACGACCTGGCGGTGGTGAGCGAGGTGGCCGACGAGGTGGTGGTGATGTATGCCGCCAAGGTGGTGGAAAGGGCCGGGGTGAAGGAACTCTTCGGGAACCCTCTGCACCCCTACACCCAGGGACTCCTGAAGGCCATCCCCCAGCTTGGCAGGCGGACGGATCGCCTCTCTGAGATTCCCGGCCAGGTGCCCAAGCCCCAGAACTATCCCAAGGGTTGCCATTTTGCCGAGCGCTGCCCGCATGTGGTGGCCCGTTGCCGTGAGGCGGAACCCCCGATGGTGGAGGTGCGCCCGGGGCATTTCACAGCCTGCATCCTGCACGAAGGAAAGAAATAATGGTCACGATTCAGGGTGAGGGGGCGGTTTTTGCGCCGATTTTCCTGTTCCAGCGAGACCATGGCCTCAGCAAGTGTGCACTTGAAAAGCGGTGCAAAGGCCGCACCCTCACCTTGAACGGTTGCTTATGAAGAATCTACTTGATGTCATGAACCTCAAGACCTGGTTTCCTATACGCCGGGGTCTTTTAGGCCGTGTGAAGGGCCATGTGAAGGCCGTGGACGGGGTGAGTTTCAGCATGGCACCCGGCGAGGTGCTGGCCCTGGTGGGGGAATCGGGTTGCGGGAAAACAACCGTGGGACGGACCATCCTCCGGCTGATACCGGCCACCGAGGGGAAGGTGATGTTCGAGGGCGTGAGCGTGTTCGATGCCAAGGACAAAGAATTGATGGCCATGCGCGAGAGGATGCAGATCATTTTTCAGGATCCGTATTCCTCGCTAAACCCCCGCATGACAGTGGGGAGCATTGTTGGCGAGGGCCTTGTGATCCATGGGAGGGGAACATCGGCGGAACGCCGCGAGAAGGTGGCCGCCCTCCTGACCAAGGTGGGCCTCAATCCCGACTACATGAGCCGCTATCCCCACGAGTTTTCGGGTGGCCAACGCCAGCGTATCGGCATCGCCCGGGCCTTGGCGCTCAGCCCCAAGTTCATTGTCTGTGATGAGGCTGTGAGTGCCCTTGATGTGTCGGTGCAGGCCCAGGTACTCAACCTGCTCAAGGACCTCAAGAATGAGATGGGCCTGAGCTACCTCTTCATTGCCCACAACCTTTCCGTGGTCGAGCATCTGGCGGATCGGGTGGCTGTGATGTATTTGGGAAGGATTGTCGAGCTCTGCTCCCGCGATGACCTCTACCGTTCCCCCCGCCATCCATACACCCAGGCCCTGCTTTCGGCCATTCCCGAGATCACTCCCGGTGTGCGTAAGGAGCGCAAGGCTGTGGGGGGCGAGCTGCCTTCACCGGCCAATCCGCCTTCGGGCTGCCACTTCCATCCCCGCTGCCCCCTGGCCACCGAGCGCTGCCGCAAAGAGGTGCCGGTTCTACGGCAGATTGCCCCGAACCATCAGGTGTCCTGCCACGAGGTGAAATAGGCCTGTTGATAACTTGTGAACTTCTGTAAACACATGTAAAAAATTAACAAATAGATATTATTTAAGAAGACGATTTTTAATAAAAAATACAATTTATTGTATTTAAAACAGCAATTTATAGCACCTGACTATTTGGCAATACAGGCATGTATCGTTAGATTTTTGAGTCGTATGCAATATGTTTTCAGTTGTGAATAACTTTGAAAACGTGTTGACCCATCCATCCCGGAAGGCTCTGGACTGAAATGGGTCGCTTTGCGATAAACTCCCTTCCTTCGTTGGCCCCCTATAGTTGAAGGAAGGTTCCGCCATGTCGTCCAAGGTGTTTTTCAGGATCCTGGTCGCGGTCGTTGTGGGTTATTTCGCCTACCAGTTGCATGTCATCGAATCCGAAGTGTCGGCCATCCGCCGTAGCATTCGCGTCCAGGGAAAACAGAGGCCTTCTGTCGATATTGTCCGCCCCGATACTCCGTTGCCAGCTCAAACGGCTGTCCTGAACATGGATGGGGCCTGGCGCAAGGCAGCTACGACTCTTGAGGCCCAGAAGCTCTATATCCACAAGGAGCCCGATTGGGATGCCGGAGCCGACCCTGCGGTGAAGGCCGAGGATGGGGGCCGCGGTTTCAAGGGTGAGGGTTGGCAGACAGCCGCGGATTACAACTTTATCGGCGATCCCCGTGCTCTCAAGGGTGGCAAGATCACCCTACCGTGGCACGACTTCCCGGCGACGTTCCGCAACGAAGGCAAAGAAAGCAACCTTTCGCAACTTTCCGATGTGGCGGGGCTCATGTATGAGAACCTACTGGGTCGGGATCCTATCAACCTGGAATACACCCCCAGTCTGGCCACCCATTGGAAGATCAGTGCCGACGGCAAGACCTTCACATTCCGCCTGAACCCCTCGGCCCGCTGGGCCGATGGCATGCCCGTGACAGGCCGCGATGTCGAGGCTTCCCTGAAGTTAGTCCAGGACCCGGGCATCGAATCACCCAGTTCGAACACCTATTACGAGGGGTTCACCTGCAAGGCCCTTTCCAAGTACATCGTTGAATTCCAATCCCCCGACAGCTTCTGGCGTTCTTTCCAAAAGGTCGCCTTCATCAATATTTACCCTCACCACGTCCTCAAGGATGTCACGGGTGCCCAATATCTCAAGAAGTTCCAGAACAAGTTCATGACGGGCACGGGACCCTATGTCTTGAAGGAATTTGTGGAGAACAGCCACCTCACGCTCAAGCGCCGCACGGATTACTGGGGAGAGGGACTGCGGGGGAATATCGGATGCAACAACTTCGACGAGATCACCTTCCGGGTGATTCCCGATGACAACGTGCAATTCGAGGCGCTCAAGAAGGGCGATATCGATTACTACGCCTTCAGTAGGGCCCAGATGTGGGCCCAGCAGACCGATGACGGACGCTTCAAGTCGGGGCACATCCTCAAGAGGCGCATCTTCAACCGTGATCCCGTGGGCACGTCAGGACTTGGCTTCAACATGCGCACCTGGCCCTTCAACGACATCAATGTGCGTTTGGCCGTCTGCCACCTGGTGGACTTCGACACCATGAACGAAAAATACTTCTTCGGGCAATACTACCCGATGACCAGCTACTACCAGGGCTTGGAATACGAGAACCCCGGGCAGGAGAGACGTCTGTTCTCTCTCGACAAGGCCCGCGACTATCTGGAGAAAGCCGGCTGGACGCAAAAGAACTCCGAGGGGATCCTGGTGAAGGATGGCAAGCCCTTCCAGATCGAACTCATCAACACCGGCAATCCCGCGATGGAGCGCCTCGACGTGATGCTTCAGGAAAACATGCGCAAGGTGGGCATCAGCCTCAACATTGTGAAGAAGAGTGGCATCGATGCCTGGAAGGTGCAGAATGAAAGACAGTTCCAGATCATCCGCTATGCCTGGACGGAGAGCCTGTGGCCCTATCCCCGGAGCAGTTACCACAGCGAGACGGCCGACCAGAACAACACCACCAACCTCTATGGTGTGAAGGATGCGCGTATCGACAAGCTTTGTGACGACTATGAGAAGGAACCCGATCTCAAGAAGCGCATCCCCATGCTCCGCGAAATCGACAGGATCCTCTGCAATGAAATCGTTCCCTCGGCCCTGGGCTGGTACGGCCCCTATGTGAGGGTGGCCTTCCAGAATTACATCGAGGCCCCCGACTACTACATCGGGCCCTACAGCTCCCATGGCCTGGGTTCCGTGATGGCCATGTGGTGGTACAACCCCGAGAAGAAGGCCCGCTACGACGAGAGCCTGAAGAAGGGTGAGGACAACCCGCGCGGCACTACCGACCAGAAGTACTGGGTGGAGAAGCCCTCGGGCGGTTGATTCCATGTGGAGTTATGTCCTTCGCCGTTGTCTTTTGATGGTGCCCACCTTTGTGGGGATCACGGCCCTGGCCTTCACGGTGATGCAGGTGGCCGGGGAACATGCCTATGAGAAGGAGCTGATGCTCCTGACCGGGGCGGGAAAGGCCGGCGAGGGGTCGGCAGGCAGTTCCTCCAAGGGGCCCGGTCTGAGCGCACTGTCCCTCGAGCAATACGACAGGATCCGTGCAAGGTATGAGCTCGACATTCCCATCATCGTCAACACTTCGCCGCTTGACCGCTCAGACATGATCGTGAAAGCACTGGATGATGCCGTAGCTCCCATGCCAGCGGTGGAATTTTCCGGAATGCATCAAGTTCTCAATCATCCAAGCCACAAGCCCCTTCAAGATGTGCTGGCACACTATGAGTCGGAGGCGGGTATCCCCAAGGCACACTGGAACTTGGAAGACGCCTTGATCAACTCGGTGGGGGCCCGCATGGTGGGACTGGAGGGGGCCGCCGGGATCGAGTCATCTTGGAATAAGTTGCGCGCCCCGCTGGAATCACGCAAGCTCTGGCGGCAGAAGCGGGAAAGGGCCGGCCGCACCCTTGAGATGATGGGGGCCCGCCTGATACCCGTGCTGGCTTCCGGTGGTGCTCAGCTGGATGCACCGCAGCGGGATCTTGCCTTGGCGACTCTCAACAAGCTTGGTCTTCTGGAAGATGTGGCAACGTGGGAGGACTTTGGAAAGTTCTGGCAGAAGCACCAAGAGGAGTTCGATGCGGATTGGCTCATGGCTGGCATGGAGGAATGGCTGGAGTGGGGCGAGGACACCGAGGAATCCCTGGCCCTTGAGGATGGACTCTTCAAGTGGACGTCCTGCGCGGCCGAGTCCGCCTACCAGATCCTGATCCAAGAGCCGGATCCCGAGTTCCAGGTGAGGGCCCTCCGGGCCTTCGAACGCACCACAGGCTGTGATTCCATCCCCTTTGTCGCCGATCCCTCCGATGACAGGTCTGTCGCTCTGGCCGTGACGGAGGCCAAAAAATGGTGGCGCACCCATGAATTGGAATTTGTGGAAATCGGACCAATGCGAAGGGTCTGGAGCACACTGCGTGAAACGCGTTACGGCCGTTGGTTGTCAGACATCCTGCATCTGGACTTCCGCGAATCGCGTACCCAGGGCAAGCCTGTGCTCACCGCCATCGCCGAACGCCTGCCGATCTCGGTGCAGTTCGGTCTTATCGGCTTTCTGCTTTCCTATTTGGTGTGCATTCCACTGGGTGTGGCCAAGGCCGTTCGCCACGGAACATCCTTTGATTTCATCTCCAGTGCCCTCGTTTTTGTGGGCTACAGCATTCCGGGCTGGGCCTTTGGTTTCATACTGCTGGTTGTCTTTGGGGGCGGAACCTTTCCGACCCTTGCCTGGTTCCCCTTGCAGGGATTTCAGAGCGACAATTATGAAACGCTGGATTTTTGGGGTAAGGTGCTCGACAGGGCTCACCATGCCGCGCTCCCCGTGATGGCGTATTCCATCGGGTCGTTTGCCACGCTCACGGTGCTGATGAAGAACTCCCTGTTGGAAAATCTGGGGTCCGATTACGTGCGCACAGCTTTTGCCAAGGGGCTTTCCGAGAAGCGCGTCATCTTCATACACACCCTGCGCAACAGCCTGATCCCCCTATGCACCATGCTGGGGCACATCCTTTCCTTCGCACTCGCGGGAAGCTATCTGGTGGAGAGTGTCTTCAATATCAACGGGTTCGGCCTTCTGGGATTCAAGGCCATCCAGGATTACGACATCAACCTGATGATGGGTTCCCTGGTGATCGGGGCCATTCTCCAGCTGACGGGCAACCTCTTCAGTGACCTCCTCTACAGTGCCGTGGACCCCAGGATCCGCTTTTCATGAGTCGCAAGCCCTCCCAGAGCCTGTTTGCCCGGCGTTGGCGCAAGTTCAAGTCGCTCAAGCGGGGTTACATCTGTTTCCATCTCTTGGTCTGGAGCTATCTGGCCAGCTGGTTGCTTCCCTTCCTTGTCAATTCCGAAGCTCTATGGGTGAGCTATAAGGGGCAATCATTTTTTCCGGCCTTCACCCTCCGCGAGGAAAGGGCCAGTGAGTTTGGCTTGAGCCACGACGGGGCTCCCAATTACCGGGCCTTGAAGGGTCTTCTGGAGAAGTCGGGGGAGGGAAGGGTGCTACTGCCACCTTATCCCTTCAGCCCACGAGAATTGCTTGTCGACCTGTCTGAGGAAATCAAGGCGGATGCCACATCGGGGCACCTCAAGGCCTTGGAGGGCTCGCCTCCCCACGCCCCCTCGCGCCACCACTGGTGCGGCACCGATCTGGCGGGCCGCGATGTGTTTGCCCGTCTGACCTGGGGATACCGCATCTCCCTTTCCTTCGCCCTTTTGTGCGTGCTGGTGGAATACATCATCGGGGTCGCCGTGGGAGCCGTCTTAGGCTATTTCGGAGGCAAGGTGGACATCCTTGGGCAACGACTTCTTGAAATCCTTTCTGGTGTGCCCTTTCTCTATCTCATCATGATCATCAGCCGGGTCTGGGTCCCTCGAGAAGAGGTGACAGCCTTCTTCATCCTGGTGGGCATCATGTGCCTGTTGGGATGGATTGGCACCACGTACTATGTGCGGGGTGAGTACTACCGCGAGAAGGCCAAGGATTATGTGGCCGCAGGCGTGGCCCAGGGCGAAGGGCACCTGAGCCTGATGTTCCGTCACATTTTGCCTAACACCCTGACCCCGATCATCACCTTTGCTCCCTTTGCGGTGGTGGGGGCCATCGGGGCTCTCGTCTCTCTGGATTTCCTCGGCTTCGGGTTGCCGGTGGGCACGCCCAGCTGGGGCGAGCTCCTGAACCAGGGCAAGGAACAGATGACCTCCGGCAAGTGGTGGCTTTCAGTGTTCCCCTTGGGAGCCATGTTCAGCACACTCATGATTGTGGTCTTCATTGGCGAGGCCGTGCGCGAGGCCTTCGACCCCAAGGTGTTCTCGAGGCTCCGATGACACGACCCCTCCTGGAAATCAAGAACCTGGTCACAGAGTTCCGTGTGGAGGGCGGCACAGCCCGCGCTGTGGCCGGGGTGTCCTTCACCGTGAACGAAGGCGAAAAATTGGGCATCGTGGGCGAGTCGGGTTCCGGCAAGAGTGTCACCGCCCTCTCGATCTTGCGCCTCATTCCCGATCCACCAGGGAAAATCGCTGGAGGCGAGATCCTGTTCAAGGGGCAGGATCTTCTCAAACTCACATACCAGGAGATGCGCAAGATCCGGGGCAACGAGATCTCGATGATTTTTCAGGAGCCGATGACGAGCCTCAATCCCGTGTTCACCATCGGTCTCCAGGTGGCCGAGGTGATCGAATTGCACCAGAAAGTCTCGCGCGAGGAGGCGTTAAAACGGGCCGCCGCCGCCCTTGAGAGCGTGGGCATTCCCGATGCCGCCCGCCGCCTTTCGAGCTATCCCCACGAATTTTCGGGGGGCATGCGCCAGCGGGTGATGATCGCCATGGCGCTGGCGTGCAAGCCCAAGCTCCTCATTGCCGACGAGCCCACCACGGCCCTCGATGTCACGGTGCAGGCTCAGATCCTCGATCTGATGGCCTCGCTCAAGGATAAGGCCCCCGAAAGCGCTGTGATCCTGATCACCCACGATCTTGCGGTGGTGGCCGAGTTCTGCGATCGCGTCGTGGTCATGTATGGCGGCAAGGTCCAGGAATGCGCCGATGTGGTCTCCCTGTTCAAGAGCTCACTCCACCCGTACACCCAGGGATTGATGAAAAGCATCCCGAACCCCGACTCGGCCGACGAGAAGAAAGCGCTCTACGCCATTCCCGGCACGGTGCCGGGGATTCTCGAGATGCCGCCCGGCTGCCGATTCGCCAACCATTGCGACAGGGCCGAGGCCCGTTACCATGC
>JBFWNO010000043.1:0-20264 GCA_050251015.1 Planctomycetota bacterium
AGGTTGGCCCTGATTCTGCTTGGATTCCTGCTTTCCACATTGTGGCTCAGCGCTCATTCCATCACGGCCCGCAAGCGGCTCCCCCTCATCCCTCTCGCGCTGATGCTGGCACTGCCCCTCCGGGATTCTCATTCTCCGTCAAAGGCGACGACATAACCCCCTGCCATTCTTGTATTTGCTACAATTTAAGGCATGGTGATGATACATGGGTAAGAGCCACAAAGTCCTACTGATGAATCCCCCGCGTCACAACGAACTGATCGGGAAGAATCCGCACATCGTCGAAAAACATAGGGGCTACAACCCTCCTTTGGGCATTCTGTTCTTGGGAACATACCTTCAGGAGCACTCCGATCATGAAGTGGAGCTGATGGATTGCCAGCCTCCCGAATGGAGCTATGACGAACTCGAGAAAATCCTGGCGGGCAAGAAAGCCGACATCGTCGGCATCACAGCCATGACCTTCACCCTCATCGATGTGAAGTTGCTTGTCGAGACCATCAAGAAGGTCAACCCCGACTGCAAGATTGTGCTGGGTGGCCCCCACGTGCACATCTACCCCGAGGAAACCCTCCGCCTCCCCGGCGTTGATTTCATCATGCAAGGTGAAGGGGAAAAGGCCTTCCTTCAATTCCTGAACGCCTATCCCGACACAGCCAAGCTGAGGGAAGTCCAAGGTCTGGCCTACTTTGACAAGGACGGGACCTACGTCAACAACAAGATCGCCACCAACACCACCGAGCTCGACGAGTTGGGCTATCCGCGGCGCGAACTGTTGGACTACCGCCGCTATTCTTCGTTGCTGGGCCGGGCGAACATGATCACCACCATGTTCACAAGCCGCGGCTGCCCCTTCCGTTGCACCTTCTGCGACCGGCCCTACAGCCCCACCATCTCGGGATTCCGCTGGCGTTCGGCGGCCCACGTGGCCGATGAGATGGAAGCCTGCCTCAAGCTGGGTATCGGCGAGGCCGTGATCTATGACGACACCTTCACCGTCAGGAAAGACCGCGTCTTCGAGCTCTGCGACGAAATCAAGAAACGCGGCCTCAAGTTCAAGTGGGATATCCGCGCCCACGTGAACACCATCACCGAGGACCTGTTGGCCGCCATGAAATCCGCCGGGTGCGATCGCATCCACTATGGCGTGGAATGCGGCAACGACCGCATGATGAAGGTCATCCGCAAGAACACCACAGTGGAGAAGGTGAAACTGGCCACCCAATGGACCAAGCAGGCCGGCATCGAGGTACTCACATATTTCATCATCGGCCAGCAGACTGAAAAGCGCGAGGACATCCAGGACACCATGCGCCTGGCCCAGGAACTCGACCCCAACTACGCGCACTTCACGGTGTTCTGCCCCTACCCCGCCACCGAGATCTACCAGATGGGCTTGGACACGGGCGTGATCAAGAGTGATGTCTGGAAGCAATTCGCCCAGGACCCCAAGCCAGGCTTCGAGCTCCCCCTGTGGGAGGAAAACTTCACTCGTTACGAACTGCAGGAAATGCTGGTGGAAGCCTATAAGAGCTTCTACACCCGCCCCGGCTATATCATCCGCAACCTGAAGCGAGTGCGCTCCTATGGTGAGCTCAAGCGCAAGGTCAAGGCGGGGATCAGCGTGCTGACGATGAAGCCCAACCTCCCCCGTGGCGCCATGGCTGCCAAGGTGCATGATGTGGTGCCCGGCGCTTCCTACGACGTCTCGACTTAATATCTGAAGATATACTCTGCGCATGAAGCGACTCCTTAGTTCGTGCGCATGGGTGTTTCCCATGTTGGCTGGAGCCTACATGGCCTCAGGACATCTGAACGACCCGGTTTGGCGTGACGAAGCGCTCACTTTGAGGGCCCTGAAAGACGGAACATGGGGAACCCTGCTCAGCCCTGACGACATGTTGCCTGCCCAATGGCTCATTGTGGGCCAGAATATTCTGATATGGCTTTGGACAATGTTTGGCGCGGACATCTTCCATGTCATGCAAATGCGTTTGCTGCCCTACTTCTGCTTTCTTGCCTCAATTGGACTTCTTTACTCGGCACTTCACCGACGGTTTGGAGCCAGCGTGGCATTGACCGCAGCTTCCCTATTGGCTCTGTCGCATATGGCCCTCAATTACTCCTGCCAACTCCGCGCTTACCCGATGACCTGGCTGTTCTCAGCCCTTTGCCTGCGAGCATTCCTCGAGACCACGGAACCGAAATCCGTGTGGACAACCCATGCGACCCTGGCACTCTCCATCGCCGGGTTGACCGCTTTCGGCCCAACCAATCTTGCCTTACTCATCTTCCTGGCTATCTGGCTTGCATGCCTTCGATTGGGAAGGCCCTCCAAGATCAAGATACTGGGAGCCCTTGGTATTGGCTTGTTTCCCCTGGGCGTTCTGATATTGACTCATCTTGACCAGATACGTCAGATTTCCAAACTGTCTCAGGAAGTGTACAACCTCACGTCTGGCCAGGTCCTATCCGAGTGGTGGAGCGCATGGATTCTAGATCTGCCCTTTATTACTTGGCCAGCCATCATGGGGATTGCCCTATTGGCCAGGAACAAGACGGACCTTGGTGCCCAGACACGCTCCATCCTTTTATCCATCCTTGCAACCCCCCCCTTGTTTCTTTGGATCATGCCGGATGTACCACCCACACGGCACCTTGTGCATTTGATTCCGATCATGTGTGCATTTCTATCCATGGGAATGTGCGCCATCATCGAGAAAGTGCCGCACTCAACATGGAGAACGGCCACTTGGGCCGCTCTGGCCATCATGACACCGGCCTACGCGATCGCACGGGAGCACAATCCGGCATCTTGGATACCGGGCTATCGCCACATCAGCTCCAGCAGGGATTTGGGAGTCACAGATTTTTATTTCCATTCCCCAACATTCAACCCCAAAGAAGTGGCCAAGTATCTGGAAGAAAACTCCCAAGGACCATGGTCCTTGGTCGCCTTGGCAGATGAAGGGGTGATTCCCTACGCCATGAAGACATTTGAAACGCGATGGCACCTGAACAACATGCAAATCGAGCAGGCTTTCCGGCTCGTGGACCCCAACTGCGATCTCAGGGGAAGTCGGGTCTTGATCGTAGCCAAGGATAGGGATGAGGCTGAAAATATCATGAGACACATTGGGCTAAATCCCTCCTTGATGGATCGCGCCACCGTTTCACTTCCAGATGGACATTTCAAGGTGTTCCATATAGATATCGGAGGCAACGATATTCGACTCGGCTGGAAACCTTCCGATCACACCGCTTCCCAGCTTGAGCCGATCCACTTGGAAGATGGAACCTTTCGTTTCATCATGCCAAAAGGGGCCCACGTTCAACGCACGATGGTCGCACTCGGGGGAATGGAGATTCCCAAGTACATCGTGGAATCCAAGCTGGGGCTGCTGGATTACAAATTGCTCTTCATGCCCCTTCCTGACGACTTCACCGAAGAGATGCATCAAACCCTGCATTCACAGGTTGTTCAGCAACAGCAATCAACCCTGAAGAACCAGAAATTCCGAGAGTCGTATTACGGATTCAAATCAGGATATGGCACGGAATGGATCGTCGATCACGGACTCAAGGTTACGGAGTCAACTCTCATTGGTCTCGTTCGCGGCAGCATTGTCTGGCTGTTGATCAAGGGTCCTGATGAGGAGTTCCAAAACCAACGTGAGGCCATCAAGAGCATCAAACAGGCCATCGCCAACCAGCATCCCATCGCCCTGAAGTTGACCAACGACCCCACGGGATCTTTCCGAGCGCGTTTTCCTTCATCAGCCACTCCGCAGGACAACCAGCTAATTTACAATCAGCCTCCCGTCGGCTTCTATGCTGAAGCCTTTCCATCTGCGGATCACGAGTTCCTTTATCATCAAACGCTCACAAAATTACGCGGCAACCCTGGAGCTCGTTTGATCTATGAAGCCAATGTGGATAACAAGGGGATGGTCTGCCGCGAGGCCTGGATATCCCATGGCGGCCAGCTGCTGCGGTTCCAGACTATTCCGATGAATGGCTATGCCATTCTTGCCACCGCATTCGGCTATGAGTCTGTGATGAGAGCCAATCATTCGTTGGTGGAGTGGTTCTTCTCTTCCATTGAAGCCATTCCATCGGGCAACCCTTGATACCCGTCTGAAGTCTCAGTTCAGCAGGCCCAACACGCCGTCCATAAGCAGAATTTTAAACCCGGCCACCGTCAGGGCAACGACATACAATTTCCTGAAGAGTGCTTCGCTGAGCTTTTCCATGACCTTCCGCCCTGCAAAGGTGCCCACAACAGCCCCGATCCCAAGTAGCAGCAAGGCGGGTGTGGCTTCCTTGTAAGGGAAAGAGGTGGCCCCCAGAAAGACCAGGAGCTTGAGGCTGTGGGTGGCCATCTGGCAGGCAGCCTTTGTGGACACCACCTCTTCTTTGTTGAGATCGGGCCGGATGAAGAAGGGGGCGAGCAGGGGCCCGGTGGCTCCGAAGACCATGCTCACGGGCACCACGCAGGCTCCCAAGGGGACAAACCCTGAAAACCCCGGGGCTTCCTGCCCTTTCCCCGCATTCTTCCCCCCCTTTCGCCTGTGGGTCAGCCACAAGATGTAGAACCCGATCAGGGTCTTGCAACCTGCCTCCACCTTGGGATCCGTGCCGCTGGCCACCCAAGTCACAAGGAACCAGGCGGGAAGTAGCGTGATAAGCCCTCCCGCGAGATATCGCCCCACAATGACCCACCTCACCTCTTTCCAATAGGCCAGCACCCTCGAGGAGTTGCTGACCAGCTGGATGGCTCCGTGCAGGGGCACCACCACAGTCAAGGGCAGGAAGGAATACATGGCCGCCAAGAGGAGGATGCCCCCGCCCTCACCCAGCACCGCGCTGATCAGGGATGTGAGCACGGAAAAAACCGCCAGCCCGCCAAGCAGGGCGGGGCTCAGGTCAACGTCCATCACTCCCGAAGATCGTGCGAGATCAGCTCATGCAAATGCATCATGCGCCGGCTGACGAGATCCGCCAACACGCCGATGGTGAAGAACATCACCCCCGTCATGGCCATGATGGCGATGCTGGCATCAGGGACCTTCATGCCCCATGAGGGCCCCCAGTGGTAAAACACATAGAACACGAGGGAGGCCGCCAGTTCCGTCAGGAGAAAGAGGGGCATGAACACCTTGAGAGGCTGGAACAGTGTGACGGTGCGCACCACGAGTTGGAAGAAGAGCAGGGTGTCCTTGATGGGCCGGATCTTACTTTGGCCTTCGCGCTTGAGGTAGTTCACGCTCACATAGGCCACTTCCTCATCGCGCGTGAGCATCACCAATGTGATGGTGGTGGTGAAGGAGAACCCGTTGGGCATCAGGGCCAGGTGCGGCAACAGCGCCCGCCGGTCGAAGACCCTGAACCCGCTGTTGAGGTCGGGAATGTTGCGGCCCGCCAAGTAGCTCGCCAATTTGGTCAGCACCCATTTGGGGAAGCGCCGCAACAGGGGGATGTTCACGTCGGTTCCCGTGCGGCTCCCGACGACCATGGCCTGACCCCGACGGGCCTCCGCCAGGAGATCCTTCAAGCGGCCGATGGGATAGGTCAGGTCGCTGTCGGTGATGGCCACATAGGCTCCCTTGGCAGCGCGGATTCCCGTCTTGAGTGCCGCACCGTAACCCTTGTTGTGCAGGTGCTCGATCACTCTGACGCCCTCAAGAGTCTTGAGGATGTCACCTGTGCCATCGGTCGAACCGTCGTTCACAAGGATCACCTCGGTGGGCTCACCCCACGTGGCCAGTTCCGCCAGGACCTGGCGCGCTGTTTCAGCCACGGCACCACGCTCGTTGTAGACGGGAATCACCAAGCTCAAGACAGGCTTCACGGTCGCCTCCACAATTCAGGGTGGGCCCCAGACCCCTCGGCACAGGCCCGGGCGAGGATGAAAAAGAGATCTGAAAGCCTGTTGAGATACTTCAGGCAGGGTGGCCTCACGGTTTCCACCTCCATGAGCCTCACCAAATCTCTTTCGGCGCGCCTGCAGACAGTGCGGGCCACATGCAATTCCGCGGCACCGTGGGCACCTGCCGGAAGGATGAATTCCCGGAGAGGGGGAAGATGGGCGTTGGCTTCGGCCGCCCAGGTCTCGAGTCTTTCCACCATGGCCTCGGTCACCCCATCCTGTTTCATTTTGGCAAGGTCCTCGGGAGCGTAGCAGAGCTCCCCGCCCAGGGTAAAAAGATCGCGTTGGATCTGCTCCAGTTGGCTCCCCACTGGCGCCGGGAGGTCGTGGACACCCCTGGCAAGGCCCAAGACGCTGCAGAGTTCATCCACAGTGCCATAGGCCTCGATGCGGAGCGAGGATTTGGGAACCCGTCGACCCCCACCCAGGCTGGTCTGCCCCGTGTCCCCACCCTTGGTGATGATGCGTGTCAGGCGGTTCGCGTCCGTCATGGCCCGATTCTACTGGAGGTCATTGCCCAAGAGGGGCAGGTACACGCCCTCGCGACCTGCGCCTCCCTGCCGTGCCCAGAAATCCCCAGCCCTCACAAGGTTTTGGTTGGCGTCCAACTCCAGTTCCAGGAAATGCCGGTGGGGTTGGAGGATCTTTTTTTCAACGGTCGCCGACTCCCCGCGGGCCAGCACGACCCCCTTGGGCAGGGCCCTTGGGACGATGGCGGCATTGACCACGGGAATCCCCTGAAAACGGCCGACACGGCGCCGGAAGCCACCCCCCCGGATGGTGTGATGCATATGACCGGCAACCACCGCCACCACACGCTTGCCCGAAGGGATCCTTTGTAGGGCCAGTCCGAGGTCCTCATCACCCCAGTCGTCATGGGGTGGCCGCCAATCCTTCCCGCAGGGGGCATCGGCCCCGGCCCCCAGGCCGCGGGGGCCGTTGTGCGTGAGGACCAGAAGGGCCTCGTTGGGTGCCGAGAGCATGAGATCGGTGATCAAAGCGGCGCTTTCCTCCACCGTGATCTTCTCGCGGCCGGCTGGTGGGTGCTGGATTCCGGGATTGCCGTTGGAGTAGGGCCGCCCCCCCACGATGCTCAATCCTTGCAGATCATGGCGGGCATAACCCAGATGGCAGGGACCCAAGGCGGTTTCGATTTCCTCCTGGGCTGCCGGCTCCGCTTCGGCAGGTCCGTAGACCAGGGACGGCCGATGGTTGATGCCGTCATGGTTGCCCAGGATGGTCAGGGCCCCAAGTTGCCGAAGCCAGGTCATCACCTCCACAGCCCGGCGCCGTTCGGCACCCTGGACGTGGTAACCAAAATCACCCGTGCACATGCGGACATCGGCCGCTCGATAGGCTGGCTCGTCGAGAACGGGGTCGATGACACCATGGGGATCCCCGATGACGCGGATGAGCATGGGTGTCATTATAAGGCGAGGCGTATAATGAAAAGATGAAGAGGACCCAAAGCCTCCTCAATGCCCTGACCACCATCACCGTCATCACCATCTTCAGCCTTGTCTGCGTGTGGGGCGCACGGCGCTATGAACGTTTGCTGGATGATGAACGGGTCGAGAGGCTACGGACCACGCGCTCAGCGGGAGCCCGCATGGAGATTGAGGCCGAACGCCAACGCGCCGTCCTGGTGCTTGATGCCTTCTACATCTGGGTCCTCACCCTGATCCTTGGGAGTTCGGCCATTCTCACCTGGCGTCTGCACCGTGGGATCCGGCGCGACCTGACGACCCTCATCACCGCCTTTGAGCGAACCGGGGAGGGCGATTTCCGCCAATCGCTCCCCACCCTGCAATTCTCGGAACTCGATCCCCTTGGTGCCGCCTTCATCAGGATGGAACGCGATTTGGCCGACACTCAAGGCAAACTCCTCTTGAAGAACCGGCTTGAGGCAGTGGGATCGATGGCCGCCGGCATTGCCCATGAACTCTGCAATCCGCTGGGGGGCATCCAGGGTTACGCCGAGCTCCTGCAGGAGGAAGTGGGCCCGAAGGGCCGAGCCGATGTGGACAAGATCCTGGTTCGCATCCGGGATTGCCGTCGCATCGTGGATGACCTTCTGCTGTTCTGCCGTGGCGAGGAAGCCCCCCTCCCCACCTCGCCGGTGGCCCTTTCCAAGTTGGCGGATGAATTGGGTGAGGATCTGGCTCCCCTCATGGTCGACGGGTCCGACCTGGCCGACTTGACCGTCGACTCCAACCGCAGCGCCCTGAGGCAGATCTTGGTGAACCTGGGATCGAATGCCCGCAAGGCCGGGGCCCGCACCATGATCCTCAAGCGGGGACTGGACAGGGACGGGATGATCAGCCTGATCCTGGAGGATGACGGCCCCGGGATCCCCCGGGATGTGGCCTCGCGCATTTTCGAACCCTTCTTCACCACCGCCAGGACAGGAGAGGGTACAGGCCTGGGCCTGAGCATCTCGCATGGCCTGGCCCGGCGCTTATCTGGTTCCCTCTCCCTCATCCTCCACTCGGCCCCCACCACGTTCGAACTGTTGATTCCAAGAGGTCGCACATGACACGCATCCTAGTGACGGACGACGATTCTTCCATGAGGGAGGTCTGCCAAAGGCACCTCGCGAACGCCGGATACGAGGTGAAGGTGGCCGCCAATGCCAAGGAAGGTGTGGAACTCTTCAGCACGTTCAAGCCTGAGCTCGCCCTCCTTGATCTCAAGATGCCCGACCGCAGCGGCCAAGAGGTGTTGGCGACCTTCCAGGAGATGTCTCCCGCCACTCCCGTGATCATCATCACTGCCTTCAATGATGCGCGCATGGCGGTGGATCTCCTCAAGGCCGGGGCCAGGGACTACTTGGTGAAACCCTTCCCCAAAGAGGAATTGTTGCATGCCGTCAGGGCTCAGCTGGAGGTCGACCAGCTCAGGGCCGAGAATGCCGCCCTGCGGTCGGCACTCACAAGCCATGAGTCGGAACCCCCCCCTGTGGCCGAGTCCCCCGCCTCCCGGGCCCTCATGGAGTCCCTGAGGTTGGCGGCAGTCAGCCAGGCCCCTCTCGTGCTGGTAGGACCCAGCGGCTCGGGAAAACGACACTGGGCCCGCTGGGTGCACCGGCAGAGTCTGCGCCGGGGCCAACCCCTGGTGGAGGTCAGCCTGCAGTCCCTCTCTCCCGAACTGAGCACCTCCGAACTCTTTGGTCACCGGAAAGGAGCCTTCACCGGCGCCACTGAAGATGCCCAGGGTTACCTCAGGCAGGCCCATGAGGGGACTCTTGTTCTCAGCGGCATCGAGGAATGTCCGATGGATCTTCAAGGCAAACTGCTGCGTGTGCTGGAGACCCGCACTGTGAGGCCCCTGGGTGCCGTTCAGGATGAGCCCGCGGACTTCCGCCTGATCACCCTGGCGAAGACCGACCTGGCATCCTTGGTGAAGCAGGGAACCCTGCGCGAGGATCTCTTCTTCCGCATCCAGGTCGTGTCCCTCGAAGTCCCCGGGCTCGACAAGCGCCGGGAGGACATCTGGCCACTGACCCTCCACCTGGCGGCCCTCCATGGCCGCACGCCCTCCCCGGCCTCGCGCAAGAAGCTGGAAAGCCATGGATGGGCAGGCAATATCCGCGAATTGAGAAACCTTGTCGAGAAATCATCGGCACTCTCGACATCGGGCCTGCTTGAGCTGGATCCTCGGGTGCCCACCCTCGATACGGCACCCGAAAATCTCACCCTGGATAGCGTGACGAAAGTCCATGTGAAGGCTGTGCTGGCCCATTGCGGAGGCAACAAGAGCCAGGCAGCGAAATTACTGGGCATCAGCCGTCGCACTCTGTATGCGTACCTGGGGGAACCTGAAGAAAATGCATGAAGCCTGTTCAGTTTTTATACGGCGCCGCAACGGCATGAACCGTGGAATCGCTTCCCTGGCCCTTGAATCGACCTTCAGGGCATTGGCGCACGATTTGCTAGAATCCAAACCATGACTATTAAGAGGGCAAACCCGCGGGGCGGCTTCACCCTCATTGAGGTGGCCATTGTGATTGTGATCATCTCGGTAGCCGTTATGGGACTCATGGCCACCATTTCACGCATTCCTGTGGTTGAAGAGAGCAATGATGAAGAAATCGTGGCCCTGAGGGCCTGCAAGGCCATGATGGAGCAGTTGGTCAATCAGGCTGAAACCGACTTCCCGAATGTCTATGCCCGCTACAACGGAACGGTAGCGGATGACCCGGTGGCCGGCGCATCGCCCGGCAACGACTTCGACGTGGATGAACTGATTCCCATGGACGCCGATGCCGATGGCATGTGTGGCGGCATCGAGTTCCCCGAACTCAATGACATCCTCAATGAGACGGTGAGCGACACCGATTTTGGCGTTGGTGGCATCGATATGGATGGCGATGGCACAGCACTGGATGCTGATGTACGGTCCACGTACCGACTCTTGCCCGTGCGGGTCGTGGTGAATTTCAAGAGCATTTCGGGGAACAACAGGCAACAATCGATGGTCTCCATCCTGTATGGAGATTGAATTGAGGACCATGAAGAACAGTGGCTTTTCCCTGCTTGAGGTGATGATCGCCATGGCCCTCCTCTCGATGCTCTCTGCAGGCCTCTACACCTTCCTCCTGGTCTCCGAAAATGCCCTGCGTGAAAACGACTCATTGGCCCAGCTGGAATCCGAGACGCTGACTGCCATTGAAAAAATCTGCAATGACCTGCTCAAGTGCACCGACAATGCGGCTTCGGGTTGGACATTGACTCCCAGTTCGTTTGCGGCCGACATCATTGATGGATACGACTACGACACCAGCTCCAACACCTATGGGGATACGGTGGCCTGGTCCCTGGCTTACAGCGATGGGGAAACAAACAATGGAGCTGACGACAACGGCAACAACTTGGTGGATGAGATGACCTTGACGCGTTCGGTCAATGGCGTGGGGGTTGTCGTCTGTGACCACGTTGCCGAGGACGGGCTGACCCTCTCGAAAAATGGGAAGGTCATCACCATCAGTCTCAGCCTGCAGGGTTATGTGCTGCAGTCCAACAAGACGCTCACCAAGACCATCAGTCCCATTACCGTGACCTTGCGCAACTGACATGCATCCTGCGGCTCTCCTGTTCCTGCTCCTTGCGGGCGAACCTGTCACGGTGCATTTGAAAGATGGCAGGGTGGTCAAGGGTCATCTGGAGGCGGAATCTCCGGAAGGCGTCACGCTCAACCGCAAGGGCGTGCGCCTGAGCGTCTCTCGGTCGGAGATCCGTCGCATCACCAAAGACAATACTCCGCCGAACCCTGCCCCCGAACCCACTCCTCCACCCGTGCCTGAGGCCTTGCCTGAACCTCCACACAAGTCCTCATCGGATCAAACGCCCTCAGAACCCGCACCGGAAATTGAACATGCAACCCAAGATGCCACCGTGAAGATCGGGGACTTGACCCAGCAGGTTCTGGACAAGGGCCCCAGCAAGGATGCGGCATCCTCGCTTTGGACTTGCCTCAGCAAGCAGAAGCCTGAATTCCTTGAATCCCTCGATCTCGAATCATCGAGAGGCGTGGCCCTCCTAGTGGATGTGGCGCCTGATCAAGTTCCCCATGGCTGGTGGCCGGCCCTGGTGTCAACACTCAAGGCCGATGACGCCAAAAAACTGGCCTGCCAGGCCCTCCTCAAACTGCCGCGTGAAAAATCCTGGGAAATGGCCATCGACATGCTTGCCGATCTTGAAGGGCCGGCCCATCCGATGATCAAGGATGTTGCCACCCAGATGGTGGAAAACATGCCTGACGCCTTGATACCCGCGCTGAGGGAAAGGATGACCTCATTGGCCTTGGCCGGGAAACCCCATTCCTTTGTCATTGCTAGGCTTTGCTTCAAGGCTTCATGGGAGAAATCTGAAGGTGATTGGCTGGCCTTTGCCCAATCCAACGACCCCGATATCAGGGTCGAGGCCTTGAATCACATGGCCATCAAAAAAGCCGGGCTGTTGCATGCCTACGCTATTGATGAGCTTTACTTGAGTTCCACCGATGCTCCAACTCGCATGGCCATTTTGAAGCTTTGGCAAGCCTTGGGGGAATCACAAGGGGCCAGACACCCTTCCATACTTAAGGAATACCTCAAGGATGCACGAAGCGCCGAATCGGCGGATCTCAAGGTCAAGGCACTCGAAAGACTGAGACTGGAAACTAAATTGAATTTTGCCGCAGGGTCAAAAAAGTGGGAAGAAAATCTTCGTTAGTGACCTAATGATTGTATTTTTTTTGACCATTTCAAGGATCAACGAAAATAAAATATTCCACAAACCATTGTCATTGAACGCTTTATGTCAATTGATGATCCGGGCACGCCACTTGCTGCTCTTCAAAACGAGGAGAACACCATCATGACGACGACAGAAATCTCAAAACTCAAAAATGCGCGAAATCAAAAAGGATCAGCCATGTTGATGGGCCTGGTCATCGTGCTCATGATCGCTGGCATGGTGGCTGGCTATCTGATGACGACACTTTCACGGGGAAAGAACGTTGAAGCGGCCGGTGACTCCCAAAAAGCCCTTTATGTGGCTGAAGCCGGCATGAACAAGGCCAGGAACCTTTTGGCCCAAAAGGATGCCAGCATCCCTGTGGCTGAAAATGCCGAGTATTTCTTTTCCTCATCACTCGGCGATGGGACTTACTACGTGACCGTGACGCGCAAATCCGCCACGGCCGTGGGGGCGGATCCGGGTAGCAATGCCGAGTTCGTCGGCAGCTATGAAGTGGTTTCCACAGGAATCGTCGAAGATTCCCGCAAATCACTCATTGGCGTGGTGGAACTCGAGGAAGGTGCTGGTGGCAACGCCATTGGGCTCGACGGCATTCTTTTTGCCCAGGAGAACCTGACATTGGGCAACGGCGATGCCTCCAAGTCAATGAGCATCAGTGGATCAGCTCCCACGGTGCACTCCAATGCTGATATCAATGTGAACATCACCGCCAATACGACGGGTGAGATCAACGCCGTCGAAGACCTTGACATCGTTGACCCCTTCATTCTTTCAGTCAATGGGGCCGCCCAAAGCTCCGCTAGCTATGAAAGCGCCCACAGCGACAAGGCCGTTGTCAGCCTGCCCGCCGTGAACGCAGCGGAGTTTGAGGATGTGGCGGAATACAAGCTCATGGCCTCCGGCGAGCATGAGGGCCAGATCCTGGTGGTCTCCAGCGGCACCTATGTGGCGCCTGAGCCCATGGGCTGGCGCTATGGCTACACAACCACAGAGACCAACAGCACCACCACGACCTCCACAACGTATGACAACACATCCGTCATGGGCCAGTTCAAGGGTGGCATCCTCTGCGGCAAGGCCCTGGACCTCCAGGGGAACGTGACAGGTCAAGGGATCACACCCCCTGCATCCAGCTCCATCACCCTGCCCACCAATTGCAGGCTGACGGTGACCTACAAGGGAAGCAGCGCCTCCTATGTGTCTGGCTTCTACTACATCGCGGGCAACAATGCCCCGGTGATGGTGTATGCCGACAGTTCGACCACCGACCTCAACACGACCCTGTCATCGGTGTTCCCCAGTGGCACACAATTCCGCTTCTATATCCGCACGACGGGGGGTGGCAGCACCTACAACCACTATGAAAACAGCCGTAGCAGCACGGGAACCCCCTACTGCCTGATCACCGAAATCTCCTCCACCAAGTGGCGGTATGAGTTCGAGGATATTGATGCTGAATCAGGTGGCACTCCTGACTGGGATTACAACGACCAGATCGTGGAAGTGGAAATCGTCCCCACTGAGGATGCCGTGACGGCTGCAGGCGGCACCTTCTCGGCCGAGAGCGTTGGGGCCCATACCAATGCCAACGGACAGATCCAGGGGAGCGTCTCGCTGGCCGGGCACTTCAATTGCTCGGGCACCCTGACCAAGAGCGGCAATCCCAGTGCTGGAGGCAGTGTGGTGGACGACACTTACTGCACCGCCCACAGCAACAGGGCCCAGGTGGAGATCCCTCAGTACACGGCCGACAACTTCCTGTCTGCCGCGAACTTCAGGATGTACACCACGGGTTCCAATGCCGGGAAGATCAAGAACCTGGCTACGAACGCCTGGGTGACGATCTCGAGCTCGGGCTGGACCTACAAGAGCACCGGCTCGGGTTCTCCCAAGTTCCAGCTGACAGGCACACCGGCGTCCGGGATCTACTACTGCGATGGCAACATCGAGGTGAAGTCCTCCGCCACCATCACCATCGTCGCCAAGGGTGACATCACCTTCGGTGCCGGCGTGACCATGACCCCGGCCCCTGGAAGCAATCTCCTCTTGTTGTCGAACAAGGACATCCAGTCCACCGCCAACAACAACCTCACAGGCATCATCTATGCCGGCGAGGAAATCTCGATCGGCGGCACCACCACGATCACCGGACAGATTGTTGCGCGCGGTGGGGCCTCGGCCTCCAGCACCGCCACCAGCAACTACCTGGGCGGCAACGTGACGGTGAATTTCCGCAGCAATCTGGTGCTCCCGACCAACTCGGCCACCGGGGCTCCCATCACCACCACGGAAACGGTCACGGAAACCACCGAGACCTACCATGCCACTGGCTGGGAGCTCTTCGATGCCGATGCCGCTGAGGAAGGCTTCTACTTCGGCGACTGTGGAGCTCTGATCAGCGCAGATGTTGGCACAGGGGCTGACCCCTTCGCCATCACCCTCTGCCTGACAGGTAGCCTCAGGATCACCGGTGAAGTGGTGTTGGAACCCTCGGAAGAGGACCTGACCCTGCTGGCCGATGATGACATCAAGCTCGAAGGCACTGCGAGCACGGCCATCGAGGGCCTCATCCTCGCCGGTGAGCAATTCGAGTTCACGGGTGGGTGCACCTTCACGGGTCTTGTGGTGTCGGCTGGCCAAGCCAACACCGATGGACTGGTGAGCGTGAACTCGATGACGGGGTCTTATGTTCTGGCCCAGTCTGGCGATGAACTCAACCTGCCCGATACTGACGGGGTGGCGGACATGAACGCCGACCTGGCTCAAAAGCGCGATGCCACGGGCAGTCCTGAGGAAGATGCCAACTTGGATAATTTCGGACTCTAAGCTCCGACAAGCGATTCATGGGGGCGGACTTCGGTCCGCCCCTTTTTTTTTGGCTGTTGCAATTGGTAAACTAACCCGGGTGATGGATTGCATTGCCGGCCCCCCCCTTGCTGAGGAAACCACCATGAAAAACATTGTCGTGATCTTGGCCCTCTGTGTGGCTCTATTCTTTGCGTTCAGCAAGGGCGAGTATTACTTCAGCAAGGATGAGAAATGCCCCAAATGCGATGGCGTTGGCTATTACTACGTCCCCATGATGGGCCAGCAAAAATGTGCCACCTGTGCGGCAGGGGGCAAAATCACCTCCAGCGCCCTGGATGCCATTCCTGTTGCCGAGCGGATCACAGTGGAAGAGGAACTCAAGAGGAAACTCGAGAGGGAATGACGCCCAGGAAAAATGCGCTAAAATGTCGCGGTGCCCACAGGGGGGTCCTAGGGCCGAACGTGTGAGATGAGGAGATCAGCATGAGCGCCACTTCAGCCCAAAAAGCCGTCAACCTTCCCGTGAGCCCCCGCTCGGTGGAGGTCAACCCCGACCAGGAAACGCTCAGGAAATACACCTTCGCCATGCCGCAGACCAAGCGGAGCGAGTTCGACAACCCCAACATCACCACCAAGGTGCTGTCGCGCTCGAAGGATTCCACCTTCATCGTCACGGATGACCCCTCTGTCACCAGCGCACGCACCATCACACGTAAGGAATACGAGCGCCTGGCCAAGGCACAGGACGACTACATCAAGAACCAGGACATGCTTCTGGTGGAGGGCTACATCGGCAACAACCCCAAGCACGCCGTGGCCGCCAGACTGATCATTGAAAAAAGCTTTGCCAACATCGCCGGCATGCAGGACCTTCTGTATTTCAAGATGAATGGAAAGCCCTACACCCCCTGCCTCCAGGTGATCTACACGCCAGCCCTCAAGGCCCCGGCCCGTGAGGACGGCTCGGCCTTCCCCCACGACCGCCTGATCGCCGTGGACCTCGACAATGGCATCACCCGCGTCTTCAATTCCGACTACTTCGGCGAGTCGAAGAAGGGCGGACTCCGGATGTGGAACAAGATCGTCTATGACCGTGGTGGCCTGCCCATGCACGCCGGCTGCAAGATCATCCCCGTGGGCTCCAAGACCAAGGGCGTGCTGATCGTGGGCCTCAGCGGCACTGGCAAGACCACCACCACCTTCACCCGCCAGAACGGGTCCAGCCCCGTGCAGGACGACTTCATCGGCTGGATGCCCGATGGAGCCGTGATCTCCACCGAGAACGGCTGCTTCGCCAAAACCTATGCTCTCGATCCCAAA
This sequence comes from Planctomycetota bacterium, assembly GCA_050251015.1. GTDB lineage: Bacteria > Planctomycetota > JBFWNO01 > JBFWNO01 > JBFWNO01 > JBFWNO01. The sequence continues at coordinate 16,297 of JBFWNO010000043.1, forward strand.
TTCGAGCCCAGCATCCACAAGGCTGTCTGCCATAGGGCCGCCTACCTCGAGAATGTCTCGATGAACGCCCAGGGCAAAGTGGATTTCTTCGATGAAAGCTACACCAAGAACGGCCGCGCCGTCTTTGCCATGCAGGAAGTCGATGGCGCCGCCGATGCCAGCGAAGTCAAGAATGCCGACATCCTGCTGATCCTCAATAAGAATGACAATCTCATCCCCGCCGTGGCCAAACTGAACGCCGCCCAGGCCGCGGCCTACTTCATGCTTGGCGAAACCCAGGGCACCGCCGCAGGTGGTAAGGAAGAGGAAGGCAAGAGCCTCCGGATCCCGGGCACCAACCCCTTCTTCCCCCTTCCCCATGCCCTCCAGGGCAACCGCTTCCTCGAGCTCCTCGCCAAGCGCCCCATGGAGGTGTACATCATGAACACCGGTCGTGTGGGTGGCAAGGAAGACGTTAAGGGAAGTCTGAAGGTGAAGATCCCCCACTCCAGCGCCATCGTCAAGGCTGTGGCCGAGGGCACCATCAAGTGGACCCGTGACAAGGATTTCGGCTATGAGGTGGCGGAAAGCGTTCCGGGCATCGATGAGTCCGACATACTCCTTCTCCAGCCCCGTCTGCTCTATGAGAAGCTTGGCCGCACCGATGAATACAACCGGCTTGTGGCCCAGACGAAGAAAGATCGTGTGGCCTACATGGAATCCTGGAAGGGCATTGACCCTCGGATCGTGGCGGCGGTTCGCTAAGAACCCCGTCAATCGATCGGGATCAGCACCTCGGGGTTGGCCACCCACATCACGAAATAGGGTTGTTCAGCGCTTTTTTCCTTGAGCATCAGCAGAAAGGGCCTGTCAAACACAAGGTCTGCCCTAGGTAAGGCGGCAGTGATTCCCCATGACCTGGCCCTAAGTGTGGCCCCCTTTTCATCAAATCGGAAGGCGACGGTCTGGAAATTTTTCAGGGATCCACTTCCATAAGAAGAGTTGAGCAATCGACCTGAAGCCTCCACAAACTCATGGGTCAGGTGGAAATCCATTTTTGGCACCTTGAACGACAGCCCTGCGCCCAGCTCCTCTCCACCGTCCACCTTTATGCGTCCAAGGACATGCTGAACGATGGACTTCAGGTTTTCCCGCGAAGGCACGAGAGCCAGGATGATGTCATCCGCCTGTTCTGGATGCAGCGAGACGATGAACTCCTTTCCTTGCCCGTGATCTCCTGTGACCACATCATGCACACGGAGCTGCTTGCCCATCAGTTCGTGGTATGTCTGGCCAGGCGCAAAGCGCTCCATGCCGAATGTGCAGACTCTTGTCGTTTGAAAATAGATCGGATGGTTTTCAAGGATGTCAAAAGGCGCCTTGAATTTCAGATCTTTGGCTAGAAAGGCATAGGAAAACACCCCATCGGGGGGAAGCTCTTCAACATTCTCTTTGAGAATCGGATCGCGGCCGCGGCCAAATGACTTTTCAAGAGCTGCCTGCACCCTTTCAAGGTCAGCCCGTCGGCCCCCACCCACCACATAGGATGCAGGATCAAGATCATGCGATGGATCCCTGCCGGCATTGAGCCTTCGGGCTGCAGGGGGCGCGCCATCAATGAGAATGTCCTCCCCCACCTGCTTCCTTAGTTCATTCCAGGCCAACTGGGTTGTTGCCACCCAGATCGTGTTCTTATTCGGGTCCAGAGGAGCCTCCAACGTATCTGCCATCGTGGTGGCCTTGAGCTCGGAAGTATTGGCCATGAGATGGACATCCCCAGAAGGAAGAAAGAAACCGCAGGCTGTTGTGAGACCAACCGCCATCAAGCCCGTTGCCGCTACGACCTTCCCCTTGGAGGCTCCTGCTATTTTGAAAGACCATGAAAAGGGAAGGAAAGACATCAGGAATCCCTGAATGCGGGCCCTGCGGGTGAGTTCTGCAAGAGCCTTTCCAAGGCGTTTGGACACCGCCGGCTGGCTGATCCCCAGCTGGGTGCCGATCTCTTCAAGGTTTCTATCTTCGTAATAGCGGAGTTTCAGGACCTCCTTGAGTGGGGTGGGCATGGCCGAAAGCTGGGCCAGAAGCCATGACACCTGCTCTTCGTTGAAGGGGGACTCTAGGGGCTCCGGGGGCAAGATCTTGTCACCTAATTCACGGCGCCTGGCCTCCCGGCGGGCCACTGACATCGAGAACTTCCTGACCACGGCGTCGACCCAGGAGATCAGGGGGCCCCTACCGGAATCATAAAGCCCCTCCTTTTCAAGGATTTTGACACAGCACTCCTGTGTCACATCATCAACTTCCAGTCCATGGGCACGGGAAGCCACAACAGCCCTGATCCGGGGCAAAAGATCAGGAATTCGGCTGGATATGTTGTTTTCGGTCATGTCCATGCCCTCCCATATGCGCGGAGTGGAGGTTTTATAACCTGATTATTCCCCGATGCCGGCCGACCTGTAGACCCTCTGGTCCCTAAAGAGCATGAACAGGTGACCATCCAGGTCCCCCCTGGCCACTTCGCTCTGGAGGATCTCCAGCGACTTGTCGAGAGGCACAGCCCTCTTGTAGGGCCTGTCGCGGGCTGTCAGGGCGTCAAAAATGTCGGCAATGGCCATCATCCGGCTCTGGATGGGGATGGCGTCGCCCTTGAGACCGAGGGGGTAACCCTTGCCTGAGAGCTTCTCATGGTGGGCATGGGCGATCTTCGACACATGCCTGAGCTCCTGGGTCCAGGGAATCTTGTGGAGGAAATTGAAGGTGTGGGTCACATGGCTTTCGATCTGCCGTCTCTGTTCATCCGTCAGTGTCCCCCGTTTGAGCGACAAAGACAGGAATTCATCTTCATTGAGATAGGGGATCGGGGGGCCGCAGTGGGCCTCAAGGCAGCGCCCCCTGAAGCGCTCCAGACCCTGGAAATCCCCCTCTTCCAGCACGGTGGGCTCGTTGCTCTTGTGCGCGAGCTCGGAGAAATGCTCGAGTTCCTCCAGGGCGGCCTGCAACTCCGCCTCGATGTCCTCAATGGACTGGCCACCCTTCAGTCGATCCAGTTTCTTTTCGGCAGCCATCAGCTTCAATTCGGACCGCAGGAGGCGGATCCTGTCCTCCAGGTGCCTCAAATCACGGGGATAAAGTTTTTTGGCCTTGATCAGCACCTCTTCGGGCACGCTGATCTTGCCAAAATCATGGAGGAGCGAGGCATACTCGATTTCCTTGAGTGTTTGGCGCGTGATCACCAGGTTCTTGAAGGGGCCGGAATCGGCCTTTCCCGCCGCCTCCGCCAAGGCGATCGTCATCTTGGCCACGCGTTCGGAGTGACCGCTGGTGGTGGGGTCCCGGGCTTCAATGGCCCTCACACTGGCGTGGATAAAACCCTCGAACAGCTTCTCGATGTTGGCATACAGGTTGACGTTTTCGAGGGCAATGGCCGCCTGGCAGGCCAGGCTTTCAGCAAAGGCCTGGGTGCCGGCATCAAAGGCCACCACCTGGGAACCCGTGGCGAAAACGCTCCCCAGGCTCTCCCCCCTCTCTTTTTTGCGGTTGAGGAGCTCGATCACCCCGAGGGTCTCGCCTTTGGTGCCCACCATCGGCACCACCAGCATGCTGCGGGTGCGGTAGTTGTTGCGCTTGTCCCAGGACACATCGTGCCCATAGGGGGCGCGGACATCGATCTGGTAGGCGTCGGGGATGTTCAGCACCTCCTGATGGATGGCCGAATAGCCCACCAGGGAGTTCTCAGTGATCTCCAGGGTCTTCTCCACGAAGTCCTTCTCCACCACAGGGAGGGAGTCATTCTGCACAATCTTGAAGATCAGCTGTTTGTTGGAGAGGTAATTGTCCTCATCCTCCACCACACCGGGTTTCACGGCCACCACAAACAAGGCCCCTCCGTCACTGTTGGTCAGCTGACGGACCCGGGTGAGAATCTCTCGCAAGAGTTTTTCCCGGTCTTTTTCCCGGGAAAGAGCAAGGCCGATCGACGAGATCGGAAG
>JBFWNO010000044.1:0-20002 GCA_050251015.1 Planctomycetota bacterium
GTACACCTCGATCCAGGTGGAGGTCGAGGGCCCAGCCCCCCCCACGCCGCCCCAACCGGCGCTGGCAGGCCGGCAGCACACGTCCGATGAGTTCATCGACACTGGAAGCCGAAAAGACATTGGTGCAAAAACCACGGTAGCGCGAGGGAGCCATGATGTGGAAGTGATTCTCCTATAATCGCCCCATGCCGTCATCAGGACTTGTTGATGCACTCTGAGACGCCCACTAAGAAATGGCGGCCGGGACGCATAACCCTCGCCGTGGTGTTGGCGTTCGTTCTCCTGAGGCTCGCGGCCGGGAGGGCCCTTGAAATCTACGTGTTGAGGCCCCGACTGACCGAGCTTTCCTGTCACCTCCAATCGGACATCACATATCGAGAGGCCAGCTTCAGTTTTTTGGGACCCTCGGTCACCTTCAAAGACTTGAAGGTCCCCCACCCCCGGAACTTCGGAAGCGGTCCCTTGCTGGAAGCAGGACAAGCCACGATCTCCCTGTCTTGGTTCTCCCTCCCCGACCAGCGCACCGTGAAAATCCATGGGATCACCCTTGAGGGAGCCCTGTTGCAGGGCCGCTTGGACAGCTCCAGATCGCTGATCCCCGTCCTTTGCCTACCGGCCCTATTGTTGGGCGGGGCCTATGACCAGGAAGGCCACTATGTCCCCCGATACCGCTACGCCATCGACAAACTCGACATCGAGGGCCGTCTGCGACTGTCGCCAGAGGTTGGGCAGCCGGATGGCGATTTCACCTTGGAAAACCTCCATATCGAGGGTGAGGATCTCCACAACCTCCCCGACGGTCCAGAAGGCTCCTTCGAGATCGCCGGGCGCTTGGGCACCTCCGAGCTTAGGATCAATCTCGAGAATTGGCTGGGTTTCGATGATTATCTTCGTGCCGCCACAGGCAAGATCCGGATCGAGATCCCATCCTTGGCACTCCCCCTGCTCAACCCCCTTCTGAGACATTCCAGGGCCCAGGCTGAATTCCAGCAAGGCACCGCGACATTGCAATGGCACCTGGACCTGGAGCATGGCAGCATCGCCAAGGCCGAGTCCCCTGTGGTGCTTCAGTCCCTACTCCTGCGGATCGAGGATCCCGGCTCACCCCTCGCCCCCATTGAGCCCTGGCTGAAGATGACAGGAGGGTCATTTTCTGCGCCCGTTCCCATTTCCGGTACTCTGGAGAAGCCCCGCATCGGATTCACAACATTCGACATGAAACGGCTTCTCCGTAACTGATCTTTGACTCCTGCCTTCTGGAAGCTAGGATGAACCTATGACCCTCGTCATCCAAAAAGCCGACACCCAGGCCGATCGCGAATTGGCTCCCGGAGCCGTGGTGATTGTCGACTGCCCCAGCGGGACCTACAGGGTGCTTAATGAAAGTGGTTCCTACCTATGGACCCTCCTTGATGGACAGAGGGGCATCCCGGAGTTGGCCGCGGCTCTCAGCGAACGCTATGGCCTCCCTCCCGAGGTGGCCCTGACCGATGCATCCGCCTTTGTCGCCTCGCTCAAGGAGCGTGGCATGGTGAAGGTCGGATCGTGAGCGACACGGCCACGGTGGCATCACCCCCCTCCGAAGGCGTGAAGATTTCCCGCAGTGGGGCCCGCTCGAATAGCCCGGTGAGGTTGGCCATGGCCGCTGCCGAGAAGGCCCTCAAACCCGTGACGGTGGCCGTGGAGCTGACTTACCGATGCAATATTGACTGCTTGCACTGCTATTGCGTGAGGGGGGGCGACCAACGGGAGCTGACCACTGAAGAATGGAAGGGATTTCTTGACCATACTGCCAAGGAGGGCGGACTCTTCCTCACCCTCTCCGGCGGGGAGATCCTGGTACGCCGGGACTTCTTCGAGATCTACAACCACACCAGGGATCTGGGTTATGCCGTCAAACTAAAGACGAATGCCACCCTGATCAACGAAGAGATTGCAGACCGCATTGCCCAAAGACACCCGATGGTGGTGGATGTGAGCATCCTTGGGGGTTCCTCCACGGTGCACGACAGGATCACTCGCAGCCGGGGCTCCCACGACAAGGCCTGGAGAGGCATCGAGCTTCTGAGGGAACGCGGGGTCAATGTCAGCGTGCGCACCAGCATCATGGGCGACAACCACGATGAATACCATGAAATACGGGCTAAGGCCCGCGGCCTGGGCTGCGGCACCAACTGCGACGCCAACATCTTCCCCAAGAATGATGCCGACCCCACCACCCAAGACCACAGGCTGGAGGCCGCCGATTTCAAGAAATTCCTGAACACTCTTACGCTGGCCCAACCCCTGGGCCGCAAGAAGCCCCGCAATCCAGACGAACTCCTGATGTGCGGTGCCGGTCGCGGCCATTTCAGTGTCAACCCCTATGGCGACATCACCACCTGCAACCCGTTGCAGATTCCGCTGGGGAACGCCCGCACCGATTCATGGGCCGATGTGAGGCGGAGCAAGCTCCTTCAACGCATCGTCTCCATGACCATCCACGATCTGCCGGAATGCCGCGCCTGTGAGTACAGGGAATATTGCGACCGCTGCCATGCCATGGCCTTTCTCGAAACGGGCTCCATCGTGCAGAAGTCGGTGCAGGCCTGTAAAATGGCCAAATTGGTCAAAGCCATGGCTGATGACCACGAGGCCGAAACCCGCGAGGTGACCCATGTCTGATCCCGCTGACCCGAGCAAGAAGCCCTACACCCCGCCTGCCATCGAGCACGAAGAGGTGCTTGAGGCCATCGCTGCCGCCTGCTCCAGCCAGTTCGATGGGTTCACCACATGCCGTTACGCAGCCTGCGACCTGCCCGAGAACTGATCGACGTCTAGCGGACTCGTCCCAGCCAAGACCCGCCTGCGAGACCCGCCGGGTTACGGAAGTCATAGGACTTGAGCAAGGCACCGCCCCTGTCCTCGCCCAAGAGGTTTTTGACCTCCTGATGGATCTCCATGCGGATTTCCTCGGCCTTGGCATACCCGCCGTTGGCGATGTAGTTCTTCATCAATTCCTCGCGAAAGAGAATGTATTCTTTCGAACTCGGACTCTTGCCTGCGATTTTTTTCAATCGTGCCTCATAGTCCTCTTGCGACTCTCCATCCCTCATGTACATCTGGGTCACCAAGGACTCCTGCTTGACCCTCAATTCTTTGATCCTGGAGGTTTCATAGTCATTGAGACCGAGGTTCGCGGCGACCCCGTCGATCGAGACCCTTCCACGCCGGCCTGCTGCCCTAGCTACCTCGGCGGCATTCCTCAACCGAAGAGCCTCGGCTGAGGCCAGCTTGGGGTCCCCCTCCATGGCCGGCTTGTTTTCAGCGGGGGATGGTGACTGCGCCTCCCCGGTGAATTCTGTTGGCTCCTCCACTTCCTCCTCGGGATCAGGCAACACAAGGGTTGCCGCGGGTTTGGCGGCCTCGGCCGCCTGGAGGCGACTTTGAAGCTCCGCAATCTTCAACTGGGCCCTGTGGGCCTCTGCCTTCAGATTGTCCTGTTCCTTCAAGATCGAGGCTAGCCTCGCCGATAGCTGGTCCCTGTCCTGGGAGGATTGCTGGGTTTGTAGGGCCAGGGCGGCACAAGCCATGCCCAGGACAATGCCGACCACAATCACCAACCTGTTCATGAGCACGAAAACCTCCTCCTTGGTACGACTCGGTCCCCCCTCATCATACGCTTGGGATTGGCCTGGGTTCACTACAATGGGTCATGGCCTACGCGTCACTGTCAGCTTGTGCGAGGGAGCTGGAAGCCACCGGCAGGCTCCGGCGCATTGATGTCGAGCTGGATCCCCGGCTTGAGGTGGCGGCTGTCCAACGTCGAGCCTACGCCAAGGGTGGTCCAGCGCTCCTGTTCACCAAGCCCAAAGGAAGCGCCCTGCCCATGCTCGGGAACCTCTACGGCACCCTGGACAGGGCCCGGTACATCCTGCGTCACGGCTTGAAGGCCGTAGAGGCCCTGGTGAAACTCAAGGCCGACCCCGCCGATGTCCTGCGGAAGCCGGCCAAAATCCTGAAGGCCATCGGGGCCACACCCCACCTGATGCCCCTGCCTTCCTTCTCCCCCCCTGTCCTGGCAAGATCCTGTCGCGTTTCAGACCTGCCAGGCCTCGTCAGCTGGCCCCTTGATGGTGGCCCCTATGTCACCCTGCCCCTTGTCTACACGGAGGACCCCGGCCAACCCGGCTGGAGCCGCTCCAATCTCGGCATGTACCGCGTGCAAATGGGAGGACCCTTCCACGAGCAAGACAGGGAGGTGGGACTGCACTACCAAATCCACAGAGGTATTGGAGTGCACCATCAAAGGGCCCTGTCCATGGGCCGCCCGCTGAAGGTTGCCATCCATGTCGGTGGTCCCCCCGCCCTCACCCTGGCATCGGTGATGCCGTTGCCTGAAGGCCTTCCCGAAATCCTCTTTGCCGGAGCCTTGGGAGCCAGGGCCGTGCGATTGGCCAAGGCCCCCTCGGGCCACACGGTACTAGCAGACAGTGATGTGGTGATCACGGGGAGCCTGGATCCGGCGGCTCTCAAGCCTGAGGGACCGTTTGGCGACCACCTGGGCTACTATTCCCTGGCACACGACTTTCCCGTGCTGCGTGTCGAGGGTGTTTGGCGTCGCGATGACGCCATCTGGCCCTTCACCACCGTGGGCCGCCCCCCACAGGAAGACACCATCTTCGGCGAGCTCATCCATGAAATCACCGGGCCGGTGATCCCCTCGCTGATTCCCGGCATCAAGTCCTTGCATGCCGTGGATGCCGCCGGGGTGCACCCCCTCTTGTTGGCCGTGGGGTCGGAGCGCTACACCCCCTATGCCCCATCCGACCGTCCGGCCGAACTGCTGACCCAGGCCTCGGCTCTTCTGGGGCAGGGGCAGATCTCGCTCGCCAAGGTGCTGATGATCGCCGACGCTGCCGATCAACCACCCCCACCCTCGCGCATTGGAGACTTCCTCACCCATGTTCTGGAACGTTTCGAACCCTTGCGCGACCTCCATTTCCATACCTGCACCACTGTCGACACCCTGGACTACTCAGGCTCAGCCCTCAATGAGGGGTCCAAACTCGTGATCGCAGCGCGGGGCCCTAAGAGGCGGACACTGGGCACGGGATTTCAGGGCGAACTTCCTCCTGACCTCACGGTGATGGTCGCCAGGCCCGGGATCCTGGCCCTCGGCGCTCCAGCCCACGTGGCTAGCAGGGGCCAGGCCGATCCCCTCCCCAGGCACATCGCCTCGTGGTTCGAACACCGTCCCCACGCCTTGGCGTCACTCGAGGGTTTTCCCCTTCTTGTGATTTGCGACGACCCCTCCTTCGTGGCCCGTTCGCTGGAGAACCTGCTCTGGACGGTGTTCACCCGCACCGATCCGGCAACCGATAGCGACGGAATTGAGGTCTTCACCCAATCAAAGCACTGGGGATGCCGCCATCTGATCCTCGACGCCAGAGCCAAGCGTCACCATGCTCCCCTCCTGGAGGAGGATCCTGTTGTCACGAAGAAAATCGAATCCCTCGGAGCCAAGGGAGGGCCCCTGGAGGGGATTATTTAGGCGGCTCGATCCGCAATTCCTCCACAGGGACACCATCACGGAGGTGTTGCGTGATGATCCTCTCCAGATTGTCCTGTGTGCAATGCCGGTACCAGACCCCTTCGGGATACACCACCGCCACGGGACCATCGGCGCAGACCCTCAGACAGTCAGCCTTGGTGCGGGCCACGCCTCCTTCCCCGGACAAACCCAATTCCTTCAGGCGTGCCTTGAGGAATTCCCAGACTTTAAGCCCTTCAGCATTGTCGCAACACTTGGCCTTGCGGGCGTCGCAACAAATGAAGATGTGACGTTCAATCGTATTTTTCAAAGTGGACTGCCTCGGGTGGGAAGCTTGCCCCATGGAGCTCGCCACAGACCGCATCGATCATGGCCTGGAGCCCGCAGATATACACATGGGTGCCGGCGGGCTTCAGGGCATCAGCCTTCACGTTCTCCTGCACATATCCCTTCCGGCCCATCCAGTCAGGATTTTTAGGTCGGCTGATGCAGGGCCGATATGTGAAGGAGGGATATTTCGCGGCCAGGGTCTTGAACTCGGCATCGTAAAGAATCTGATCCTCATGGCGATTGCCATGGTAGAGCACCACGGATTGTGGAGCCACACCGCGGGCATACAGGTCCATGATCATGGAACGGAAAGGGGCCACCCCCGTCCCCACCGAAACAAACACCAGCCTTTCGGGTAGGGTCCCCTTGATCACAAATTTCCCGTAAGGCCCGTGGAATTCGACTGGGTCTCCCACCTTCAACCTGTGCATGTAGGTGGAGCACAACCCCCCCTCCACCCGAGTGATGGTGAGCTTGAGGGTGCGGCCCTCCTGGGGTGACGAGGCGATGGAATAAGCGCGCTTTTTGTGCCCGGTTCCGTCCGGAAGCGGCGCCACAATGCTCATGAACTGACCAGGAATGAACTTCCAATCCAGGTCCTTGGGCACCTGGAACTCGAAATTGCGGATGCGGTCGGTCACATCCTCGATACGTTCAATCACCGACTTGAATTCGAGCATGGGTATCTATTATGCCCGATCCACCTTGAAAGAGGCTGTCGGTGCCGGTTTTGCGCCGATTTTCCTGTTCAACGGACAACCTGACATCTCCGATTTCCACTTGAAAAGCGGCGCAAGGCCGGTGCCGGCAGACTTTTACGATTGGCGCGATCTTTTATCCACCGCGAGGGCCGCCTCGCGCAGGGCCTCCGAGAGCGTGGGATGGGCATGGAAACTTCTGGCCAGGTCCTCGCTGGACCCCCCGAATTCCATCACCACCACCGCCTCGGCAATGAGGTCGCTGGCTCTTGGGCCAAGAATGTGGACACCCAGCAGTTTGTCCGTGCCCTTCTGGGCTATCACTTTCACGGAACCCTCGGTCTCTCCCAAGGCCCTGGCTCGTCCGCTGGCCGCGAAGGGGAAGGTTCCCACATTGACCTCCAGGCCCTTGGCCTTGGATTCTTCTTCGGTGAGCCCGACCCAGGCCAATTCGGGATGGGTGTACACCACCGACGGCACTGCGGCATAGTTCACATGCCCGGACCGGCCAGCAATGATTTCCGCCACCGCCACACCTTCTTCCTCGGCCTTATGGGCCAGCATCGGCCCCTCGACAACATCCCCCACGGCATAAATGCCCTTCACGGTCGTTTGAAGATGGGCATCGACAGGGATGCGGCCCTTGGGATCCACTTTGAGGCCGGCCTTCTCCAATTGCAACCCTAGGGTGTGCGGCTTGCGACCCACCGCCACAAGGATGATGTCGCAGTCAAGCTTTTCCTTGTGCCCACCCTCGCGCACCACGTACTCCACCTCCAGTCCGGAGGTAGATTTGCGGGCTCCCTTGACCTCACATCCCAGGAGAAAGTGGAAACCCTGCTTCTTGAGGGTGCGCTGAAGGTCCTTGGCCATCTTGGCATCCGCCGACGGAACAAGGCGATCGAGATATTCCACCACCGTCACCTGGCTACCCAGACGACGCCACACACTGCCCAACTCCAATCCGATGACGCCACCTCCCACAACGCAGAGGTGGCCGGGGACCTCCTTGAGAGCCAAGGCCTCCGTGGAGCTGATCACATTCTTGCCATCGAGGGGCAAGGAAGGAAGCTCGGACACCTCGGACCCTGTGGCGATCATCACATGGCGGGCAGAAAGGACATGGGTCACCTTGCCGGCCTCCACAACCTCAACCGTGCGAGGATCCGCAAAACGGCCCAAGCCGTTGTAACGGACGATCTGGTGCTTCCCCATCAGGTAATCAATGCCTTTGGTGAGGCTCTCCACCACCTTGTCCTTGCGACCCAGCATGGCTGCAAGGTCCAGCTTGGGATCGCATTTGATGCCGTGCTCGGCAAAGGACTCCTTGGCCTGGATGAAATGCTCGCTCGAATCCAGCAGGGCCTTCGAAGGAATGCAGCCCACATTCAGGCATGTCCCGCCCAGGGTGGTACGCTTTTCGACAATGGCGACCTTGAGACCCAATTGTGAGGCCCGGATCGCCCCTGTATAGCCGCCGGGTCCGGCACCAATCACCACCAGGTCAAAACTTTCAGCGGCCATCAAATCCCCAGCAGGTGCCGGGCGGGGCACTCGATGTAATCCTTGACCGTGGCCAGGAAGGAGACCGCCTCTCGCCCGTCGATCAGGCGATGGTCATAGGAAAGGGCCACATACATCATCGGGCGGATCTCGACCCGCCCCTGAACAGCCACCGGCCTGTCCTCGATCTTGTGCATGCCCAGAATCCCGCTTTGGGGCGGATTGAGGATGGGAGTCGAGAGCAAGGATCCGAAGACGCCGCCGTTGGACACCGTGAAGGTGCCCCCGGACATGTCCTCGAGGGACAACTTTCCATCTCGGGCCTTGCCGGCAAACCCGGCGATGGCCTGGTCGATTTCAGGGACGCTCAGTTGGTCGGCATTGCGGAGAACCGGTACCACCAATCCCCGTTCTGTGGAGACGGCCACACCGATGTGCCAAAAGTCCTGGTAGACGATCTCCTCACCCTCGATGCGGGCATTCACACCGGGAACCTTCTTGAGAGCTTCCACACAGGCTTTGGTGAAGAATCCCATGAAACCCAGACTGACGCCATGGGCCTCCTTGTAGCTTTCCTTGTGCCGCTTTCGGAGCTCCTTGAGGGCGCTCATGTCGATTTCGTTGAAGGTGGTGAGGATGGCAGCCTTGTGCTGGGCCTCCACCAGACGCTGGGCGATTTTGGACCGTAGGGGTGTCATCTTCACACGGCGTTCGCCACCGGTGGGTGCCGTGATCTTTGGAACGGGGGAAGCCGATGCAGCCTTGGGGGCTGAGGGAGCACCTCCCTTGGCGGCCTTTTCGATATCGTCCTTCATCACGCGCCCCCCCTTGCCGGAGCCCTGAATCTTTGAAGTATCCACCTTGAGTTCAGCCGCCGCGCGCCTTGAGGCTGGCCCCAGAGATGTGTCTGCTGAGCTTGGAGCCGTCTTGGGAGCCGATGGAGCGGTTGAAGCGTGGGTGGCCTTGCCGGCGGGATCGATCCTGCCAATCAAACTGCCCACGGCCACCGTGTCGCCTTCCAGCTTCACCTGTTCCAAGACGCCATCGGCGTCCGCGATGACCTCGAAGGAAGCCTTGTCGCTTTCCAGGAGGAGAAGGGGCTCATGGCGCTTCACAGCCTCGCCGGATTGACGCATCCACTTGGCAATGACGGCCTCTTTCACGGATTCGCCCACGGCAGGCACCTTGATGTCGACCTTCATGAACCCTCCTTGGCCAGCATCGTACCCGATCCGAGGGCCGCCTCCACCACCTCGGCCTGTTGTTTGACATGGATCCTGGGCGAGCCTGTGGCCGACGAGGCTCTCTCAGAACGGCCGGCATATAACGGTTCAGGCCAACCCAGGGCCTTCGACAAACGGCGCAGGCGCCATTCGATGAAATTCCAGGCCCCCATGTTGCGGGCCTCTTCCTGGGCCCATACAAACTCCTTCACCCTGGAAAAGACCGACAGCTCCTGCCTGAGGATCTCGTCGGGGAAAGGATAGTACTGCTCCAGACGCAAGACGGCCGTCTCGGGCACCGGGGTTTTTTCGCGTTGATCGTCAATGTCGTAGTACAGCTTGCCCGATGTCAGGACCACCCGGCAGATCGACTCGGGATCCGTCACCCGGGGATCGGGCAGCACATCGCAGAAGGCGCCAGAGGACAGCTCGCCCATGGAGGAGCGGACCTTGGGATGCCTCAGGAGGGACTTGGGGGTCATCAGGATCAGCGGTTTGCGGAAATCCCGGCGCAATTGGCGCCTGAGCAGGTGGAAAAGCTGGGCCGGGGTGGTCACATTGCAGACCTGCAGGTTGTCCTTAGCGCACAGCTGGAGATAGCGCTCCAACCTGGCGCTCGAATGCTCGGGGCCCTGCCCTTCATAACCATGGGGAAGCAGGAGCACCAGACCGTTCATCCGGTGCCACTTCGTCTCAGCACTCGCCAAAAACTGGTCGATGATGATTTGGGCCCCGTTGCTGAAGTCGCCAAATTGGGCCTCCCAAAGGGTGAGGAAGGTGGGGTCAGAACTGGAGTTGCCGTATTCGAAGCCCAGTACCGCGTATTCGCTCAGCGGGCTGTCGTAGACGCAGAATTCCTTCTCGGGATTCACGGCTGAAAGGGTGTTGAACCTCTCACCCGTCCTCATATCGTAAAAACAGCTGTGGCGATGCGCGAAGGTTCCGCGGATGGAATCCTGCCCTGACAGGCGCACAGAATTGCCCTCCCGCATCAGGGACCCGTAGGCCAGGAGTTCCGCCATGCCCCAATCAACAGGCTCGGCCCCCTCGGCCATTTTGCGCCGGCTATCAATGAGCTTACGAAGCTTGGGATGGATGTCGAATCCCTCGGGAAGGGTGGAGATCACCTTGCCAATATCATGAAGAACGGATTCAGTCACGCGGGTGTCGGGAGCTTTCAGGAAATCCTCATGCTTGGCACTCCGCAATCCCTTCCAGATCCCATCGAAAGACACCGGCTTGATCTCGGGAGGGGTTTTCCGGGCCTCGTCAAGGACGCCCTGCAGTCCCTCAATCATCTCGTCATACGACTTTCTGGCCTCCCCGGAGTCGATCACACCCTCCTCCTCCAGGCGCTTGGCATAGAGGTCATGGGCGGTGGGGTGAGCGGCGATCATCTGGTACATCAGCGGCTGAGTGAACGTGGGCTCGTCACCTTCATTATGTCCGTGGCGGCGGTAACACATCAGGTCAATGACGATATCACTGCGGAACTCATGGCGGTACCTCAGGGCAATGTCCATGGCCCTGACACAGGCTTCGGGGTCGTCGCCATTGGCGTGGATCACAGGAATCAGGAGGCTCTTGGCCAGATCGGAGGAATAGGGCGAAGACCGGGTATCGTTGGGATCGGCCGTGAATCCAATCTGGTTGTCCACGATGATGTGGATGGAACCACCAACCCTGTAGCCTTCGAGCTGGGAAAGCTGGAAGGTTTCGAAGACCACACCCTGGCCTGCAAAGGCAGCATCGCCATGGATCAGCACCGGCACAACCTTGCGGCGCTCCTGGGTATCAGCCTTGATCCTTTGCTTGGCGCGTACCATGCCGCACACCACGGGGCACACGGCCTCAAGGTGGCTGGGATTGAAGGCCAGTGAAACGTGCATTTGCCCATGGGGCGTGGGTTTGTCGGCACTGGTACCGTTGTGGTACTTCACATCACCCTCAATGTCCTCCTTGCCGTCGTAATGGTGGCCATCAAATTCCGCGAAGATGATCCGGAGGGCCTTGTGCATGAAGTTGGCCAGCACATTGATGCGGCCCCTGTGGGCCATCCCGATCACCAGCTCCTCCACCCCCAAGGCCCTTGCACCCAGCACCAGCGATTCGAGCATGGGGATCATGGCATCCCCCCCCTCGATGCTGAACCTCTTGGCCCCCACAAAGCGGGAATGGAGGAATTTCTCGAGGGCTTCGGTGCGAGCCAGTTGGTGGAGGATCTCCCGCCGTTTCTCGGGGGAAAGTGGTTCGGGGCGCTTCTGCTCGATCTCCACCTGGAACCATTGCCTGACCTCAGGGGAGCATTCAGCCACACGCACAGTCAGGGTTCCACAGTAGCTTTCACGGAGCCTGGCGATGATGTCACGGAGCTTGGCGCCCGGAAGACCGACTGTTGAACCCACCTGGAACGTGCTGTCCAGGTCGGCATCGGAAAGATGGAATGTCTTCAGCGAAATGCGTTCGCTGTCGGCGGGTGATCGGTTGAGCGGATTGAGGTCGGCAACCAGGTGCCCGTAGTCGCGGTAACTCTGGATGAGGTTGTAGACGTTGAGTTCCTTGATCGAGACACTGGATCCCTCGCCAAGGTTCTTGGCAAAATTCACGCCCTCGAAAAACATCCTCCAGTGCTCATCCACACTTTCAGGATCTGCCTGAAATTGGGCAAACAGGCTTTCGAGGTAGGCGATATTGCCCTGATGCAGTTGTTTGGCGGCGTTCATGAACTCCCGGATATTCCTGTTAAAGGGGAATTATATGCTGGTCTTGAATGAAAAACGGCTATCAGAATAGATAAAATAGCCCTAGAAAGAGTCGCCCATGCCCACAGCCCCTAAAGCCATCCACCTCAAGGATTACAAGCCCTACTCGCACCGCATCGATTCAGTGGAACTGGATATCGACATCCATGAGGACGTGACCAGGGTGAAGGCACATCTGGTGGTGACTGCCAAGGGCAGCAAGACCATCCCCATGACATTGTTCGGGGAGCATCTCAAGCTCGTGAGCCTTAAGGTGAACGGCCGCGAACTTTCCAAATCGGAATACACGTTGGATGACCACTCTCTAACGCTCAAGAAGACAACAGGGCACTTTGATCTGGAAACTGTGGTGGAGATCAAACCCCAACTCAACAAGGCCCTTTCAGGACTGTACAAATCGGGCCCCATGTACTGCACGCAGTGCGAAGCTGAGGGTTTCCGCCGGATCACCTTCTACCCCGACAGACCCGATGTGATGTCCGTCTTCACAGTCACCCTCCATGCCGACAAGACAAAATACCCTGTGCTCCTTTCCAACGGCAACCCCGTGGGTTCCGGTATGGAATCCAAAGGCCGCCACTGGGCCAAATGGCACGATCCTTTCCCCAAACCCAGCTACCTGTTCGCCTGCGTGGCGGGAAAACTCGAGAAAGTCGAAAGCTCCTTCACCACCATGTCGGGCCGCAAGATCCCCTTGCGCCTCTATGTGGAAAAGGGCAACGAAACGAAGGTCGAATATGCCATGAAGGCCCTCAAGCTTTCCATGAAGTGGGATGAAGAGGCCTTTGGCAGGGAGTACGATCTCGATATTTTCATGATCGTGGCCGTGGGTGACTTCAATATGGGGGCGATGGAAAACAAGGGCCTGAACATCTTCAACAGCAGGCTCCTGGTGGCCGACACCGAAAGCGCTACCGATGGGGATTTCGAGGGGATCCTCGGCGTGGTGGCCCACGAGTACTTCCACAACTGGACAGGCAACCGCATCACCTGCCGTGATTGGTTCCAGTTGACCCTCAAGGAAGGGCTCACTGTCTACCGCGATCAGGAATTTTCCTCCGATATGGGATCGCGCACCGTCAAGCGTATCGGCGATGCCCGGATGCTCCGCGATGTCCAATTCATCGAAGATGGCGGGCCCATGACCCACCCCATCCGCCCCTCCAGCTACATTGAGATTAACAATTTCTATACGGCCACGGTCTATTCCAAGGGTGCCGAGGTGATCCGCATGATCGAAAGGCTCATCGGCAAGAAAGCCTTCCGCAAGGGGATGGACCTTTATTTCGAGCGCCACGATGGACAGGCTGTGACCTGCGAGGATTTCGTGCAGGCCATGCAGGATGCCTCGGGTTACAACCTCTCCGACTTCAAGCGGTGGTACAACCAGGCGGGCACCCCCACCCTGAAAACCACGGGTACGTACAACCCCAAATCGAAGACCTACACATTGGCCGCCAGCCAATCCTGCAGGCCCACCCCGGAAACCAAAAGCAAGAAGCCCTTCACCATTCCGCTAACCCTGGGTCTGATCAGCCGCAATGGCCGTGAACTTCCCCTCAGGCTGCAGGGAGAGAAAAAGGCCTCGGGAACATGCCGCACCCTCGCGGTCACCAAAGCCAAGCAGGTCTTCACATTTATGGATGTCAAGGAAGAGCCCGTGCCTTCCCTTCTCAGAGGTTTTTCCGCCCCTGTGAGACTGGAGCACAACTATACAGACGAGCAACTGGGGTTCCTGTTGGCCTGCGACTCGGACCTTTTCACCCGTTTCGATGCCTCCCAAAAACTGGGCCTGAATCAACTGCTGCGGATCACAGAGGACCTCAAGGCAGGCCGCCTGCCCTTTGTGGATCAGCGCTTGATCGAGCAAGGTTACAAGGCCGTCCTCAACGACTCCTCACTGGACATGGCTGTGCGAGCCGAAATCCTGACCCTTCCCTCTCCGACGGCCCTCCTCGAGGAAATGAGGGACTATGACGTGACCCTCGCCCTCCGTGCCCGCGACATTTTCTTCGATGCCGTGGCCCGCGGCCTCGAAAAAGAGCTCATGGCCACCTACAACAAGTTGGCCAAGGCCGAACGCTCACGGATCGACGGCCCCGCTTTTGCCGCCAGACGACTCAAGAATACCTGTCTGGCCTATTTGGCCCTGCGTTCGGAATCCCCCGAGACGGCCTTGGCCTTGGGACATTTCGAAAAAGCCGGCAACATGACCGATTCGGTGAGCGCCCTGTCCATCCTGGCACAGGCCGCCACTCCCGAGCGTTCCAAGGCCTTGAAGGCGTTTGAAAAGCGTTGGAAGAAGGACAGTCTGGTGATGAACAAATGGTTCGCCGTCCAGTCCTCAAGCCGCGACGGGGCCACCTTGGCCACGGTCAAGAGCCTTGCAAGGCACCCCGCCTATCACGCCGACAACCCCAACATGGTTCGTTCGCTGGAATTCACGTTTGCCTCAAACTTGCGTCACTTCCACTCGGCCGATGGTACAGGGTATACCCATGTCGCCGACGAAATCCTCAGGCTCGACGGCTTCAATCCTGGCGTCGCTGGCAGGTTGGCGACTTTTTTCAAGAAATACCCGAGACTTGATGGCCGGATGGCTTCGTTGGCCGAAACACAACTTCGAAGGATTGTGGGTTCCAAGAAACTATCGAAGGACGTGTTCGAAGTTGTCAGCCGGACTTTGGGCGCCAGAAAACCGGCAGCCAAAACCGCCAAAGCCTAAACAGCTCGAATCACTCAAAGACCTGGCCACGGGGCCCCAGGACGGCTTCCACCGTCATTTGGGCGCCGTAGCGGCTGATCTTGAAGATGGCCTTTTCGCCAGTGTTCATGCCGCCAATGATGTTCAGAAGCACATTGGGGCTGGGGACGATTTCTCCGTTGAATTCAAGGATGACATCGCCCGCCATGATCCCGGCCTTGGAACTGGCTGTCGGAATCATGTCAAAAAAAGTGCGGACTTCCTGGGGACTCCTGGCCCCCATCACCTGTTCACGGGTCACCCCGGATTTGAGCATGCCGACTTCTTTGATGGTCATCTGGACCTTGGCCCCCATATCCACATATTCGTTGTCGAAACGAATCCCCAAAAAAGCCGGAGCCAGACGCTCGCCACGCTTGAGTGCATCGAAAACAAGGTCGATGTCGCTCAGGGGAACCATGAAGCCGATACCCGAGCCGCTGAATTCACCTCCAGCCGTGTCCTGGCGGAAGATGTCGCCTCCCATCGTGGCCTGGGGGATATTCACGCCCAAGATCCGCCCTTCCAGATCGACGGTGGGTCCTCCAAAATTATGAGGAGTGAGGTTGGCATCGATCTGCACCGCCTTGCCCGCCGCCCTGTTCAAGGCACTCACGATTCCGCGGTCGGCCGTGGGAAGAGTCTTGGCCAGGGTGGCACCCAATGCCAGGATGGAGGAACCCACTTGGATCTGGTTCTTGTGCACGCTGACGGGTTCGGGAAGGTCGGAAGCATCGACTTTGAGCAGGGAGATGTTGCGCCCCAGGTCGCTTCCCAGGATCGTGGCGGGCAATCGCCTGCCGTCGGACAGTTCGGCCACCACACCGAGCACTTCACCTGCAAGGTTGAATGAGGAGGTTACCAGGTACCCGTCACGACGATAGACAGTGGCACTGAACGGCCCGGTACCCAGTTGGAAGGCCTGTTGCTCCGGCAGGAGATTTCTGTCAAGGACAGCCCCGCGGCCCTTACGGTTGACATACAGCTTGACCACGCAGGGCGCCGCCTTGGAAAGGGCTTGACGATAGGTTTCACTCAGGAGGAAGGCCTCACTGGGCATGTTCTTGTGGGGAGCCAGGTAACGCTTCAGGAAATGCCCGTGACGATACACGGTGACAGGGATGAGCCTGAACGGAAGGTGTGTCTTCAAGACATCCTCAAAACTGTCCGAATCGCGGATTTCCTGACCATCCACATGGGTGATCAGGTCACCCTGCATCAGCCCCCCCCTTGATGCCTCATTCTCAATGGAGGCAATGACGACGCCTCCCGAACCCAGTGTGCGGGTGTCGAGCTTGATGCCGAGGTTCCACAAAGTGGCCTCATTGCGGGGAATTGACGCAGAAACAAGGGAACGAAGGTTGTCAAGAATCCCCGTGAGGGGAATGGCCACGAAAATGCGTGTGTTGGTCTGAGCGGATTGCAGGGCCTTGGAATTGATGCCCACCACGCGACCGGCGATATCGATCAAGGGACCGCCCTCAGAACCTTGGTTGATGCGGGCATCGGTCAGGAGAACCTCGACACCAGGAAGGTCCGCCATGGTGGTTGTGCCACTGAGGATCCCGTAATTGGCCGCACAACGGGTGGCTCGGCCGCGGGCGCTCATGAAGGCGTTCCCCAAGGTGAGAACCTGATCTCCCACCTGGACTTGGGAAGCGTCACCCAGGGCCAACCAAGGAGCCTCGGTGGTGTCGATCTTGATCAAGCCCAAGCGTTGCAATGGCCATGTCGCCTGAACAATCCCTGGCTTGATTTGCCCGTCAGCGAGCAGTACGGACACCTCAGCTCCCTTGCTCAGACCCGACGACAGGGTGATCACATGCCCTGAAGGGGAAATGAGGACACCACACTGTTGGTCTTTCTTATTGGGCACCTGGACTCGAACGGTGGCGGCTGTAGCACGTGAGGTGACGTCCTTCAGGCTGGATTCGAAGGAACCCAACACGGGTTGTGAACCGGGTGCCGCCATGTCATTGGAATGCAGGACACTGCCAAGACCCAAGGCCAGACCCAACACAACCAGGGAACGGCCCATCAGTAATTGCTCCCGGGATGAAGGGAGAACATCATGGGATTCCACGTCTCACCAGAGGCGATCTTGTGCACACGGAACATCACGATGCTACGGGGATCGGCACCCTGGTTCTCAGTCCATTCCAGCGGGAGAACCTTCCCTTGGATCCTGCCAAAGGACCGGTTGACCCTTTGAGATATCACGTCATTCTTTTCGTTCAGCATCTCGTGGGCAAGAACCACACCTGTGGCCTTGTCGACATGGAAGCGTTGCACCTGGCCCTTCCAGACCTCCCTCAAGATGTGACAGGTTCTCCCGTTCATCGTGGAATGACCCTCCTCCAAAGTCAGGTCGTAGGTGGGGTCATGGCCAAGGCCATAGAAAAGTGCCCTTCTTTCATCCGCATCCAGGATCGACTGTGTGGCGGCAGGTTGCAGTTCGGCTGCACCGTTGGTCCAGGCATGCACACCGTCGCAGCCCTGGATTTGAAGGCCCTTGGCCGTCATCCCGTAGGATTCAATGTAAGTCAACGACTCGTTCTTGCCCCGATGGAACAACAGCTGGTCCCCGGAAACCCAACCCCGGCTTTGGCGGTTGAAACGCTCCTCGTCGGCGCTGAAGCGGGTGACCACGGTCCAAAGCAGGGAGTCCTTGCCAGACACCAAATCCAGGGGGTCCCGGTTTACTTCCCTCACCTTGGCCACCACCTGGGACGAAAAATTCTGGAACTCCCCAGGCTTGGCAAACGGGGTGACCTGCACGAAGTCAAAATTCTCGATTTTGTCGGCCACAGCCTTGCGGGCCAGGCGCATGAACTGCGGCCGACCCTCCAGGGTGGCCACAGCCTCAAAACTTTCCTGCCTACCGGATTCCAGCGGGCTCTTGCGCACGCAGGTCAAGGTGAGTTCGGTTCCAGCAGGATGTCCGTTGATCATGTGGATGGCTTCGTAGGCATCCCGGGGCTTTCGGCCCTGAATGGAGGCAATGACATCACCTTTCTGGATGCCAATCTTTTCCGCCGGACTGCCCCTGACCACTTTCGACACTTCCACGCCCTCGCCATCCGCCATGGCCACGCCAAGGACCCCATGATTGGCATCCTGACCCGCCTTCATCGACGGAAGGAACCGCTTGATCATGTTGATCGGGATGGTGTACCCCACACCCACATTGACCTTGCGGGGCCCGGACAGAGAAATGCGGCCATTGATGCCCAACAAGTGACCTTGGCGATTGAAGAGGGGCCCCCCCGAGTTTCCGGGGTTGATGGGAGTGTCTGTCTGGATGATGCCTGTGTAGAGCAGCATGTGACTATCCCCGGCCCCTGGAAGGAACCGGTTGGTGCCGCTGATGATCCCGAAGGTGACCGTGGGTTTGTAATCCACGGCCAAGCCAAAAGGGTTACCCATGGCGATCGAAAGGTCGCCTTCCTTCACGGCATCGGAGTCTCCCAGTTCGACGGCCGGAAAGGGGCCTCCCTCGATTTTGATCAACACGATATCGGCGCACTCGTCATAGGCCACGACCTTGGCCTGATGGAGTCGGCCGTCAACCATGCCCACCATGATGGGTCCGAATTCGGTGACGTGAAAATTGCTCAGGGCATAACCCTCAGGATCGATGATGACACCACTGCCACCACCGCCACCGAATTTGCGCTCGATATTGTTGCTCGCAGGATCCGGCATGGCCTGGACGCAGATGACCGAGGGAGTCAGCTTGCGGGCGATGGCCTGCATCTCCGACTGCAGAACCAGGGAACGCTCCTTGGCGTAGCCATCCTCGGGCGGGGCCTCCATGTCGGCCACCAGCAGGCCGCAAGGGAGGGCGAAAAGGGTCAACAGCGACAGGGCTCTGGGGAGTCTCATCTGAGGGCCATTCTAGCCCAACAGGAGTGTCAGGGCGACACCCAGCCCAGACCGGCCAGGGCCCCCCTGAGCCCCCCCACAGCAGCAGGCAGGGAGGCTGCAAAGGGCAAGAGGGCCACGGGTTGAACCCGGGATGAGATCTCCTCCAGGCTCGAGGCGACCACTTCGGTATCTGCCTGGGGATCGCAGATATTCAGGTACACCAGGGGCACCCTTACGCCCCTCACCTTCAGGGCCTCCAGGCTCAGAAGGGTCTGGTTGATGCATCCCAGGCGGGCTGCCGCCACCAACACCACGGGCAGACCGGAAGACACCACGGCGTCGAGCTGGGTCTCTGTTTCATTCAGGGGCACATGCACCCCCCCCGCCCCCTCGGCAATCACCCGGCCCCGCCGGCGGGCCACATCGGTCACGGAAGCCGCCAGGTCACGGGCCGACAGGGTCGATCCGACGCGGCGCGCGGCCGTCCATGCCGCCAACGGGGGCTCGAAAATGAAGGGGGTCACTTCGCGGGAACTCTGGCGACCGCCAGCGGCGGCCCTGAGGGCCTCCGTGTCCGGAGACACCAGGGAATCCATCACCCAGGAGGCCCCAGTGGCCACAGGTTTGCAGGCTCCCACCTGCCCTTGTTCGGAGGCCAGCAACAGAAGGAGGGATGCCACACGGGTCTTGCCCACATTCGTGTCAGTGCCCAACACGTAGAGCGATGGGATCACAGCCCCTTCAGCCAGCGGCCTTCGCACATCACCGCCTTCACAGGCGGACGATGAGCCACGATGGCTGAGAGAGCCTTCGTGGCCTGGGGTGGCAGCTGGAAAAAGGCGATGTCGGCACGCTTGCCCTTCTTGAGGGAGCCCACCTGCTTGTCGATGCCGAGAATGCTGGCACTGCCCAGGGTGGCCATTTCAAGGATCCGGGCATCCGGCAAGGTGCGGAAGGCCTTCTTCACGTGGGCCATCTCGGCGCGCATGTCGAGAGTGTCGTTGGAAGCGCAGCTGTCGGTCCCAAGGCCTACAGTCAACCCCCCCTTGAGATACCGTGGCAGAGGATGCCGTGGATGCTTGAAGTATTTATGCGACAACGGGCAATACACCACACCCGCCGCATGACGCTTCAACACTTGGGCATCACCGGGAAGGGGGTAATTGGCATGCACGGCGGCATAATCGTTGAACCCCAGCTTGTGGAAATACTTCGGAGGGCTGGTGCGGGGAGCCACCCAAACCTCGTTCCACATCCCCCGTTGTTCCAACAGAAGACGGAAAGGAGTCTTGGCATTGTCCCGGGCGATGAAATCGAGCTCGTCCTTCAATTCGCTCTTGTGG
>JBFWNO010000045.1:0-19884 GCA_050251015.1 Planctomycetota bacterium
CCCTGGTGCAGTGAGAGCCCCCCCGGCGACTGGGGATCGCGGGTCAGGCCCACCTGCAGGAGTCGGAGCCAAAAGGCATTCTCGGCCGAGGGGTCCCGGAGCAGGAAGCGCCTCACACGGGGGTCATAGCGGCCGGGGGCGAAAGGCTTGGCGGGAATTCTCACACCGTCATAATCGCAAAAGAGCTCGGCCTCCAGTTTCTCGCTGTCGGGCGACCCCGTGGGTTTGCGCACCACCAAGCAGGGTACCGGCTTGAAGGCTACCTGCTTGAACCTGAGATCGCGAGGAAGCAGAAGGCGCGGAACCGGTTGCATGGACATTACGCGATCCAGGAATTCGCCGGACTCGGGCCCGGGAACCACAAAACGGGGATGGGCCTGCATCAGGGGTACCCACATGGCCGCCCCGGGTCCGGTGATCACGGGGGTCTCCTTGGGAGGAAGTTCGACAGCCTCGGCACCCTCAGCCAGGGCTTCCGCCACCTGTTCCTCGGCCTGATCCTCCTCAGGCTCGACAAGTCTGCGGCGCTCCTCGCCTCGCACCAGGGCCCCCTGCACGAGATAACGATGCCCCTTTTTTGACCTGAGCACTTGCAAGACAAATTCCCAGGCATTGGGATCGGGTTTACCCTGTATGCCATTGACCGGAGCCGGCCCGGGAAGAAGGGCGAGAATGTCACGCCACCTCCGGCTCTTGCCCCCACCCTGGCGTGATCCCTGCTTTTTCTTCGGCTCGCCCCTTTCAGCGGTGAGGACAACAGCCCAGATATGCTTGCAGGAATTGTGCTCGCGGAAAAACGGGCAACTGCAGTCCATTGTGATGCCGGCATCCCAGGTCAGGTTCACGATGTAGTCGCTGGTGCCTCTCACGATCGCGCGGGCAAATCCCGGGCCCGATTCCTGAAGCTGGACCTTGCCTGCCGAGTAATACTTCCGGCCCTTTTCCTTGAGGTGGGATCGGAGTCTCCGTCCCATCATCGCCGCAAGTTTGGACCCTTTGGCTGGCATCATGATAGACCCCATTCCCTGTCCAGCCATTCATGGGTGGCCTTGAGATCTGTGGCCTCGGCGGCCTTGATGATATCGGCCGTTCGACCGACGGCATCCAGGGGGATCTCATCCCCGGGCCTGAACACGGGATTGAGACGGTGGTAATGATCACCCAGAATCTGGCGGCACTGGAAATCGGCCACGCCACTGACGCCCGAGAACATGATTTCAATCAACGGAGACACCCACTGGAGCTTGCCCCAGTCGTGCTCCCGTCCCTCGATGCTCTTGAGGGAAACCCCGGTGCCCAGCGACAGGAGGCGGAGACGGGAAAGAGCCGGCCTCTTGGGGAAGCTCCTGGCGTCCTGGGTCTGGGCCAGGGCCGCCATCGAGGGGTTGGCTGCCACCACGCCTCCATCGATGAATCCCTCCCAACTGGGGAAGTAAGTGGGAGCCGCGCTTGTGGCCAGGGCCACATGGGCGCAAAACTCCTCGCCATCGGAATCCTCGCCCGGGAAATTGTGGAAGAACTTCGGTGCCCAGGAGCGGGACCTGGGGTCCTGGCTGTTGTTGTCGAGATCAAAGGCGGGAATCAGCACACGACCTTTGAGGTCCATGAGCTTCTTGTCACCAAACAGCTGGCGGATGGCACGGCGAAGCCCGTGGTTGGAATACTGGGCCCCTGTTGCACTGCCCAAGTCCTTCACGTTGTCGGCGAGGCTATCGCCAAAGATCGCCTGACCCGCCCCCTCGTAAAACTGCCTCAGCAAAGACAAGGGGGTGCCACCGGCCAGAGCCAACGCGAGGATTCCCCCGGTCGAAGTTCCAGCAAAGAGGTCGACTTTCCCCAAAAAACCAGGCGTGTCATTCTCGAGACGCTCCATCAGCACGATGCTGAGAAGCCCCCGGATGCCGCCGCCATCCAGGGAAAGGATGCGGTAGGGCCTAAGAGCCATGAGCCCCCATTATACGCCAAAATCTCTGTTTATTCCTCCCCCTCTTGGGGGGAGGGTAGGTGGGGGGCTGGCAGGATTGTGACCCTGAAACTGATTACGATATCAACCCCATGCGCATTGAATCGCTCACCAATCTCGGCAAAAACAAGGTGGGAGTCCGCCCCGAAGACATCGTCTTCGCTGAAGGCTGTGCTGTGTGCCAACATTCTCCTGCACAGAGCGTTGAGATTCGATTCTCAACGACAGCCTTCTGGCTTTTGATCGCAGGCATCGAAAGCATCGTCATCAACCTGCCACTGTGCCGGGCACACAGGGATAAACATGAAAATCGATCACGGATAATAAATACCATTCAACGAGTTTGTATTGTCCTTGCTTTGCTGTGCGGGGGATCAATATATTTCACTTTGGATGCGAATAACGACACTCTGCAATCAGTATTGATAGCTTTGTTTGCTCTGTTGCTGTTGACTCTGCACTTATCAATCTGGTTCCGTGGTCGCACCCTGCCCTTGAGGGTCAAGCCGAGGAATTTCGACCGCCTTGGGAAATACGGGGCCTATGTATTCACATTTTTCGACCATCAAGCATCAAAAAGATTCCATGACGTGAATCTTCCAGAGAAGCACTAGCCCCCCACCCTGCCCTCCCCCCAAGAGGGGGAGGGTGAGGTTCAACGCCCACTTGAATCGATCGCACCATTAACTTCGCTGACTCTGCAAGTTGTGCGCCCCAACAGCAGCTAGGTATGAACCGCTAAAGAAATCAGGTTATTTCAGTTTGTAGGCGTTCACGCCACTCTTGTCGCGCCAGCCGAGGAAAGCGGCCTCGTCGGGCTTGAGCTGGGCCGCCCTCAAGGTGTCCTCGCTCATATGGATCTCATTGGGTGCGCCGTACTTTTCCATGTGGCAGGCCACATCGAGCACACGGTCAGCCACCTTCTTCGGGTCCACCGAGTCGTCATTCAGGCTCAATCCCGTATGCAGACCGATGCGCACCTGCAGGGGAGCGCCGATCATGTTGTCTTTCTCGTTGAAGGTGGCCAGGTTCGCCAGGACCTCACGCGCAGCCCTCACGGCATCAACAGCTCTTGAAAAGCGGCTGATCTTCCCGTCACCTTCGTCGATGAAGGGCTTGCCCCCGTTGGCCTTCACCGCATGGTCGACGAGCTTGTGGTAGGCCTCGAAGGTCACCATCACACGCTCCGGGCTCACACCTTCCTTCAACCGGGTCGATCCCACCACGTCACTGGCCAGATAGGTCACCTCGCCTTTGGCGGCGGACAGTTTTTCCTCCATGCGCATCTTGGCTTTGATCAGCTCGGTGAGCGAGAGATTCTGGAGCATCATGGTCACCCCCCCCGCCCCGGTGTCCCCGGCCGTGCTTCCCGACCATTCAGCCTTGAGTCGGGCCAGCAGGGAATTCTCCGGTAGCTCGGCAGCGAGGTCCAGCATCAGGGCCTTGGCCTCGGCATCATCGAGCACGGCCAGCATCCCCTTGCACAGATCCTCTTGGACCGCTTCCGATGCTCCAGTCAGATACAGTCGAATCACGGCCTTGGACTCGCCGGCCATCCGCGGATTTTTCTGCAGGGCCCGGATCAGCGACTTCATTCCCTTGGCCGGGTCGCGGTGGGCAAGGAGGCGGGCCTGGTCGAGCAAGAGGTAGGCTGTTTCCTTGTGTCTGAGGAGCTCCTGCACCATCGCCAGCTCTCCTTCAGCATCACCCCGATGCCTGCAGATGGCGCGGGCCAGGGAGTTCACCTCGGGATCCGCACTCTTGAGGTGCCGTTGCTCCTCGACCCTTTCCATTTCCTTGTCCAGGAGTCCGGCTTCGGCCAGGAGACGGATGTAGAGGTCCATCGAGCGTGTGTCCTCCAGGTGCCGCGAAAGATATTCCCTGAAACTGACCAACAAATGACCCTCACGCCCAGGAAATTCCTCGGCCATACTGCGGTACTGGGGTTCCGCCAGGGCATGGTTGCCCAGGTGGAGGTGGCACTTGAACACATAGATGTACTTGCGCGAAAAGTTGCCCTTGATCTGGATCAACTGTTCGAAATGGTCGCGGGCCGCCTCAAAGGCTCCTTCCTCATAAAGGATCTCGCCTAGGACCTCGTAATGGCGCAAGTAACGGGCCGAGGCCTTGCCGGCCTTCATCAGGGTCACCATGTGTCGCATCTGATTTTCGACACCACTGCGGGACTCTTCATTCAGGAAGGCCTCGCAGGTCCTTTGAGCCCACTGCCGGGCCTGCTGTCTGTCGCCCCTGCGCCAATAAGCCACGCAAAGGTCGTGGCAGGCCAGGGGATCTTTGGGCTTGAGGAGCAGGATCTCTTCTGAAAGCTTGATCACATCACCCCATTCACCCCTCTTGAAGGCCAGGATCCTCTGCTCGTGAAGCGCCTTGAGATCCTTGGCATCCATGGAAGTTCCGGCTCAGAATCCCAGGGGTTTGAACTCGAGCTTGAAGGTCTCGGCCACGGCCTTGTTGGTGACGTCACCCTCATGCATGTTCACACCCAGCTTGAGGGGCTGATGCAGTTGGCAGGCCTTCTGCCACCCGTGTTGAGCCAGGGCGATCAGATAGGGGGCTGTGGCATTGGTGAGAGCGTAGGTGGAACTGCGGGAGACGGCTCCCGGCATGTTGGCCACGCAATAATGCAGGACGCCATCGACCACAAAGGTCGGGTTTTCATGAGTGGTCGGCTTGGTGGTCTCGACACAACCGCCTTGGTCCACAGCCACATCCACAATCACACTTCCATTCTTCATTTGGGAAACCATCTGCCTGTTCACGAGCGTGGGAGCCTTGGCACCCTCTAGGAGCACGGCGCCGATCAGAAGGTCGGCACGGGCCACGGACGTGCGAAGGCTGTCCAGGTTGGAATGCAGGGTCATGCAGTTGGCCGGAAGGATGTCATCGAGGTAACGGAGGCGCTTGAGGCTGACATCCAGGATGGTGACCCTGGCGCCAAGACCCGCGGCCACCTTGGCTGCACAGGTTCCCACCACCCCTCCACCGATGATGATGACTTCGGCAGGGGCCACGCCGGGAACGCCGCCCAAAAGGACGCCGCGCCCCCCCATGGCCCGCTCCAGGTACTTGGCACCCTCCTGGACAGCCATCTTGCCGGCGATTTCGCTCATCGGCGTCAGCAGCGGCAGTTCCCCGTCGGGATTGCGGATGGTTTCGTAGGCGATGGCCGTGCAACCCGACTTTTGGGTGGCCATCGTGAGTTCCTGGTTGGAAGCGAAGTGGAAATAGGTGTAGATCACCTGGCCCTTGCGCATGAATTTGTATTCCTGGGACATGGGTTCCTTGACCTTGCACACCAGGTCGGCTCCCCAGGCTTCCTCGGCACCCACCATCTTGGCGCCGGCCTTGATGTAGGACTCGTCCTCAATACCGCTTCCCTCGCCGGCACCCTTTTGCACCAGCACGGTGTGGCCCTTGTTAACCAGTTCCTCAACGGTCGAGGGCACGGTGCTGACGCGGAATTCGTTGTTCTTGATTTCTTTCGGTATGCCGACTTTCATGATGTCCTCCAAAGACCGGAGCATTGTATAGAGGACAAGCGCAGGAGGGCAATGGCGGAGAGATTCACAGGCAGATAAGATGGGGCGATGCACGATCTCCCTCCCTCCCTCCTGGGAGCCTGCAATGACTACCTGATGGGTGTGGAGCCGGAACCCCTGGGTCCGGTCTTGGCATCCGGTCTCGGCCTAGTGTCCGGGATCGCCGAGGGTCCTACGGGTTCCACCGGCGACATCCTGCACCTGGGACCCGGGGAAAGGCCGGGAGTCGATCGACTGGCCAAGGCCAGGGCCATCCTCTTTTATGACAGGAACCCCGACAAGGACCTCGTTGGACTGTGCCGGCATGTCGGGTTGCCGGCCGTGGGGGGCATCGCCAAACCCCCGGAAGGAATGGTGGTGGTCGATGGCCTCAGGGGAAGAGTTCACGGCCCGGGAATGACCCGACTTCCCCAAGGGCCCTCCACACTGGAATCGAGGGTCAGGGCTGGCCTTAAGATCCGTGTGATGGGTGCGGCGGGTTCCGTGACCGAGGCGGAGGCTTCGATCCGGCGAGGGGCTTCGGGCATGGGGTTGATCAGGCTAGAGCATCTTTGCCAAACCCCCGAGCGACTCCCCTTGCTCCAACAACTGATCCTTCTGGATCCCGGGCCCCTGGCCGAGACAAGAGCCTGCGAATTGGCTGAATCCCTGAGCCCGGATGTGACAGCCATTCTCGGGCTATGCCAGGGGGCTCCGGCCATATTTCGCCTCTTCGACACGGCCTGGCACGAGGTGCTCGACGAAGCCATGGTCGGCTCCCTTTCGGGCGATGCTCATTTCATGAAACTGTG
The DNA here is from genome assembly GCA_050251015.1 of Planctomycetota bacterium. GTDB lineage: Bacteria > Planctomycetota > JBFWNO01 > JBFWNO01 > JBFWNO01 > JBFWNO01. Next base: position 6,315 of record JBFWNO010000045.1, read on the forward strand.
GATCGAGAAACGCTCCCTGCATAGCAACCTCGTGCGTCGTGGAATCCGTGGGACCCACCGCCAGGGAGCCATCCTGCGTGCCGCCCTGATGGCCCTCGACAAGGGCACCTCAACATCGGCCCATCCCGACTTGCGCATCCTGATCCCCTTCACATCAACGCTGGAGGAAATCCAGAAGGTCCGCACCGACCTGGGCCATCGGCCCTGGAAATTGGGTGCCATGGTGGAGCACCCGGCGGCCGTCGTCTCGGCCCCCCGCTGGTTTAGCGATCTCGACTTCCTCTCGGTGGGTGGTGGCGACCTTGCCCAATGTTTCTGGGGATTTTCCCGTGACGACAGGGGCGACCTTTATCACATGCTCCGCGAGGGCCTGATTTCATCCGATCCCTTCACCCAGCTGGATGACCCGATGCGCACATTCCTACGGCCCCTGTTGCAGGCCGCAAAAACCCATGGGGCGGAAGTCCACTTCTGCGGGGCCCAGACCCTGCATCCGGAATCGGCCGATTTCCTGGTGGGCGAGGGTGTGGGCACACTGGTCTGCAGCCATGACATGGTGGTCCCCCTCCGCTTGCGTCTCAGCGGGGTGGCGGCATGACTCCCGACGAACTCAGGCGCAGGGTGGTCGAGGACCAGGACCTTCCCCTCTTGCCACAGGTTGTGCTCCTGGTGCAAAAGACCATCGCCGAGGAGGGCAGTTCCGCCGGAGACCTGGCCCAAACCATCCTAGACGACCCCGTCCTCACGGGCCGCCTCCTTCGGTTGGCGAACTCGTCGTTTTATCGTTTCTCCCACAAACCCATCTCCACCATTACCGAGGCCATCGTGCTCTTAGGCTTCGAGACGGTGAAGAACATCACCCTCACCCTGAGTGTGTACAAGCTCCTGTCAAACATCACCAAAGAGAAACCATTCCGGTTGTTCTGGAGACACTCCCTATGCACGGCCCTCGCCAGCCGGGCCATTGCCAAGGAGGCCCAGTCAGGAAATCCCGAGACGGCCTTCGTGGCCGGGCTCCTCCATGACATGGGCAAGGTGATCCTGGCCCATTACAAGATCGCGGAATACCGGCAAGTCTTCAAGGATGTGGAAACGGGAATGGAGTTTTCGGTCAGCGAGCGCCAGCGTCTGGGCCTCACCCACAAGGAGGCCGGTGCCGTGCTGGCGGAGCACTGGCGGCTCCCCGATGAGATTGCTTTCTCGATGTCCTGGCACGATGACCTCCATCCCAAGATCGCGAAGGAGAAGATCAGCCCCTACCACGCCACGGTCTACCTGGCGAACCTCATCGCCCGCAACATCTACGGCAACGACAAGGAAAAGGAAACCTTCTCATTTTCCCATCTTGCACTGACAGCCAAAAAACTCTTTCACCTCGACAGCAACATCCTTTTCCAGATTGTGGGGCGCCTCAGCGAGCAGGTCTTCGACATCGCCCGCGTCCTGGATATCGCCATCGACGACATCCGCATCGGGGAGGCCAAGGGCGGGTTGGATGCCGCCAAGTTGAACCTCCTCCAGGAAAATCTCGGGCGCCGCGAAAGGGAGCTCAAGCTCTTCATGACGCTCAACGAAAAGATGGTGAAAGCCTCCAAGATCGAGGAAGTGCTTACCACAGCGGTGGAAGGCATCGCCTCCCTTCTGTCACCACGGCGACTGGTCTTCGCCTTCCTGGACGAGACCCAGGGGTGTGTCCAGGCCAAATTCGGCTACCCCCCCACGGATTTCCCTCCGGGGTTGAGCTCACCCTTGACCAAGACCGACGACCTGATGGTGCGCTGTCTGTCGGAAGGGTTCCACATCAACACCACCCGCCTGGCGGAGACCGCCAGGGAGCGGCTCCCCAAGCAACTGATCTTCGACAAGCTGGGCACCCACCGCCTGGGCCTGTTCCCCCTGATCTATTCCGACAAGGCCCGGGCCGTGATGATCGTGCAGCCGCGCGACGACCAATTTCTCGATGACGTCGATGAGAGTTTCCTTGTGGCTCTTGGGCATTCCCTAGGTTTGGCTTTCGCCCGCCACGGGTGGAAGTCCTGAATCCCGCGGCCTTCTCCGTGCGAGAATGACGGCATGACGTGTTGCCCTTCCCGCCCCGCAAGGTCGGCCCTGATCACGATGATCCTGATGCAGGCTGCCCTGCTCATCACCGCCGGGGCCCTCAGGGGGCAGTACCTCAGCGGCTATGATGGCATCGGCCACTACGTGTGGATCCGCTCTCTGGTCTGCGACGGGGATGTCGATTTCAGGAACGACTTCAGGATGTACGATCCCCACGGGAGCGGGCCCGACCCCACCATCCTGTATCCCGCCACCGGCTTGGCCTACAACCACTATCCGGCCATCCCAGCCCTTCTCAACGCCCCGGGCTTCCTGCTGGGGCGCGCCGTCACCCTGATGGGTCCCGACTCGTGGAGGCAAGACGGTTTTGGATGGCCTGAACAACTGGGTTACGCCCTCAATGCCCTTGCCTGGTTTGCCGGCGGGCTCGTGATGCTCTACCTGTTCCTCGCATCGCAATTCCACTGGAAGGCGGCACTCGCACTCACCGCGGTGGCCGCCTTCGGATCAGCCCCAGGGGTCGCGGCCTGGAACGAACCCTTTTTTGCCCATTCCATCGAGTTCTTCCTGGTTGTTGGCCTCTTACGCTGGTCCTACGGCAACCCCTATCGCCGTCATGAGATCCCCGGCCCCTCTTCCCAGTCCAAAGCCCTTTTGGGTGGCCTCCTGGCCGGGCTCTTGGTCTCTGTGCGCCCCATGGATGCCCTTCTTCTGCTCATCCCAATTGGTTCCTCCCTGCGTTTCAAGGTGCGTGAAGGCAAGACTCATTCAGCCTTGAGTCCGTTGGTCATGGGATTTCTTCTGAGCTTCTTGCCTCACCTGGCCTTGCGCTTCTGTATCAGCGGGGAGTGGAACCCCTTGGGCGGCTACAAAGGCTCGATGATTGTGCATGGTGGAACTTTTTCCAATTGGATGGGTCCCAACATCGACAAGGTCCTGCTCGCCACCAACAACGGACTGATCTTCTGGTGCCCGGTACTGGTCTTGGGGTTACTTGGCCTCTTCCGCTTCGCCAGGGAACGCGACTTCTGGCTCCCGTCCTCGGTGATCCTTTACCTGTACATGATCGGAAGCTGGGAGGCCTGGGACGGCTCCGCCTCGATGGGTCCACGACTCCTGAGCGGCCTGACTCCCCTTCTGCTTTGGACGGCGGGTCTGGATGGGAAGCAGGGTCCGCGTTACTCCAGGGCTCTTGTGCCTTTGAGTCTGTTCACCTGCCTGTGGTTCAACGGCTTGGTGCTGCAACGCTTCACCCACCAGCTCCCTTACTATGAAAACTTCGCGCGAGTGTGGGAGTACCCCTACATGAGAACCTTGTGCTTGCAATGGTCCAACACCCTGGATCTTGTCCGAGATCCAGCGGGACTGTTCCACAAACTGGCCCCCACAGACAGGAATTAGATCTCGCCCGACTCGAGTCTTTCTGCCTGCTGCAGGAGACCGATCCCCTCCGGGGTGAGGGAAGCCCCTCCCCCTCCCTTGCCTCCATGCGCCTTGGTCATGAGGGCACGGCCCCAACAGCGGTTGATCTCCTGCACCCAGATCCAGGCCGTGCGGTAGGACATCCCCATTGTGCGAGCCGCCGCCGTGAGGGAACCCTCGCTGGCCACTGCCTTCATCAGGTCGATCTTCTGATGGTCGAGGACCCCACGGCTTCCAATGAAGGCCACCCTGAAACCGGCCTCCACCTCCTGCACCACAGTGATGGAGGATGCCTTGATCAGTGCGAAAATCCCCATCCCAGACCTCAGGCCCAGTTCCTTGGCAGCCTCGCGCGTCACCACGGCCGAAAGAGGAAACCCCGCATCCAGCTCCACACGCATGCCGCCCGAAATATGCCTTGTCTTGCGGACATGACCCGGGAGAACGTTGCGGGCACTGGTGGTTCCGGGATGCCCCAGGCACAGGATCACATCCTCGGGCCTCAACGAAACGCGGGTCCTTTGGCCAGCGATCATGCCCGGCCATGACCTCACGGCCAGCCTGGTACGCCCCACTTTCAGCCAGGCATGCGCCTCCCGACGCCCACAGGCCTCCACCACTGCATCGAACACCTGTTTCATGGCACCACCCTTCCTTCTTCCATTCTGATGGTGACCTCCGTCAGGGAGGCCAGTTCCTCGGCCAGATGGCTCACGAGCACCATCGGCATGTCAAAGTCAGAGCGGATCTTGCCCAGCATGCGCATCGCTTCATGACGCCGGGTCTCGTCGAGACCGGAAAAGGGCTCATCAAGTAATAGGAGCTTGGGACGGGAAAGTAGGGCTCTGCCAAGGGCCACTCTTCGGCGTTCACCTCCCGAAAGATGGCGGGGGAATCTGTCCAGAAGTTGCTCAATGCCCAGGGCATCGGGGATCCCGGCCAACCCCCTGTTGCGGGGGCTGAACAGGAGGTTGTCGCGGACATTCAGATGCGGAAGGAGTGGCGCGTCCTGGGGAACATATCCAACATTCCTGGATTCCGGAGGCAGGTTTCCCATCGCTACGTCATCAAGATTCACCCAGTGCCCTCTTTCAAATCCGGCGATCACGTTGAGCAGCGTGGATTTCCCGCTCCCGCTGGGGCCTGTCAGACCGAGTGCACCCGCCTTACAGTCAATGGCCACATCCAGGAGGAACCCCGCGCGTCTTTTGATGCGAGCCTTGATGTCGAATCTCATCGATCCACCTCCAGGCGGTGCCGGTGCAGGGACTCTAGCCATCGTGATACAAGGACACAGACCAAGCTGAGAGCCACCGAAGCCGAAATGAGGAGCCCGATGCGCTTTTCGCCACCGGGGACTTCCAGGAGCGCATGCACCGCCAAGGGGATGGTTTCCGTCTCACCCCTGATCCTGCCGGCCAGCACGATGGTGGCCCCAAATTCCCCAAGGCCACGGGCGAAGGCCAACATGGACCCTGCCAGGATCCCCGGCCATGCGAGAGGAAGGGTCACGCGCCACCATGTGCTCAGGGGGCCATGTCCAAGAGAACGGGACATCATTTCATAGGTCGGATCAACTGCCTTTAGGGACTGTGAGATCATCATCACGAAAAGCGGAAATCCCACCACAGCTGCTGCAACCACAGCTCCTGCGAGATGGAACGCAACAGGCACACCAAAAGACTCAAGTTGGCGGCCCAAATAACCCCGGGGAGAAAAAAGCTCTAGAAGCAGGTACCCCGTGACCACCGGAGGGAGGACAAGGGGCATGATGATCACAGTGTGGAGCACCCCCCTGCCTCTCCATGAAGTGCGCTCAAGGATCCAGGCTGTGCCAACAGCCGGCGGGAGGCTGAGAACCGTGGCCGTGGCCCCCACCACCAGCGACAGGGCAACGGGGCCCATGGCTCAGGGCAACAACCGGAACCCGTGACGCAGGGCAATCTCCTTCGCCCAAGGTTCCTGGAGTGTCTCAAAGAAGTCGCTGGCATCTGGATCCAGAAGTCCGGCGGCATAAATCACCTTGTCGTGACAACCCTCAGGAAATTGAAAGATGACCTTCACCCGAGGATCTATCGCAGCATCGGTGGCATAGACAACTCCGACCTGGGCCCCCCCCGCAGATACTTTGGAAAGAACATCACGGGCACTGAAGCCTTCGATCACCCTCTCGGGGATGGGAATGTGCAAGGAGGCAAGTGCCTGTCGGGCATACATGCCCACCGGCACCGTTTCACCTGCCAGTGCCATGCTGGAAACAGTCCGGAGATCCACCTCACCCTGATCCACGTGCGCCACCGCCACAAGGGAGTTGGAAAGCCAGTGGCAGGAATCATGGGTTGTCACCGTGGACAGCCATTGAGGGTCTGCAGAAATGAAAATGACCCCCGGAAGGCCGCCTGCAATCTGCCTTGCCAACTCGGAACTTGAACCCGAGATCATTTGGTAGCCTCTTCCACCCCGGAGAATCCACATCGCTTGAATCTCTGAGACAACGTTCTTCAAGCTGGAGGCGACACAGATGGTGGCGGGCATTTGGCTCGTCTTCTTGCTGGCAAGGAATGTTGGCAAAAGGGCAAAGCCGACCACAGCGCCGATCAGGGCACCCACCATCACGAATCGATTGGTTTTATTCATGTTCATATTCTTTCAAGATGCATATTTTAACATATTGCGCAATGCTACAATCCAACGCGGAGGAACACATGACCCAGACCCGCACCGAGACCGACACCTTTGGTCCCATCGAAGTCCCCGCCGACCGCTATTGGGGGGCCCAAACCCAGCGTTCGATCCAAAATTTCCGGATCGGCCACGACCGCTTCCCCCGCGAGATGATCCGGGCCTTCGGCATCCTCAAGCGCTCGGCGGCCCTCGCCAACCAGAAGCTCGGCGTATTGGGACGCGACAAGGCCGACGCTATTGTGAGGGTGTGCGACGAGATCATCACGGGCCGGCTTGACGATCATTTCCCCCTGGTTGTCTGGCAGACGGGCAGCGGCACCCAGAGCAACATGAATGCCAATGAGGTGATCGCCAACCGCGCCTCGGAACTCCTGGGCGGAAAGATGGGCGACAAGTCCACTCTCCACCCCAATGATGACGTGAACAAGAGCCAGAGCTCTAACGACACCTTCCCCACCGCCATGCACATTGCGGCGGTGGAGGTGATCACCCGCCGCCTGTTGCCGGCGGTGCGCGAGCTCCAGGCCGTACTCAAGGCCAAGAGCGAGGCCTTCACCGACATCGTCAAGATCGGCCGAACCCACCTGCAGGACGCCACCCCATTGACCCTCGGCCAGGAATTCTCGGGCTATGCGGCCCAGCTGGCCCGCAGTGTGAAGGCGGTGGAAGCCACCCTCCCCCACCTCCATGAGCTGGCCATCGGCGGCACCGCCGTGGGTACCGGGCTCAATGCCCCGGCTGGCTACGCCACGGCCGTGGCCCGAGAGATCTCCGAATACACGGAACTTCCCTTCGTGAGCGCCCCCAACAAGTTCGAGGCGCTCGCCAGCCACGACGCCCTGGTCTTTGCCCACGGCGCGCTCAAGACCCTGGCCGTGGCCCTCTCGAAGATCGCGGGCGACATCCGCTGGCTTTCAAGCGGACCGCGTTGCGGTCTGGGAGAGATCTCCATCCCCGAGAACGAGCCCGGCAGCTCCATCATGCCAGGCAAGGTCAACCCCACCCAGTGCGAGGCCATGACCATGGTCTGCGCCCAAGTCTTTGGCAACGATGTGGCCGTGAACTTCGGCGGGGCCCAAGGGCACTTCGAGCTCAACGTCTTCAAGCCCGTGATCATCCACAACGTCCTCAACTCCGTGCGGCTTCTGGCGGACGCCTGCGACAGCTTCCGCACGAACTGCGCGGTGGGAATCGAGCCCCGAAAGGATGTGATCGCCAGGCACCTGACGAACTCCCTGATGCTGGTGACGGCCCTCAACTCCAAGATCGGCTACGACAAGGCCGCCGCCATCGCCAAGAAGGCCCACAAGGAGGGCCTCACCCTCAAGGAGGCGGCGCTCAAGCTCGGCCACATCGACGAGAAGACCTTCGATGAGGTGGTGGACCCCCGGAAGATGCTGGGGCCGAAGGGCTAACGCGCGAATTTTCCGCAACCCTCCACTCCACCCAGAAGCCTGCTAGATTGCATCAAGTAGCGGGTATAGGGAAGCAACAAGCAAAAGCGCCATGGTGAGATTGAACGCAACCACATTGCCCCTGGCCTGAAGAAAATTCCGCAACCAGAAGCCGAACAGGGTCCAGACACCCAAGCAAGGCAGGTTGATAAGCGCGAAAATGGACGCGGCTTGGATGACGAGGTTGATTCCCCCGGAGGAAGGGACATAGGTGCTGAAGGCGCCGATGGACATGACCCATGCCTTAGGATTGACCCACTGAAACGCGGCAGCACCAATGAAACTCATGGGCTTGGATGGCCGGCCTTCCGTGGATCCCTCGCTGATCGGACCGGATGTGGCGATGCACCAGGCCAGATACATCATGTAGGCTGCCCCCAGCCACTTGAGTGCCGTGTAGGACCATGGAACGATTTGAAAAAGTTCCCCGATGCCCAAACCCACGGCCACCACCATGATAAAAAACCCTCCGCAAATGCCGAGCATGTGGGGCAGTGTGGGCCTGAAGCCGAAATTCACGCCTGAAGCCAGCAACATGATGTTGTTGGGCCCCGGGGTGATGGAGGCAACCAGGGCAAACAATGAAAAGGCGAGCAAAACGTCGATTGTCATGGGCCGATCAACACACAGTGGAACGAGCCGCATCACACCAAAGGGAAAACTCCTCCAAAATCCTCCGATCCGCCCCCGAAGCCTGTTTCTCCACATGCCACTGGAAGCCCATCACAGGAAGCGACGCATGGCGGTAGCCTTCGATAAGGCCGTCGTCGGCATGCACCAAGGGCTTTAGTCCCAAAGCCAGACGATCCAAACCCTGATGATGGTGGCTGGCCTCTTCCCAAGACTCCCCCAACAACTTCTGGCCCTCCCCCCCCACCGGCACAAGGCCATGCCTCGTCCCACCCTTGTGATGAGCTGCGTTCTTGAGGTGGCGGTGGAGAGTGCCCCCGAGCAGGTGATTCACCAACTGCGAGCCATAACAGATCCCAAGGATGGGGAGTTTGCGTTCCAAGGCACCCTTCACAAGAATAGAGTCGGTCTGGAACCTGAGGGGATGCAAAGGCGTCTCCTCGGGAAGGGGATTGGGGAAGGGAATGTCGTCGCCTCCGGGGATCACCAGACCGGCGGCACCATCGAGAAGGGCGGCCAGCCCAGCTTGGGGCTGAGGGGGCACGAGCACAGCCGGCAGACCCGCCGCAGCCAAAAGCTTCACATAATCCATGTAGGCGAAAGCGTAGGGCCTCTTGCGGGTCTTTTCGCAGACATCGGTGCCGATCAACACAGGGCGCATCGTGATTCCTTCCAGTCATCTGTATCGTGACAAGGGCTTGCGATGTTTACCAGAAGGGCGACATAATGCCCCGACATGGAACCCGCTCCCGCCCCCTCGGAACTGACCGACTTCGACAAGAACTGGAACTACGCCAACCCCAAGGGCACCCAGGACTACTTCCTTTCCATCCTGCCCCAGGCGCGCCAAAGCGGCGATGCCTCAAGGTTGGGCCAACTCCTGACCCAGATCGCGCGGGCCCAGGGCCTGCAGGGAAACTTCGAGGAGGCCCACAAGATCCTGGACGAAGCCGAACCCATGGCCGACATCCCCCAGGTGGCCGTCAGGCTTCTTTTGGAAAGGGGCCGTGCGCTCAACTCCTCCAACCAGGCCGACCTGGCCCGCCCCCTCTTCCAGGAAGCCTGGGACAGGGCCCTGAAGGCCGGGCTGGAGTTCCACGCCGTGGATGCCGCCCACATGCTGGGCATCGTGGAGAAAGGTGAGGCCGCCGTGGCCTGGAATGAACAGGCCATGGTGCATGCCGAGAAGGCAAAAAATCCCGAGGCCCGCCTGTGGCTCGGATCGCTCTACAACAACCTCGGGTGGACCCACCTCGACCAGAAAAAGAATCCGGAAAAGGCCCTTGAGCTCTTCCGCAAGGCCCTCAAGTGGCGCGAGGCCAAGGGGCAGGAACGCGAGACCCGCATCGCCCGCTACTGCGTGGCGAGGGCCGCCCGAGCCCTGGGGCGCCTGGAGGAAGCCCTGGCTATCCAGCAGGACCTGCACGCCCAGTGGCTGAAGGCTGGCGAGAGGGACGGCTATGTCTGCGAGGAGATTGGTGAATGTCTCCTCGCTTTAGGAAGTCCTCTGGAAGCCAAGCCCTTCTTCCGTCAGGCCCACGAGGAGCTCTCGCAGGACGAGTGGCTGGTGGAGCATGAGAAGGTGAGGCTGGAGAGGATCAAAAGCCTCTCCACGTGAGCTCCGCCCAAACGGAGGGGGCTACTTCAGGGAATCGAGAAGTCCCTCCACCACCTTCTTGGCATCGCCAAAAAGCATCCGGGTGTTGGACTTGGTGAACAGGGGGTTGTCGACCCCGGCGTAGCCGGCAGCCATCGAGCGCTTCATCACCACGCAGGTCTTGGCCTTCCACACCTGCAACACCGGCATGCCGGCGATGGGGCTCGAGGGATCCTCCTCGGCGCTGGGGTTGACGATATCGTTGGCACCGATCACTAGCACGAGATCCGTCTCGGGGAATTCGTGGTTGATCTCATCCATCTCGAGCACGATGTCGTACGACACGCTGGCCTCCGCCAATAGGACGTTCATGTGCCCCGGCAGGCGCCCGGCCACGGGATGGATGGCAAAGCGCACATGGACCCCGCGCTCGCGGAGCAGCTCCACGGCGCGGGCCAGGGCGTGCTGGGCCTGGGCCACCGCCATGCCGTAGCCCGGCACAATCACAATGCTCTTGGCCTCGCGCATGAGCTCGGCCGTGTCGGGCACCGAGATCTCCGTCACGGTGCCTGCAGGCTCGGTTCCGGCAGTGGGACCGGCCGAGGCCTTCTTGCCACCCGTCCCGAATCCGCCCAGGATCACCGAGATGAACGAGCGGTTCATGGCGGCGCACATGATGTAGGACAGAATGGCCCCCGAGGAACCCACCAGGGCCCCCGTGACGATCAAGAGGTCGTTCTTCAGGAGGAAACCCGCAGCGGCAGCGGCCCAGCCCGAATAACTGTTGAGCATCGACACCACCACGGGCATGTCGGCCCCGCCGATCGCGGCCACCAGGAGCACCCCAAGGATGCAGGAGAACAGAGTGATCAGCGCGAGGTCGAGATTGAAGGGCAGGTTCGATAGGCAGGCCGACACGGCACAATCCGGGCAGGGTTTGCAGACACCCCCCGTGACCGCATAGTGCACCGACAGGGCCAGCGCACCGCCCATGAGCAGGGCATTGATCAGATGCCGGCCCGGAATGAGCAGGGGCTTTCCAGAAATCATTCCCCTGAGCTTGCCGAAGGCCACCAGTGAACCGGTGAAGGTCACCGCTCCCACCAGGATGCCGATGCCAATCTCCAGGCCGTGGATGATATGTTCACCTTCGGCGGCAGCCACCGCGGGGTCGACATGGGTGGCCAAGCCGACCAGCACGGCGGCCAAACCCACAAAGCTGTGGAGCATGGCCACGAGCTCGGGAAGGCTGGTCATGGCCACACGCTTGGCCAGATTGGCCCCGATGATGGCACCCAACAACAAGGAGGATCCCAACAGCGTCCAGGTCTTGGAAGGCTGAAGTGTCGGCCAATCCAGATCCCTGAATCCGCCAAGCAAACCGGCCACCGTGGCTCCCAGCGCCAGGGTCATGCCCAGGATGCCCAGGGCGTTGCCCTTGCGGGAAGTCTCCTGTTTCGAGAGCCCCGCCAAACTGAGGATGAAACAGGCCGCCGAGGCAATGTAGGCCACCGTGAGAACGCCGGAGGGGATCACTTCTTGCCTCCCCCGGGCGAACCCTTCTGGAACATCTTGAGCATGCGGGCTGTGACCATGAAGCCGCCGACAATGTTGATGGTGGCCACCAACACGGCGAAGACACCCATGATGGAAGCCGATTTGCTGGCCACCGCCAGCTCAAGGAGGCCCCCCACCACGATGATGCCGCTGATGGCGTTGGTGACGCTCATGAGCGGAGTGTGCAGGGCCGGGGTCACACTCCAGACCACCTGCCAACCCACAAAACAGCTGAGCACAAAGACCGTGAAATGCGAAAGGAAGCCGCTGTCGCCGAACATGCCGATGAGGAACAGCCCCAAAAGCCCGAGACCAAGGCCCAGCACGGGCCCGGTGCGGTAGGCCTTGGGCTTCTCGGGGGCTTTGGGCGCCGCGGCGGCCACGGGCGTGGCTTTGGGGGCATCCGGGGCGGGCTTCGGGGGTGCGGGCCACATCAGGCGACCTTCTTCCAGCACCAGGGCCCCGCGGGTGACCTCGTTGGCATGATCAATCGTGAAGGCAGCCCCCCCCATGTCCTCAAGGAGATGGCCAATGTTGTTGGCATAGAGCTGGCTGGCCACGGCGGCCATCCGGCTCGGGAGGTCGGTGATGCCCAGGATTTTCACGCCGTGATGCTCGACGACCTGGTCGGCACGTGTGAGCTCGCAATTGCCACCATTCTCGGCGGCCATGTCCACGATCACGGAGCCCTCACGCATCAGCTCCACAGTGTCCTTGACGACAAGCACGGGGGCCTTCTTGCCCGGGATGAGGGCGGTGGTGATGATGATGTCCACTTCCTTGGCCTGCTTGGCGAAGAGCTCCATCTCGGCCTTGATGAACTCGGGACTCATCTCCTTGGCATAGCCACCTGATCCCGAGCCATCCTCCTGGATCTTCACCTCGAGGAACTCGGCACCCAGGCTCTTGACCTGGTCGCGCACGGCGGGACGGGTGTCGAAGGCCCTGACAATGGCGCCCAGCCCCCGGGCGGCACCGATGGCGGCCAAACCCGCCACGCCCGCGCCGATCACCAAGACCTTCGCGGGGGGCACCTTACCGGCCGCTGTCATTTGACCGGTGAAAAATCTCCCGAATTGGTTGGCAGCCTCCACCACCGCCCTGTAACCGGCAATGTTGGCCATCGAGGACAGGGCATCCATCTTCTGGGCCCGGCTGATGCGGGGTACACAGTCCATGGCCAATACCGTGATCCGGCGTGCGGCCAGACGGTCCAGCAGGGCCTTGTTCTGCGCGGGCCAGAGGAAGCCTATCAGGCGGGATCCTTCAGGCAACTCGTCGATTTCAGACGGTTGGGGCGGCCTGACCCTGAGGAAGAGGGCGGAACCCGCCAGCACCTGGGCGCGGGACAGCACACGGGCCCCGGCCTGGGCATAAAGCGCATCGGGGTAGGAAGCCTTGTCGCCGGCTCCCGACTCAATGTTCACCTGGAAACCCATCTTCAGGAGTTTCTTCAGGCTTTCGGGTGTGGCCGCCACACGGCACTCGCCAGGATGGGTTTCCCTGAGGACTCCAAGGGTCATGGTCTGGGCAGGCGGGCTGTCTGTCACGGTGCTGGATTATACAGCGAGGACCCGTAGGCCCGTGGGGTGATCAGGCGCCGCGGTATGCCTTGAACTGGGCGACGTGCGCATCGAGGGCTGCGGCGAACTCCTCCGCGACAAAGGGCTCCTGGATCACGGCCATGTTGTTGGCCTGGGCCAGCTCCTTGGGGAGTTCCTTGATGTCACCGGCCGAGCCACCGGCCGCCCTGACCATGAGGACAGGAGCATTCTTGATGTAGTCGAAATCCCGAAGCTGGAACAGGAGGCCACTGCCGCGCTCCGTGGGATCCTTGCACTGCACAATGATCCCCGCGAGGTCGGGTTTCCGGAGGATGTATTCCGCAAGGTTGGCCTTGCGGTTGTGGACCACAGCCTTGAAGCGGGATCCCAGGAGATGGAGGCGGATGGGATTCACGGGCCTGGCGTACTCGTCGACGATCAGGATGTGAGGGCGCCTATCCTCATCTTCGGGCTCGAAGAACTGGCGGTTCGGGAAGATCTTGGCAATGTCCATGAGGCCCAAGGACTGCATGAAGCGGGCCCACTCACGGATCCCGGCATCGATGCCCTCGGTGGCCACCTTCTGGTTCTGGAAGTCCAGGCTCTTCCAAACATCGGGG
>JBFWNO010000046.1:0-19259 GCA_050251015.1 Planctomycetota bacterium
TGGCCCGAATCAAGCTGGGCCCTCAGGGCCACCCCCACGGATTGGGCCAGGGGCTACCAGTCGCGGTAGTATATGGCCTTGCGGGTGATGACCACACGGGGACCATCCAGAAGAACGGATTCCACATCGGCATCCGCCGAGAACAGGGCGGCCACCAAGGGGCTCTCTTCTGCCGCCGGAGCCCTGTCGAAGTGCCATGAAAGACCGGGAAGGACTTCTCTCTCCACAGTCAATCGGCATTCATCCCCCTTGGGAGTGACTTGAGCCAGAATGCGCACACCAGGTTGACTGACCTCAGCAGATGGCCCCCCCACAAATTTCACAGGAGCCTCTATCACTCGCCGGGGAAGCTTGACCGGAGGCAGGCCTGTTGAAACGGGCTCAGGAGCAGGATCCACCTTGGCCGCTGAAGCCTCGGGAGGCTGAGGCGGACTCGCGATGTGGGAAGTGGAATCCCCACCCGCCAACTTCTTCAAGATGGATTTGATCATGCCGCTAGTTTACCACGTAGACAGCAAGCTGGAAATTATTCTCGAATATCGTCTATTGGCGCCTCTGCAAGGGACAGAACGGTGAAGGCTCTGACACTCTGATTCAAAGAATCGCAGGCACTCGCAACCAGAACGCACTGCCCTGACCCAACGCACTTTCCACTCCCGCCTCACCACCATGAACACGGGCGATGTGTTTGACAATGGCAAGACCCAATCCCGTCCCTCCACTGTGTCGGCTTCGGGCCTTGTCCACCCTGTAAAAACGCTCAAAGAGTCGGGACAGGTGTTCCTCGGCAATTCCGGGCCCCCTGTCGATGACCCGGAATTCCACAAAGGGACCCTGGGACTTCACCTCCAGATTGATCTGGCTCCCCTCAGGGGAATAGACGATGGCATTGTCGAGTAGATTACCCAGAGCCTGCTCAAGAAGAGGCGCATTCATCCGACACACGAGGCCGGTGGATGTTGACCCGGCAAGCTTCACACCCTTGCGCGCCGCCGCAACCTGGGCATTCGACAGTGCCGAGGCCGCCACAGCATCGGCCGACCCCCGCTCCAACTCAACCCCTGCTCCTTCCTCATCCTTCTCCAGACGGGCCAGAGCCAAAAGGTCCTCGATGATGCGCTGGAGCCGCGTGCTTTGTCGGTGGATGATCTCCAGGAACTTGGACGATTCCTCCGGAGTCACCCCACCACCCATGAGTGTCTCGGCAAAACCCCTGATGGCCGTCACGGGTGTTCGCAGTTCATGCGACACATTGGCCGCGAAATCACGGCGCATGGTCTCGAGATTTCTCAGGCGCGTGACATCCTGGAGGATCAGAAGAACACCCATGGCATCCCCCCCCAATCCCGTCAACGGGTGCCCTTGAACACGCCAGACACTGTCTTCAGCTGCAGGTATATCCTCCTCCGCACCATCTTTGACCGACATGGAACGTGATGCCAATGACAACAGAGCCGCATTCCTGCAGACCTCCGGGAATGCCCGTCCGACGGCATGGGTATCGCAACCCAGCATCTGCATGGCGGCGGGATTCAACCGCAGGATCTTCAGGCGTGTGTCGAGCGCCACCAGACCCTCGCGCATGCTTGAAAGGACGGCCTCCAGCTCCTCGCTTCGGCTCCGCGAAGCCGCCAATTGCTCCTCAACCATGGCCCTCATCCCGACCAAACCCTTTGATATCTGGTGAAATTCCTGGGCATCGCCTGACCCTGCAAGGCCAGGGTTCCCACCCTCCGCCATGTCGAGAGCCATCTTCCCAAGGGCCTGTAGCGGTCGCGTCAGCCAGCAGGAGAGTATCCAGCTCATCACCGACAGTGACAAGGCGGACATCAGAAAGATGAAAACCCCCTTGCGTCTGAGTTCATTGAGTGGGCTATCCAAATAACTGAGGGATTCCGCGACCCGGACAATGGCCAATGTTTCATCACCCCGAAGCACCTGAACCGCCAGATAGAGGTTGTCTCCGGCGCCATTCATGCCCTCTCTTTCATCCACCCCATACCCAACGGCAAGGGCTTCGCGGATCTCTGGCCTGTCAAAGGCATTTTCCAATTCGCTTGTGGGGAAGTGTGAATCTCCCACCACGACTCCGCTGGGAAGCACCACCGTGACACGGGCACCCGAAGAGCTGGAATGTCTCTTGCAAAATCCATCCAGGGATCCGGTGACCAGGGGCCACTTGTCTTCGTTGATCTCATCGGCAGCGGCTTTGGCATGGGGGAACAGCCGGCGTTCCGTTTCACCCAACGCCATGTTGTGCAAACCTTCATCGGCGCCCCATGCCAAGGCACAAAGCGCTAGAAGCTGGAGCACAGTAAATGTCAGCCAGATCTGGCGGGTCAGCCTTGGCCTGTGCACGTTCATTCAGAAAAGCGGTAACCGACACCGCGAACGGTTTCAATCACATCCCCGTGAGTCCCCAATTTGCGACGGAGCCCCACAACATGCACATCCACCGACCTCTCGGTGACGGGATAGCCCTCACCCCTCACGCGGTCGACAATCTGGGTCCTGGTGAAGACACGTCCGGGCCGGCGGGCCAGCATGTCCAGGAGCAGGAACTCGCTCTTGGTGAGCTCCACCGGGATCCCATCAACAACGACCTTGTGCCTGGCAGGATCGATGCTGATGGCTTTGATGCGCAGGACTCCCTCGGGGGAGGGCTCCGCATCCTTCTGGCGACGCAGGAGAGCCTTGACTCTGGCCACAAGGACCTTGGGGCTGAAGGGCTTGGTGACATAATCATCGGCGCCGATCTCCAGGCCAGCCACGATATCCGCCTCTTCGCCCTTGGCACTGAGCATCAGAATGATGGCCCCGCGAGTGCGATCATCTTTCTTGAGCCTGCGACAGACGGAAAGCCCGTCAAGCATTGGAAGCATCAAGTCCAACACCACAAGGTCGGGGGGACTGTCGTCCGCAGATTCCAGGGCCTCCTCGCCGGAGACCGCTGTGGACACCTCGCAACCTTCTTTCCTGAGGTGGAATGCCACAAGCTCAAGGATGTCCTCCTCATCATCGACAACCAGGATGCGGGGCTGAACCTGTGCCATGCCCGTATTGTAGTCCTGGGCATGGGTGCCGCCACAGTGCTAACGCAAACCTAACATGCGGAGCCGAAAAAAGCGGAAGGAGGCGCTGCTTGCCCCCTTCCGCCAGCCAATGGAGTGACGATGAGAACCTAATACATCCGTTGGCTTAGAAATTAATCTGGATCTGAGCCAGGTACTCGTTATTCTCGGGATCCATCGGCTGCATCGGGTCAATGCCCGTGGCCCCTGTCTTGGCATGGTTGTTGTAGTACTCCAACTTGAGAAGCGACTTGAGCTTGTTTGATTCGCTGATCCCCACCAGGAGGGCGTACACCTGCTGTTTGCGATCCCAAGTCTCAGGATCCGAGAACTCGGCATCCAGGTTGAAGGAGCGGTACTCCTCGAACCTGTAGACGGGTTCCACGGATGTCAGGAACTCACCGTTGATCAGTGGATCCTTGAACTTGATGAGGTGCGATGCCTGGCCATACCAACCGCCCCGCAACCACTTGCCGTCCTGGGCACCCCACTTCTCAAAGGTCACCGTGGTGGCGTCCCAGAATTTGTGGGTTGTCCGGACTCCCCAACGGTGCTGTTCATCATCAATCAGGTTGAGTCCCACGGCTGAGCCCTGCGCGTTCACATCGAGCGCTGTCTTATCGCCCTCTGTATCAGTAGCATATCCAGCTCGCGCAGCCAGCCTGGCCCTTTCGTCGTTGTTCAGATTGGAACGGAAGTACCAACCGGCCAGATCGAACTTCCAGGCACTCGAGAATTTGACTTCGAACCCAAGCCCCCCAGCCAGCTCCCTTTTGTTTTTGATGCGATCGGAGGCACGGTCGTCATCCTGAGTGATCTCCCACGTATCGTTTTCATTGGGATGATTTTCGCTGAGCTCAAGACCGTCGCCGAAATGTCCGCGCCAGAACATGGCAAATTGGTCGGTGAACTTGTGCTTGGCGCCCCATTCCCAACCATAGTGCTGGTCACGCCAGTTGGCGTTGCCACCCAGTGGGTACCCCTCGGTCTTTCGATTGGCCATATCGAATTTGCCATCCGCTTTGGTGAAGCGGTTCAAAAGGCCGACACGCGTGTAGAGTCCCGACTCCTTTTCGAGGTCGATCTGGTACCAGCCCTTCTCATAACGCGCCGTGGTGTCGGTGAACTCAATCTCATTGTAGAGTTTTGAGTTCTTCGTCAATTTGATTTCAGGCTTGAGCACAAACTTGTCAAGCTGGAAATGTGGAGAGGGATTGTTGGAAGTGTCCTGGGCGAAATCCCCGTCGGCATCGGTATATTCCAGCTCCAGTGTCCCACCAAGCTCAAACCATGCCGGCCAACCACCTGGGCCGCTCTTGGACAATTTCTGCTCGAGAGCCTCAACCCTCTCCTTCATCGAGGCCCACTCGAGGGCGCCCTTTTCGTCCTTGGGGGCCGGGTTGTCCTGGGCCACTGCGAATCCTGTGCCGGCCACCATGCCCAGGCTGAGCACCAGGGCCTTGAGCCTGTATCTCTTGAGTTCGTTCTTCATCAGGTTCTCCTTTGTGGGCCGTTCTTTGTGGCCCTGGAGATACTGTCGTGAACCCTGATGAGGGCTTGATGTGCTTTAGATGAGGATTGTGTTAAATCCGGTGGACGCCATCGCGCCCGCGGTTTCGCAAATGCACCTGGTCTTCAAGCTTGGAGATGATGGTCAGGGATGCCGGGGATATCTTCACGAATTCGGCGGCCAACTCAAATTTGTCCGTCTTGGGATATTGCCTCGTCCAAACCACCCGGGCTTTGGCCTTCACCAATTCCGGCGTTGCGGGAACATCAATGGTCAGATTAAGGATCTGTCCTTCATCAAAATCGTCCTTGGACAGGAGGCGCACACCGCGCATGGAGATGTCCATGAGGGGCAGATAACCCTTGGGGGCCCCCTTGAACAGGGACATGATGGTACGGGTAGCCAAACCCACCTTGGCATCCCGAATCGTGAACCGAGCGCAAACCCTCTTTTCCTTGCCTGCCATGGCGACCTATTATGCCCATAATAGGGGCATGTTGCACATGAGTCCCGTCAAAGCCCTGAGACCTCCCCCGGACTTGGCCGGCGAGCTGGCCTGCCCCCCCTACGACACCGTGGACCGAGACTTGGTCCGCCGCGGTGTGGCCGGCCGGGATTGGAGTTTTTTGAGGGTCACCAGGCCCGATTGCGAGCTCCCACCCGGGACAACCCGACGGGAATCGGCCTTGAGGGGGCGTGACAATCTGCAGCATTTCGTGTCCAAGGGCTACTTGGTGCCGGACGAGGGGCCGGCCTTTTACGTGATCCGTCAGGATGAGGCCGGCCGTTCGCAAACCGGCCTGGTGTGCTCGGTGTCCTGCCGCGATGTGTTGGCCGGCCATGTCATCGGCCACGAGGCCACCCTCCCCGAGAAGGTGGAGGATCGCAAAAGTCTGATCGTCCTGCAGGGGGCCTGTTCGGAACCCCTGATGATGTTCGCCAAGGCCGGGCCCGAATTCTCCCTGGCCCTTTCCGAACATACCAATCAACCTCCCTTGTACGACATCACAGAGGCCCGTGGCGTGCGCCACCGTCTGTGGAGAGCCGGATCGCCCTCGGACCTTTCCAAACTGGCCACGATAGGCGCCGGGTTGGGAAAACTTTATATCGCCGACGGCCACCATCGATGCGAGGCTTTTGCCAGGGCCCTCGATGAGCGCCCCGCGGCCCCCGGGCATGTTCCCGGATTTCTGGCGGCAGTCTTCTCCCATTCCGAATTAGCGATCCGCGATTACAACCGCATGATCCGAGACCTGGGTCCCGTGGCCAAGGAAGACTTCCTCAAGCAACTGCGGCATGTGGCCCATGTCCGTCCTGCCCGCCAGCCACGCCCGGAGCGCCCGGGGAATTTCGGCATGATCTTCAGCGGTTCCTGGCACGAGGTGGAACCCCGCGAACCCGCCGTCTACGACCGTTTCAACCCCGTAGCTTTTCTGGATGCCCAAAGGCTCGAGGACCTGATCCTGGGGCCCTTGCTAGGAATCCGCGACATCCGCACCGACCCCCGGGTGGAATTCTGCGGCGGCCAGGAATCCCCTGTACGGATGGAGGAATTGCACCGCGAGGGATGGGCCCTGGGGTTCACTGTGCACCCCCCTTCTCTCAAGGAGCTGATTGCCGTGGCAGATGCCGGTTTGTTGATGCCCCCCAAAAGCACTTGGTTCGAGCCCAAGATGCTCTCGGGTTTGGTGGTGATGCCTCTCGACGGCTTCTAGTCAGGCCGATTTGAAGGCGGCCAACGCCAGGCAGACCCAACCCGCCATCAGCATGAGCCCTCCCAGCGGCGTAATGGCCCCCAGCACCTTGATGCCGGAGAGGCTCAGGGCGTAAAGGCTTCCCGAAAACAGCACGATACCCCCCACAAACAGCCAGCCCCCCGTGGTGGCGAGCGTACCCGGCCAGCGCGAGGCCACCCACCCGGCAGCGATCAAGGCAAAGGCGTGGTACATCTGGTAACGGGCCCCCGTTTCAAAAACGGCCAGCATCTCGGCACTCAGCCTGTCCTTCAGGCCATGGGCCCCAAAGGCTCCGGCCATCACGCCCGTGGCTCCGGCCAGGCATCCGAGGATCGTGAACAGGCGGTCGGGGGTCATCATTTCATTGTATCCTTTGGGCATGGAAGAGCTCTGTGATCTCAAGTGCATCCCCTGCCGCGGAGGTGTGCCGCCCCTTAAGGGAGATGCTCTCAAGTCCCTGATGGCCCGTCTCCCCGGAAGTTGGTCCCTGATCAACGAGCACCATCTCGAGAAGACCTTCCCCTTCCCCACCTTCCGTGAGTCGTTGAACTTCACCAACCGTGTGGGCGAACTGGCCGAGGCCGAGGGGCATCACCCCGTGATCCACCTCAATTTCCGCAAGGTCACCCTGACAATCTGGACCCACAAGATCGACGGTCTGACCGAGAGCGATTTTGTGCTGGCGGCGAAGGTGGGAAAGTTGGCCTGAGGGCTTCACTCATCGGCCATTTGTGAGAAAATCACCATCTCTTATTTTGGGAAGACATCAAGAAAGGGAACCCATGAAGACCTTTGTGTTGTGCCTGATCATCTCCTTCCTCGGGTGGAGTCAACTCGCAGCCCAGGAGGCCGCCCTCAGCCCCACCCAGCGCCAGGATCTTGAGGTGGCCGAGCGCGAACACAACTTCATGATCAAGAAACTTGCCGAAGCAGAGAAAGAGGCCGATGCCATCAAGCTGGCCGAAATGGTGGCCTACTGCGACGGCAAGCTCAAGAAAATCGATGAAAGGCTTGCTCGAGCCCAGCCTCCGGAAAACAACCCCAAAGTGGCGGACTTCCTGAAACGGCTCAAGCAGTCTCGTGACACCTTGGCTACCCTGTCCTCCAAGCGGGCTCAAGCCGACGACGCCAGCGGGGCCACCGACAGGCTTCGACAAGACATGGAACGGCTGTCCATGCTGCTGAAGCTCTGCGAGGCCAATGCCCAGACCCTGCAGTCTGTCGATGTGGCTGCCGCTCTGACCAAAACGCTTGAAGACAACCGGAAGTTCCTTGACGACTGCGCCACACGTCACGCGCAAAAAATGAAGGGGTCCACACCTGAGGGCATGGAGCTCAAGACCCTGTTTGAGGAAACCAGGCGCCAATTCAAATTCGTGGGCGACGTGATCCACGGACTGCGCGAATCACTCCCCAAGGGCATCGACAGCAAGCTGCAGCAGGCGCAGGCCAAGGCGGAAGAGGCCGTGGCCAACAACAAACCGGCCTTTTTCGAGCATGGCATTGCCGAGCTGCTCGACAGCACTCTTGCGGACATCCGCATGTACAGCGCCATTGCCGAGGCAAAGAATGCCGATGTGGAAAAAATCCAGTCGAGCTTTGCCGAGAAACTCCAGTCCATCCATGCCATGGCCCGGAAGCTGAATGCCGACAACCTTGAGGCAAGGACCCTGCCGGATGATGCCTACAAAGGAGATGATCACGAGACCCTTCTTGACATGGTGCGCAAGGATTGGGCCAAGGCCTATCCCGGCGATGAGATCCTCGCCCTACGCATTCCCATGATGGGATGGGAACAGACCAATGAGTGGCGGTGGAGTGACGGTACCAACAGCTGGTATGAAATCCGTTACTCAACCCTCCAGGTGATGGTGGTGGTGAAAACCGATGACACGATCGCCAGCCTCTATCCGGTGAACATCACCAAGGATCACCTCAACGGCGACAAGTTGGAGCTGGATTCCTCGGCGAAGCGCATCGGGCTCCTGCGCCAGGACATCCTCCGCTCGAAACTGTCGAACTGACGATCCGCTGACGCGATATTTCGCTAACGCTCAACGGGCTGGCCAGGCACCATGGCCGCCGAATCCGCCAGGGCCTCCACCTTCTTGGCGGCCGAACGGGCGCCAAAGCCGGCGAGGACGTGCTTGATGGTCCGGAGGGGCCGGTACTTGTAGAGCTTGCGGTTGTAAAAGCTACGGAAGCGCGTGATCGAGTCGATCAGCGGGTGTGGCGAGGGATCGCCCACGCGCAGCTTCTTCGAGGCCACCTGCTTGAGCCACGGCACATTGAACTTGTAGGCGAAGCTGGTGACCTGCAGGAGCTTCCTGATGGCGGCCGCCTTGCGCACCGTCATCCAGTCCGTCCAGGTGAGGTCGAGCGTTTCCTCGAAGTTCCCCCAGCGGTCGAGGGCATCCCAGTCCTCGGTGCGCTTGAAGGGCTTGAACCCGAGATCGACGCAGTTGTGGAAAAGGGGAGCCCCGGGATAGGGAATGAAGAACCCCCCCGTGATCGACATGTTGGGCTTGAGCTTGAGCATGTCGTCCACGAAGCGGCAGGTCTGCAGGAACTCCTCATGCGATTCGCCAGGGTAGGCATAGATGATGGAAATCGACAGCATAATGTCGGGGTACTTGCTCATCACCCGCACGGCGTTTTCCATGTCGGCCACCGTGGCATCCTTGCTGACCAACTTGAGAATCCGGTCGGATCCGCTTTCAAGCCCCATAAAGATCTCACGGGTGCGTGTCTTCGAGAGCTTGGCGGCGAAATCATCGTCGATGTTGTCGGCACGGATCTCGAAGAAGCTGGGCATGTCGATGTCACCCACAATCTTGAGGGCCCTGTCGCGCTTGACCGCGAAGTTGTCGTCCTGGAAGAAAACGCCGTCGATGCCGTAGCGCTCCTTGAATTCCTTGATCTGGCGGATCACCAGTTCGGGGCTGTGCCCCCGCCATTTGCGGTAATCGGTGGAACTGGCGATGTAGCAGAAGCCGCACTTGTAGGGGCATCCGCGGCTGGTGATCACATGGAACACCCTCTGCCTGTCGCCCCAGTAGGGCCGGAAATAGCGCTCGATGTCGAGAAGATCCCAGTCGAACCAATACTTGTCGAGATCCTTGATCACAGGCCGGCCGGCATTCATGTGCATTCCGGCGGCATCTTTCCAGCCGATACCCTGCACCTCTGCGGGCTTGAGCTCCCCAAGGAACATGCGGGTGATATCCATGGAGGTCTCTTCCCCCTCCCCCACGCAGACCACATCGATGTAGTCTTCCTTGAGGCAGTCCTCCGGGCACAGCGAGGGGTGGATCCCCCCCCACACCGTGGGGAAACCGGCCGCCTTCACTTTGCGGCTCAAATCGGCGTTGGCACGCAAGCTGTCGGCCGTGAAGGTGGAGAATCCGACCCACACGGGATTGAGAGCCTTGATCTTCTCTAGCGTTTCGTCGATTTGCTCGGGATAGACGTGGAAAAGCCTGGGGTCGTATCCGGCCTTTTTGAGGGCAGTCCCCACATACCAAATGCTGTAGGGCGGGAACTTCATCCCGTCCTTGGAGCTGATCTTCACCAAGGCCACAACAGGGCGACCCGGTACGGCAGGCGTCAGGGACGACGATAAACTGGGGGCAGGCGCAATCATGCGTCAGATTCCATACAGCCACTATGATACGCCATAAATCCAAGAGCCCCTGGAGGGCGATTCCGGTTTGCTGGAATATCTCGGGAAATTTCGCTCAGCCCGGACGGGTTGCCGCTACTTCAGCAGCCTGAAGGTTTGAGGATCGAATCTCTTAAGTTGTTCGGGGTTTTCCTTGAAGAAATTTTGGCCATGCCAATTTTTTGGATCGCTTGCAAGCATGGCTGCAAAGTGGATAGCGGCCGTGTCCTTGTTGCCGGCACGTTCATAAGACACCCCCAGAAGCTGCCGACAGGACATGACCTGTCCACTTTGGGGAAAGAGTGCCAGATACTGTTCCCCGAGCTTGATCGCCAGCTCGTGATTGCCGGACACGAGCTGGGAACGGGCTGCAAGCACCCCCGCCTCCTCCCAGATCTTCTTGTCGGCAGGGTCTTCCAGATTGAGGAGGGGCAACAGCATTTCCCCGTCCGTCAGGATGAGATCCCATCGATTGGGTGGTGTGGCCCAACGGATCCGCTCCAGACGCAGCGACTTGTCCTTGGGGGCGGCCTCGATTTTCTGTGTCAGATCGCGCAGCCGACCCTTGACCGCCAGCACGGCAGACAACTCCTCCTTGAACTCGACAGACTTCTTGTAACCCTGGGCCCTGTCTACCTCCTCTCCCTTGCTGTTGAGATAGATCCGGCAGGGGTAGGCCAGATGGGTCAGGTTCATGTCTGTCGAGAAACGCTTGACCAGGTCGGGCCTCTTGTCGCGGTTGACTTTCACGATATGGAGATTTTTCAGTAGAGACTGGACTTCCTTGTCCGGATAGGAATCCGCATCCATCTTGTGGCACCAGGAACAGGTGTCGAAGGTGAAATCCAGCAGGACGAGTTTTTCGCTCTTTGCAGCAAGCTCGAAGGCCTCCTCGCTGGTGGCCAGCCAATCACCAGGAGGCAGGGGATGCGGCGCCGGAGCCCCTCCGGGTTCGCCCAGCAGAAAGACGGACATCAATAAGACGAGGACCCTACTCATCGTTGACTCACTCCCCCTTTTCCTTGGCCAGGTTCTTTTCCCATTCCTTGATGCTTTCCTCAAGGTCCACTTCCATGCCTCCCGTCTCGTAATAGCGCTTGGCCGCTTCCATGGCCCCGGACCATTCACCCCGATCCGCCAGGAGCTGGGCCAGGTTGCGATGCGCCCAACAGGCATTGGGCTCGATATCAAGGGACAGGCGGAGGATTTCCTCGGCCCTGTCGAAATTGTCGCGGGCCATGGCGATCAGGGCGATCTCATTGAGGTAATGGGCGGCTCCGGCACTGCGGAGGGCGGCCAGGTGGGCCGATTCACTGCCCTCTAGGTCGGATTTGTCGAACAGAAGCATCCCCTTGATGCTCAACAGGTCAGGGTTCTGGGGGTCGATCCTAAGTCCCTCCTCGACACGCCGAAGAGCCTCCTCATTCTGCCCTTCCTTCATCAGGATGCGGCAGAGGTAATAGAGGCTTTCAAGATCCCCCTCGTCCTCGGCGATCAGGGTCTCGTATATCTCACGAGCCTTGTCGAGATCGGTCAAATGGAGATACCTGTCGAAATCGCTGTTGCAATCCCAGGTACGCGCCAGTCCGAAGAGCGCCTCGGTGTTGTCGGGTTCCTGTGCGATGGCCTCCTCAAAGATGGCCCTGGCACCCGTAAAGTCATTGGCCTGAAGTAGGTCCCAGGCCTCGTTGAGGTCGCTCATTTGAGGGGGACCCGGACCTGTACCTTGCGGTATTCCTGGGGGCTTTCATCCTTGGGCTCCAGCACCAGGATGAGTTCTTTTTCCTTAAACGTCGAGGGAATCCTGAAACGGATGATGCGTTCGATCGAATCCCCCGGCTTGAGATCTCCCAGCTCCACCTTCTCAGGAGCGATCCCTTCCAAATCGGGGGAATTGCGCACCTTCACATGCACGATCACGTTGAGCGACTCCCCACGACCGGTATTGGTGACCACCACCGGGATGTTGGCCACACGAGAGGAATCCACCTTTCCACCCTCCGATCGGAGCCGCAGATGAGCGGGCTCGGTGTCGGGTCTTGTGGCATTCACCCCGTCGAAAAGGTCCTGCACCCCGTCCTCCAACTCCTCGATCTCGTCGAGGATGGTCGAAACCACCCCAGGACTGTCCGTGTCATAGCAGGGGATCCAGAAAAACGTGCCCCGGGATGAGATGTTGAAAGCCCCGCAAGTGATCACTCCCAGCCAATCGGAGCCCCAGGAATGGATGCGGGAACGCTCTGTCTCCACCTTCAATTCCTTTTCCGCCCTGAAGCGGCGATTGAGGCTGTCGTACACTCGGATCCTGACGGTGCCGCGTCCTACTTCGGTATGCTCGGGATAGAAACTGATGATGCCGAAGGGCAGTAGACCCATGCAGGCCCACTGGGCGATGTGGGTCGAGTCGCGGTCAAGGGCTTCCACTTCAACCCCACACTCCACGACCCACACTTCATGGATGTCCTTGTATCGGGGATACGGGTTGTTGCCGTCAAGGATGGAGGAAATCCAGGAGTCTTCCCAGCGAAGGGATGAATCCTCTTCATCCCAATCACCATGATCGGAGATCCACTCCGTCACCTCCTCAAACAGGCCATCGGACAGATTCCTGCAGACCGACTTGGTTTCGAAACCCTCGTTCCAACGAAAGGAATCCAGGCGTCGGTCATGGGCCTTGGGAGGGGCCAGTTTGTCCTCAAACAGGGCCCTGAAATCGATTTTTTTCTCGGGCTTGCCCGTGACAACCAATAGCTTCAGGCCTTCAGGCGTTGTGAAAGTCTTGAGTCGCCAGTCCCCCCGTTGGATGATTTCCTCGCTGGTTTCAAGCTCATCCAGCATCCGGTTGGAATACTCCAACTGTGTCACATTGGCACCGCATGAAGAGAGCATGGCTTGCACCAAGATGAGTATGAACGACAAGATCGGATATGTCTTCATGGCGCTTGGTTCATTGTAACTGATTTCTCATGCACTCCATGACTTCAACCGATGTGGAGGCATGAGCTTGATGGTGGCCGGATTCCAGACCTATGCTGACGCCCTTGTTGTCCTGGGATTCGTTGTGATCAATCTCACAGCCATCTCGCTACGCCGTTCGTCCTGAACCTCCAACAACCGACCAATCCCGTCAGGGCTGTCAGCAATCCCCCCAAGTAAAAGGTGTCGGGAGTGCTCAATCCGTATTCCAGAGCCAAACTGGTTGCCAGGCAACCCAATCCCATGAATCCCAAGACCATGGTTGAGAGGACCGCAAAAACCCTTCCCTGAAGGGAGGGGCTGATGACACTTTGGATCCATGTGGTGCGTGCGATCATCAGCACAGGCACTATCAGGGCATGGACAAATCCCATGGCCAGAAGGGCCGCATACCAGGAGGCATCCTTCGCCAGGACATAGGGCACGAAAGTCAATCCGTCGAAAATGATGCCCAACGTGAACAATCTCAGGAGATTCAACGGCATCCTCGACGACATCATCCAAGAGGCAAGCAGGGCCCCGAGCGCCACCGCGACTTCATACCATGCAAAGCACTCCCATGGCAGGCCCATGTCCCTGCGGATCAGGATGGGCGCTGAGACCAAGGCCGGTCCCATCACCAGGAAATTGTTCACGGCGGCTAAGGCAAGAACATCCGCCAACCCAGGATGACGTGAGCAAAGTATCTTCCATTGCCGGAGGCCAAGCATGGTGATTTTCTCGGTATGTGTGGGCAACGGAGGGTTGAGGGTACGGCCCAGAATGCACAGGCTCAAGGCATAGGTCAGGGCATTGAGCCCCACGAGTTCCGAGGGGCCGGCTCCAAGGGCCAGCAAGGCGCCTGCAATCAAGATGCCTCCGGCAAAACCAGCGCTGTATCCCCCCATGACGATAGCATTGATCCTCACTCGGTTATCCTCCCCCGGGACCTGGGTGATCCATGCATCCCTTGCCGAAGAAAACAGGAGATCCCCAAGGCTCTTGAGAAACGTCAAGACCCAGAACATCTTGATGGACAGCCCGCCTTCCCAGAGACCGAGGCACAAGAGGGCCAGGATCAGGCTGCGCAGGAGATCCGCGAATCTCATCACGGCACGGCGCCTGAAGCGGTCGACGATCCACCCTGTCAAGGGCATGGCCACAAAATAAGGCAGGGTGCGGATCAGCCAGGTGATCCCCACACTCGACAGAGAATCACCGGACAGACTGAGGGCGCAGACACTCAGGGTGATGTGAAAGCAACTATCACCAAGGGTGGTGAGTACTTGAGAGGTGATGAAGGGGCGCAGTTCAGGCCTGAGGGTCGGCAGGAGCGCCGGGAGCCGGTGCCGGAGTGGCCACGGGATGCGTGGTCATCAGGCTTTCCAAGGCATCCAGCAACATCTCCACCTCGACGCCATAACCCATGCAAACCTGCTCGATCGATTCGTTGTAGCTGATCGAACATGAGCTGCAACCCCCGAGATGGAAGCCGGCAAAGACTTCCTTGGCCCTGGGATGGATGGCCATGGCATCGCTGACAAGCATATCGGGTCGGAAATGGGGCATGTCGTTCTCCTGCACCCCTATTTTATCCCCTCAGCCCCCTCATTCAAGGAAGAGGCCGATTTTTCGTCGAGGGACCAGCAAAGACGGAAGCCCACTCCGTTCTTCCGGGCGCGGGGGTCCATACCCCTTCGGGCGGTGGTCCTGCAAGCCAAAAGCTTGTCAAAGAGGGATCCGCCCCTGATGACATAGGCCCCGGGTTCAATGGGAGCAGGCTCCTTGACCTTGCCAAAGAACCCCTTGTCCGGATAACTCAAGTACGGGCTTTCTGTCCACTCCGCGGCATTCCCGCACATGTTGAGGAGTCCTTGGGTAGTGGCACCCGTCGGATTGTCGAACACACTCGACGTCCTACCCGACTTGCTGTCGACACTGGCTCTTGATAGATCCTCGACGTTTCCCCAAGGCCAGCGTTTGAGCTGGCCTCCTGAACGGGCGGCAAACTCCCATTCAAACTCTGTGGGTAGCCGGGCGCCGGCCCATTGCGCGAACAAGCGAGCATCCTCCAGGGAGATTCCTGTCACCGGCATGGTCTCCTCTCCTGCCGGACAACGCCCGTCGATCCACCCTTCAGGGATCCGCCCCTTTGTCTCCTCGATAAACCGTGCATACTGCAGATTGCTGACCTCAAGTCGGGCCAAAGCAAAGGGCGCGATTTCCATCTTCCAAGGTGGGCTTTCAGTCGATTCCACACCTTCGCCAGGCTGACTCCCGGCCTCAAATTCACCTCCCTTGAAGGCCACTCTGTCGAGTGTCATGATCCTGGCCAACTCTGTGGTCAGGTCTCTGTCCGAGGGGTACTTTGTCAGCGCCTCCATCAGGATGGCTTCAGCCTGGGCATGGCGTCCCGCTCCAGAAAGACTGCGGGATTGCTCCAACCTTCCAGAAACATAATCTCCGCGAAGCCGGTTTGAAACCTCCTGCAACCTAAGGACCTCAGCCTGGGCACGGCCTTGGCGCACCATAAGATTCCCCTCATTGAGCCGAATGAAGCGCTGAACCTGCTGGATGCCCTCCATGGGATCGAGATCGGCAATCTTGGCCAAAAGATTGTCGAACTCCTGCTGGTCCTCCCGGTTGTGCTCCAGGTGCAGGCGCCAGTCCAACAACACGCGACCAATCAACCCCTCGACCTCAGTGTGATCCAGTCCCTGGGCTTCGATGTCCGACAAATGACCAAGGGCTTCCGACCAGTTCCCGGACTTTTCAGCCTCGGAAGCCTTAGCGGCCAGCGAACGCACAATGCTCCATTTGGGATCTTCAACGGGAGGCACGGGTTTTGGCGGCTCGGTGATGTCGGGACTGACTAGGGGTGTGGGCTCAGGTTGTTTGGGTGGATTGAGCGCCTCGACTCTGCGTGTCAGATCCAGCAAACGGGCTTCAAGGTTGGAAAGCTCCTCCGATTCGAGATGGGAAGCATGGGCCCGAGCGCTGCGCAGGGCCGCTAAGGCCTGGGCCAAGTCTCCGGCCTGCTCCAGGGTCTCGGCATCCTTCATGAAAGCCGTGAAGCGTCGCAGGTTGTCCTCAGATCTCTCCAGTTTGCGGGCGGCGTCAGAGACGCGAGTCAGGAAATCCCCCCACCAAACCTTTTCCGTCTCAAGTGACTTGGGAACGTCCAAAGCCGGGTTGCGTCGAAGTTCGGCTTGGGCGGACTCCAGGAGCTGGATGGCCGAGGAATGGATGGAACTCGCCAAAGGGATGTCCCCTGCAGTCAGAGCCAGATCGGCACTGACTCTTCTGGTAGCCAAAAGACCGGCCGCCCTCTCCGCCTCATAAAGGCGACAGGATCGAAACGCGGATTCAAACTCGGCATCCTCCCCATCAAGCACGGAGCGGGCTTCCCACAATAACAGCATTCTTTCCGGTCCTTCGGGCAAGGCCAGGGCCCGGGCTCGTGAGCCCTCAAACTGCGCCTTCTTTCGTAACACAGCCAACTCAGACCAATCGACTCCAAGGAGGGAGGCCGACTCGATGTGTTCCAGTGCTTCGGCCGAATGGTGTGCTGAAAGGGCCCGTCGGGCCAGTTCCAAATGGTCCTGGAAACGGGCGATATCGATGGCCCGGTTGCGTACTTGCGCCAGGGCCCTGGCCAAGGGTTCGTCAGAACGGACAACCCCTCCCGTGCCGAGGGCCTCCAAGCTCTCGAGCTTGACGATGGCCTCCCTGAACTGGCCCTCCTTGACCAACCGCGCCGCCTCCATTTCTCCCTCCGTCACTGCGCGCAGGATCTGGGTCACCCAGCTTGTCAGGGCCGTGTTGCGCAGCGTACCCAAGGTGGGCTCATGAGGTAGAAACTGCAGGCCTGTCTCGGCATGGTTGTAGCAGGCCTCCCAATACGAAGCGGCACGAGCTTCCTCCGCCAATCCGTGGCAGGCAGTGGCGGCCGCAAACCTCGCTTCCAGGGATGGAGGGACTGCCAGGGCCGGGGCGCGGGCCAGTTCAAGGGTTTCCTTCCAGGCATGCGCTTCAAGCAGGGACTGCAGGCGCTTGCACCGTTCCCTTTCCTCAATGACAGCCGCTGTCATTGAAGCCACCTCGGTGGCCTCCTCGGGATTCAAGGCCTTGCCCGATCGCTCGAGAATCTCAAGTGCCAGGTCCGTCCGGCCACGGCGCAGAGCTGTTCGGGCGTCCAGGATGGCCAAGCGCGCAGACATTGGCGCGGGCAACCCCTTGGACTGCAAGGTCTCCTCCAATCTCCTGCGGAGATTGGCCAAAAGGGGATCGCGAGGCTTGATCGATTGAGCCCTCACGCACGACACAAGGGCCTCGTCAATGCGGCCAGACTTTTCCAGATTCTCGGCCTCCATCCTGTGTGATGTGCATTCCCACTCGTTGCGGGCTCTGGCAGCCTCCGGGGATCCGGACAACTCCCACCGGATCAGGGTCTCGCGAGCTGCGTCAAGGGAACAAGAGGCGATCTGCGATCCGAAAGCTCTCCGCAGCTCAGACAGTTGGGTCCACGAGGCCTCCAAGGCCTCCATCGATTGGAGGCGTTCAGCAGGAACAAGGGCCTTCTGCTGTCCTTCAAGCTCTTGGGCCTCTTTCTTGCACAACCTCAATGCTTCAATGGCAGACTCCAGATTGCTCCGCGACAGGGGCTTGAGGAGGTCCGGATCGGTGAAGGCCACACGCGCACCACGGAGACGTTGGGCATCTCCGGGAGCCAACGACTCGCAGGCTTGACGGACTTTCGGCCAAATCTCCCCAAGCGAGGCGATGCGTGCCGGGGGCACCTCAAGATGGAGTGTCTTGAACAAGAGGTCTTGGGCCGTGGCCAACGACTGGGGTGTTCGCTCATGCACCAGAAAGGTCATCTGGGTCACCATGGCGGAAAAGGCAAACTCTGCCACTCGTGGCACCTTGAGAGTCCGAGGTCCCAGCGCCAGCACACGGTTGGCAATGTCCCGGGGATCTTGGATTTCCATGAGGGGAAGCAGGGCTTCGTCCGCCACTTTCGAAGCCACTTGCCCCTTGAGAAGTTCAAGACCCATCTCGAAATCACCCAACTGGTCATGGCCAGGATCAAGATCAGCCAGATGGGCCACAGCCATCTCCAAACGGTCGAGATCGGCCAATCTCCGGAGAGCGGGCTCCAGTCCGGGCTCCAGATTCTGCGCCAATCTGACCCTCAATCGCTCCGCTTGGTCGACGGCCCGTGTCACGGCCCTTGCCAAGCTGGTTTCCGCTGGCGGCTGTGGCGGAGGTTGCGGTGGAATGACAGGTTGCACGGCCACCGGATCGCCACTTGCATTCTGGGGCCATTTTTTCAACGCCATCCAGAGTGCCAGGCAGGCCACCAAAAGCGCCAAGAGAACGCCCAGGTATCGTGAACGCGTTTCCGGGAGTCGCTTGGATGTCTGATGGCTTAAGAGGGCCCCCGTCAGGGCCCTGTCAAGATCGCGGATCACTTCCACCATGCCGACGTATCTCTGCTCAGGCTTCTTGGCCATCATGCGCATGCAGATCGCCGCGGCCGCATTCCCCACGGAAGACACTGCGGCGCGTGGATCCGGAACGGGATCATGGAGGTGCTTCATCAAGATGGCCACGGCACTGTCGGCCTCAAAGGGCCACGAGCCGGTGAGTGTTCTGTAAAACGTGGCCCCGAGCGAATAGATATCGGCCCTCTTATCGACAGGCTTGCCGTCACACTGTTCAGGGGACATGGTGAACGGAGTGCCCACAATTTGCCCCTCGAGCGTCAAACGACTCTCGGCCGCTGAACGCATCGTGGCGAGGCCGAAATCGCTGACCTTCACCGTACCGTATGAATCAATCATGATGTTCTCGGGTTTGACATCACGATGGATGATGTCCATCCTATGCGCCGCCTCCAGTCCGCGGGCTGCATCACGGATCAGGCGCATGGCCTCCTCTTCGTTCAAACGGCCCTTGTCTTGAAGGATGGCATCGAGGGTGCCGCCAGAAACAAACTGCATGGCAATGTAGTGGCGGTTCTCGACTTCTCCCACCCCCAAAATACTGACCACATTGGGGTGTTCGAGCTTGGCAGTGGCTCTGGCTTCGCGACTGAAGCGCTCAATCGCCTTGGAGTCCCTGGTCAGGTTCTCTGGAAGGAATTTGAGCGCAACGAACCGGTCGAGCTTCTCGTCATAGGCCTGATACACGGCCCCCATGCCGCCTTGGCCCACTTTCCTGCGTATGGCATAACCCCCGATGACCTGTCCGATCAGGGGGTCGCCGGGCCCTTTTTCCTGCGGAGACGGAAGGGGATGGGTGGTTTCACCCGTCATGGCACA
>JBFWNO010000047.1:0-18862 GCA_050251015.1 Planctomycetota bacterium
TGCCCATCTCGCGATCCCTGGCCCCGTTGACCTGGTCAAACGTGGGAAAGAGCTTGAGCATGGAGGGGATGGTGGCCGGATCGTAGCTCCCGTCGGCGTCCATCATGAGAATGATCTCGCCCTTGGCCGCCAGGATTCCGGTGCGTCTCGAAGCTCCGGCCCCCCCGCGTCTGACACGGCGGATCACCCGGGCCCCCAGGGCCTCGGCCTGTGCGGCGGTGTCGTCCGACGACCCGTCGTCCACCACAAGCACTTCGTGCGAAGGATAGGCCTCCATCACCTTCTGGAGCTCTCTCAAGGTCGGTCCGATGGCCTCGGACTCGTTGTAGGCCGGAAGCAGGATGGTTATCTGTGGATGTGTGGAGGTGTCGGCCATTGTTGCCACCAGCTCGATAGAGCCAGAAGATTGAAGATTCTATAGGAATCAAGGCGTCCGCTGTTGAAGGCCGTGGAAAGAGCCCCGGGCTTGAACACGTCCGTGGCCATGTTTTCAAGCATCTCGAGGCGCCGACGGGTTTCAGTCCTGAGTGGCCCCCTCAGCCATGAGGCCAAGGGGAGATGAAACCCGGCCTTGGGGCGTGAAAGCAGGGAATCCGGAACCACGCCCTTCAGGGCTTCGCGCAGGATCCATTTGACCCCCCTCTGGCGCTTGAAGGCCGGGCTCCAGCCCATGGCCGCCTCCACCAGGCGGTGATCCAGGAAAGGGACCCTGGCCTCCACGCTCACTCCCATACTTTGGCCATCGGCCTTCTTGAGGTTGTCGTCAGGGAGCCAGACGGCAAGATCCATGGCAGAGAGTCGATGAGACAGGGAACCAAAGGCTTCCTGAAACGACCTCATGTGGGAGTCAATCCCCCGTCCCTCAACCCCCTGGAACAAGGCGGGGTTGAGCAAGAGCCGTCTATCCTGAAGGGTATGGATGTTCCTCCAGAGGGCATGGGCTTCCGCAGGCGTGAGGTGAATGTGTCGGAGGAAGCGCTCGATCTTGTTGATCCAAGCCCCCTTGCCAGTGGCCTCAGGGATGACTGGGGAAAGGGAGGCGAGGCATGTCCTTAACCCTGCGGGAAGCTTGACCATTTTCTCCATCCAATGATCCGCTGAATATGTGGGATACCCGGCAAAAATCTCGTCGGCACCGTCTCCATCGAGGACCACAGTCACGTGGCGTTTCACCTCATCGTAGAGGGGGGCCAGGGCCACGATGGCTTGGTCGGCCATCAGTGTGTCGCCCCTCCTGACCGCCTTGTCGAGGTTGGGAAAAAAATCACCCACTCCCACCTGGGTCTCGTGGTGTTCTGTCCCCAGGACCTGGGCCGCCTCTCTCGCCAGCGGCCTTTCGTCATAGCCCTCCACATCGTACCCCACGCTGAAGGTGTGCAGCCTTCGACCCGTCTGCCTCGCGGCCAAGGCCGTCAGGGCCGTGCTGTCGAGTCCACCGCTCAGGAGGGATCCGAGGGGCACATCGCTACGAAGATGCTCCCTCATGCTCTCATCCATCAGCCCGCGCAAAACCGACACCGCATCTTCAGGTGTGGGATCCAACCCCGGGGCGGGAAGCTTCCACCAGCACCTGTCCCGAAGCGTCCAGCCCCCCCCCTCAACACGGGACACCGTCAGCAAATGTCCCGGTTGCAACAGCTTCACCTGGGTGAAGGGCGAGCGAGGTGCAGGGATGTGGCTGTGTGTCAGGTAATCCGCAAGGCCTGAGGGATCCAATGTCATGGGCAGGGATGCCTCGGCAAAGGCCCTGATTTCGCTGGCAAAGGCCACCACCTTCTCGTGCTGGTAGATCCATAAAGGCTTGATCCCCAGCCTGTCCCTCACCAGGGTCAGCACTCCCTCTTTCCTGTCCCAGACCGCCAGGGCAAACATCCCCCGGAGATCCTCAAGGCAGGCCTCGCCCCGGGCATACCAGAGGTGGGGCACCACTTCAGTGTCTGAATCCCCGCGGTAGGGATGGGCATGGCCTTTCTTGATCTCCACATGGTTGTAGATCTCGCCGTTCATGAAGACGGCAAATCGTCCGGCCGCATCAAAGCGGGGCTGGTCACCCTCACTCAAACCGATGATCTTGAGGCGGCGCATCCCCAGGTGCACATCACAGTCATGGAGCACCCCCTCGCCGTCTGGACCGCGGTGGAGTTGGGCACCCAGCATCCGTGTCAGGCGCGTGGCACCGGAGGGATCCCCCAGGACTCCTGCAATGCCGCACATCAGATCCCCTCGAGGGACTCTTCGAAGCGGCGGGGGTTGAACCCCAGGAGCTCGCGGGTCCTCAAAAAATCGAAGGCCTCATGTTTGTCGAGTTCGCTGACCTGCTTCACCGGGAGGGTCGTGCGGGGCCAGATCAGGCTCCAGAGTTTGAGTCCCTTTTGCACGGGTTTGAGGGGAATGGGCAGAAACAGGCAGCGGCTGTTCGAACGCGTCTTGAGAATCTCAAGCATGCTTCTGAGAGAGATTTGTTCCGGCCCGCACACGTTGAAGGTTTCGCCGGCCACCGGCCTGGTGAGCGACTCGATGACGGCTCCCACCAGGTCTTTCACGCTCACGGGTTGCACCTTGAAGGCACCGCCCCCGAGCACAGGCACCACAGGCGAACGCTCCACCCAACGTTTCATCATGGCCACATTCTTGGTGTCACCGGCCCCCACCACCAGGGTGGGCCTCAGGATCACCCATTCCCTGCCGCAACCCTTGACGATTTCCTCGGATTGCCTTTTGAGATCCCCGTAGAGTCCCTTGCCCATCGCCGCGGCCGCCGATGACACATAGACCACGCGTCTGACAGATTCTGGCAGTGCACCCATCAGCCTGCGGGTGGCTCCCACGTTCGCGTCATGCAAGTCTTCATCAGAACCGTTGGTCAATCCTGCCAGGTGGATGATGGCGTCGCAGCCCTCCATTCCCTTTCTGAGTGAATCAACAATGTTGTAATCCACAATGCGGTTTTCATTCCCCGCCCTCACTCCCTCCCCCTCTTGGGGGGAGGGCAGGGTGGGGGGCTTCCGGGCCGACCTCAACAGCGCCACGGCGTGGAGGCCGCGATTGCCCAGGGCCGGCAACAGGTGCCTGCCGATGAAGGAACTGGCTCCGGCCACGGCGACCCTCATGAACTGCACAGCGTGGGTGTGGGGGGTTCCCCGTAGCGACGAGTCACGGGGAAGTCGCAAGGGGATGCCCCCCACATCCACGCGTCCACATTCACGATAACCCCAGCAGCTTCGGCACCCTCTTCCCGATCCAACCCGCCCTCAGGTAATAACGACGATAGGCCCGTTTCTTGGCCTCAAGCACTTGTTGCGAACTCACATGATCCAGCCTCACAACCGTGTTGTAGGTGTTGTATTGGGTCCAATCACGGGTCAGCAGGCGATCCTGAACTTGGTCAAACAGGCGAGTGCCGGGATAAGGGGTCATGATGCCGAACTGGGCCACACTGGAGTTGAGGCGGCAGGCATAATCGATTGTCTTTTCCATTGTCTCCACCGTGTCGGAGACAAAGCCTAGGATATAGAAGCAGACCACCTTGATGCCCAGTCCCTCGCAGAACGAGACCATCTTCATCTGGTGATCGAGCTCCATACCGCGGCGACCCGCCTCCTCAAGGATGGCGTTGTCGCTCGACTCCACACCAAAGTGCAGGGCTTCGCAGCCCGACTGGCGCATCAGCCTCACCAGGTCCTCATCCAGGCAATCGATGCGGGTCTCGGCCCCCCATTGGAACTTGAGCCCGGAGGAGATGATGGCCTCGCAGAGTTCCCTCGTACGTTTTTTG
The DNA here is from genome assembly GCA_050251015.1 of Planctomycetota bacterium. GTDB lineage: Bacteria > Planctomycetota > JBFWNO01 > JBFWNO01 > JBFWNO01 > JBFWNO01. The sequence continues at coordinate 3,776 of JBFWNO010000047.1, forward strand.
TTCATGCTGAAGACGATGTCACGGAAGAGGATGCTCTTCACGCCATGCTTCTCAATGGCGTTCTTGATCTGACCCATCACGCGGGGAATGCTGTGTCGGCGGTAGACCTTGCCCTGATCCACCATATAAGGACAGTAGAAGCAGTCGTAAGGGCATCCCCTCGCCGTTGTGAGGGGCAGGAAGGGGCTCTTCGAAAGCATGGGGCCGTACCGGTAGGTGGCCACGGGGAAGCCGGTCCAATCGGGATCGGGGAGCGTGTCGAGGTCTTTGATTTCTTCGCTGTCGATGAGGCCCGTCAGACGAGGGATGATGTTCATGGTAGGGGCGGGGCTTGCCCCGCCCGTTAATGAGGGCGACCCAAGGGTCGCCCCTACCCTGAAATCATTGGCGAATTTCATGGCCCAGGCCTCGGGCTCACCCACAATGATGAAATCACCGGCAGCCAAAAACGGCTCCTTGTCCACACGCGGAAAGGCTCCAAAAAACCCGATCAACGTGTTCGGATGCCGGCGCTTGATCTCCCGCGCCGCTTCCTGCTCTTCCCGGGCCCCCACAATGCTGGTGGGCATCAGCACCAGATCACAGGCCTCCTTCGGGGGTTTCTCGCAGATCAGCACCTCGTGTCCGGCCTGGCGGAAAATCGCGTTCAGATAACCCATGGAGACCACGGGCATGCGGAGTTTCCGGCGCTTGAGCCAGGCGAACACCGAGCTCATCCCCCCTTCGCCCGTCATGGTGCTTCCGTACGTACCCGTGACTTCCTTGTTGTTGCAACCCCGGGGGGATTCGAGGAGGTCTAGGAGGGCCACGCGCATCTTGGGCATTATCCTAGGAAAAGCCTTGAAACCCTATCCGGCCGTCTTTTTGAGCATGCTCAGCCCGTATTTCACATAGTTCTTGAACTGGGCAAAGCTTTCGATGCCCATCATCTTGCGCATGATGTAGGCGGGACGGGTGTAGAAACCGCGCATGGCCTCGCGCCTCAGTTCTGCCAACCGATCCGAACTCAGGGCTATGGTGCGGATGGCGGGCTGGGAATAGGCGTTGATGTCGGCACGGGTCTCATAGAGCCCCTTTTCCTTGACCATTTTCTCGAACTCAGTGCCGGGGAAGGGGTAGGCGATGTAGAAATCAATGAAATCGATGCCGGCCTTGCGCGAGAACTCGATGCTCTCTTTCACCGTTTCCTCTGTGTCGGAGGGGAAGCCGATCATGAAATAGCCGTAACTCTTGACCTTGTGCTTGCGGCAGAGGCGCACCGCTTCATGGGTGGCCCTCACACTGGCCCCCTTCTTGATCTCCTTGAGGATCTCGGGATTGATGCTCTCGATCCCGAAACCGATGGCGTAGCACCCCGCCTTCTTCATCACGGTCAGCCGCTCGTCGCAGAGCGTGTCGACGCGGGAGTTGCAGATCCAGGCGATGTCGAGTTTCTTCTCGATGATGAGTTGGCAGGTCTTGATCACCCAATCCTTGTTCCAAGTGAAGGTGTCGGCCTTGAACAGGAAGTCGCGGATCCCGTGGCGGTTCACGCATTCCTCCACCTCGGCCACCACGCTCTCGGGGGAACGCGTGCGGATCTCGCGCCCCGACACCGAGGCGACCAGGCAGTAGACACAGCGGGCCGGGCATCCCCTCTGGGTGTCAAGCACAGCCAGCGGGCGTCCGACATCCGGCCGGGTGTAGAGCTCGTTGCGGATGAGATGGCGGGCCGGGAAGGGCATCTCGTCCAGATTTTCCACATAGGGCCTGTCGGGGTTCTCCTCCACCCCGCGGGGCGAACGCCAGGTCAGTCCGAGGATCCTCCCCCAATCGCGGCGTTCCATGGTGGCGATCTCGCCAATGGACACCTCATTCTCCCCGCGGATGGCCGCATCGAGCTGGGGGTATTGTTCCAGCACACCCTTGGCTTCCTTCAGGAAGTGGGCCCCCTTGGCCACCGTGATGATGGAGGGCTTGAGGCGCTTGGCCTCGGCCAGGATCTCCATATCGCGGTCGAGGGTCGGGGTGGTGATGCTCACCACCAGCATGTCGGGCTGGAACTCGAGGAAATCCTTGGTGAAGGTGGGCAGGTCGCCGCCCTCCACCGGGTAATCCCTGATGCGGCACTCCACCTTCGGCGTCAGATGCTCCAGGGTGGCGGCCATCATCATCAAATCGTGGGGCGGACGGAAAAACTCCACGCTGAAGTCAGCCACCGAACTTTGGCAGCGGTCCTCCCGGACATACAGCCCGGTGGGTGGAACAACCAAAAAAGCCTTGGATACCATCTCTTCAATATAACCCTTATCTGGGATCACCCAAGTCCGAGGGGTGGCGCCGGTGGGTGCCCATCTCGGCGCGGAGCGTCCTCGCGAGCACCGAATGGGCTACCGGCGACAGGACCCCGAGGTGAATGCCTCAGCTGGGTTCGTAAGGCGAATCGCTGTAGAAACTGTCCTGGAAGAGGATGATCCCCACAATAAACGCGAATCCCAAGGTGATGATTCCGATGATGGAGAGCATCAGCTGGGCTGTAGGGCTCACAGACGCGCCAGACCCTCTTTCAGGTCCGCCATGAGGTCCTGGGTGTCTTCAATGCCCACACTGAGCCTGATCAGACCGTCTTCCAAGCCGATTTTCTCCCTCTCTGCCTTGGGCACGCTGGCGTGCGTCATGCTCGCCGGGTGCTCGATGAGGCTCTCCACCCCGCCGAGGCTCTCCGCCAATGTGAACCATCGGCGCGAAGAGACGAAATGTTCACTCTTCTTGAGGGACCCCTTCAGCACAAAGCTCACCATCCCACCACCGGCGCGCATCTGCCTTTTGGCAATGGCATGCTGGGGATGGCTTTTCAGCCATGGATAACTGACGGATTTGACCTTGGGGTGTTTCTCGAGCATGCGGGCGATCGCCAGGGCCGAGCCACAATGGCGCTCCATCCGGATGCCGAGGGTCTTGATGCCGCGGAGTGTGAGCCAGCAATCCCAGGGGCCAGGGACGGCTCCCACGGCGTTCTGCATGAACTTCAGTCGGTCAAAGAGCTCTTTGTCACGTGTGATGAGGGCCCCACCCACCACATCCGAATGCCCCCCGATGTATTTGGTGCAGGAATGCATCACCAGGTCGGCACCCAGGTCCAAGGGGTTCTGCAGGATCGGGCTGGCAAAGGTGTTGTCCACCACCACAATGCAGGAGCCGCAACGCTTGTGGGCCAGCTTGGCCAGGGCCCGGATGTCGCAGATCGCGAGCTGGGGGTTCGAGGGAGTCTCGAGCCAAAGGATGGCCGTGTGGTCACGGAGTGCGCTGGCCACTGCCTTGAGGTTGCCGGTATCCACCGAGGTGAACTGAAAGTTGTACTTTTCATAGACCCTGCGGAAGATGCGGTAGGTGCCACCGTACACATCACCGGTGTGCACCACATGGCTCCCGGCCGGCAGCGTGGCCAGCACGGCGTCCTCGGCGCCCATGCCCGATGAAAAGGCCAGGGCCTGCCCCCCTCCTTCAAGTCCGGCCAGCGCCACCTGCAACCTGTCGCGCGTCGGATTACGTGTGCGAGCGTATTCGAAACCCTGGTTTTTGCCGGGGGCCCGCTGGGCGTAGGTGCTGGTTTGGTAGACAGGAGGCATGACGGCCCCTGTGGCCTCGTCGGGGTGGGCCCCCGTGTGGACACAGAGGGTGGAGCGGCCTTGCCGTAGGGTGGCGCGCTTCACTTTTGCACCAGCGAATGCATGAGGTCGAACTTGGAAATGATCCCCAAGCTCCCCCGCGTATCCACCAGCACGGCCGAAGCCCCCGATCGGAACAGCTTGAAGATGTCCTCCACACCTGTTTCCGGCGGCACCGTGGGCAGTGACTTGCCCATGATCTCACCGGCCTTAGTAGTGCCATCGGCACCGTATTTGAGGAGGTGCTCCAGCATCTTTTCTTCCCAGATCGTGCCCACGACCTTGCCGGCATCGAGCACGGGAATCTGCGAGAAGTCGTTGGCTTTGAAGATGGCACTCACATCCGTCAACGGTGTCTTCACGTCCACACAGGTCAGGGGCCTCCTTTCCTTGCGGGCCAGGATGTCCGAGGCCTTCATGGAGTCGGGGTCTGTGAAGAACTGATTGTCCTTCATCCAGGCATCGTTGAAGTAGGTGGCCAGGTACCTGTCGCCATGGTCAGGAATGATGCAGACCACAATGTCACCTCGGTGGAGCTTGCGGGCCACCTCAATGGCGCCCTGGACGGCCATGCCGGCACTCCCACCCACAAAGAGGGCTTCCTCACGGGCCAGGCGCCGGGCCATGGTGAAGGCATCACGGTCGCCCACCTGCACCACGTCGTCCACCATCTTCATGTCGATGGTGCCGGGGATGAGATCCTCGCCCACACCCTCGATTTTGTAGCTCTTGAAGACATTCTTGAGCTCACCTGTCTTGAAATAATCGTAGTACACCGAACCCACGGGATCGACCCCCACCGTGCGGATGTTGGGGTTGCGTTCCTTGAGATACCGCGAAATGCCGGAGATCGTGCCGCCGGTGCCCATGCCCGCCACAAAGGTGTGGATGCGGTGGCCGAAGGCCTCCCAAATCTCCGGACCCGTGGTCTGGTAATGGGCCTCGGGGTTGTCCATGTTCTCGTATTGGTTCGGCGAATAGCTGTTGGGGATCTCCTTGGTGAGCCTCTTGGCCACACTGTAGTAGCTCCGGGGATCATCAGGAGCCACGGCGGTCGGGCAGATGATCACTTCGGCACCGAATGACCGCAGATAGTCGACCTTGGCCTGGCTCATCTTGTCGGGCATCGTGATGATGCAACGGTAACCCCGGAGGCAGGCCATCATCGCCAAGCCGGCCCCAGTGTTCCCGCTCGAGGGCTCGATCAGGGTGGCCCCGGGTTTGATGTCGCCGCGTTCTTCAGCCTTATTCACCATGTGGATGGCAATGCGATCCTTGATGGAACCCCCGGGATTCAGGTGTTCGCACTTGACGTACACGGCGGCATCCAGGCCCTGGGTCACCTTGTGCAGGCGGACACAGGGGGTCTGGCCAACAGCCTGCATGATATGGTCGTAAACTTTCATTGGCCCTCTCCCTTAGTTCAGGTGAATTCCGATTCCAGAAGTCCCAGCGTGTCAAAAAGGCTGGATGCTTTGTGGGATGTCTCCTCCCACTCGGCTTCGGCGTCGCTGTCGATCACCACGCCTCCACCCACCTGGAAACTGAGCTGGGAATGATCGCACAAAAGGGTGCGTATGAGAATGTTGCTGTCGAGCCTTCCCGCAGCATCGGCTACGAATATGCTCCCAGTGTAAAAGGCCCTCCTGGCAGGCTCCAGAGCGGCCAAAAGCTTCATCGCCGCCACCTTAGGGGCCCCCGTGATGCTCCCGCCGGGAAAAACCGCCCTGACAAGATCGGCAAAGTGCCAGGGCCATGGAGGCTGGCCCGACACCGTGGCCACGGTGTGATGTACACCCGCATGTGTTTCAAGCCGCCTGAGGTCATCGACCTTGATCGATCCTGGCTGGCAGAATCTTGCAAGGTCGTTCCTGCAAAGGTCCACGATCATGGTCAGCTCGGCCTTGTCCTTATCACTGGCCAAAAGTTCATCCTGCAATCGCCTGTCTTCCGCTGCATCAGGGCTGCGCCGTCTCGTGCCCTTGATGGGGCAGGTTTCCACCCTCCCTTTCTCAATGCGCACGAACCGCTCGGGTGAGGCGCACAGGATGGCCTGGTCGGCGAATTCCAGGAAGCACCCGAAGGGAGATGGGCTCCGCTCTCGAAGCCTGAGATACAGCGACAGGGGATCACCGGAAAGCTGGGCTGTCAGGCGCCGAGTGAGATTGGCCTGATACACATCCCCGCGTCGCAGGGCTTCCTGGACCTGCCTGAACGCCTGCAAGTAGGCGGTCTTTCCCATGTCGGAGGTACCCGCCCTGACGCTATGGGCTGCAGTTTTGGGGGCTCCCACGGCCTGTGACAGCCTTTGGCAAAAACTTTCGAAACGAGCCTTGAAATCGGAACGCCGGTCATGGTTCATCCCCAAGACCCAGGTTTCGCCTTGGCTGTGGTCCACGGCCGCCCAGATGTCATGCGCCATCCCCACGATGTCGGGGAAACTGGTGTCGGGCTGGGGCAGGGCGGAGGTGGGCTCCAGGGAATCCTTGAGGTCATAGCTCAGGGCCATCACCATCCCTGGCCAGGGCTTCTCGTCCAAGTCGTAAAAACTGCGGCTTTGGTGGATCCTGGAAAGGAGGGTCAGGGGATCGTCACGGGTCCCGCTCCCATCCACCAAGGCCGAGCCATGCTTGGAAACCAAGATATGGCGGGGCTCCTCGGCGAAGAGGCTCCACCGTGAATCCGGCTTTGGTGATGCTGTATCCAGCCAGGTCAGGGGGCGGCTGAATAGTCCCGAAGAAGCCGCCCCAGAGAGGTCCATAAGGCCCGGAAGACGCCTGGAAAGTGTGGGGGGTGGTGGAAAAACAGCCATAACCTCATTGACAGCTTGAACTTACCCGCTAAAATTTGCAACCCTCAGGAGGTATGGCTTGGTCAAGATTTTTGTGAAGAACGGCGAGAACGTGGAGAAGGCCCTCAAGCGCTTCAAGCGCAACTGCAACAACGCAGGGATCCTCAGGGACACCCGGAAGCTGACGCAGTACGACAAACCCACCGCCGTCCGCAGGAAGGCCAAGCGCGAGCGCCTCAAGTCCCTCCGCAGGCTTCAGCAAGCCCGCCTGACAGGCTAAGAGCCTCCGCTACTCGAGCTTGTGTTGCTTGGCCAGGCTCATCTGCAAAGCATGAGCCTCGGCGAGCAGTTGGCTGTCGTCTGTGGTGCCGGGCAGTTCGGCCCAGGAGCGGTTCTTGTATTCCCACACCTGTCTATCTCCAGCGTAGGCTGAAAGCTGGATGACAATGCGGCTGGTATCAAAGCTGGGCACATCGCTGGCATAACGCATCACATCACGCACAACCAGTTCCACCTTTTCCGACAAGGCGTTGCGGGCTGAAGCATCGGAACCCGAGAGCCTCGCCGATACGAGGATCCGCACTTCAGGGGTTTCTCCATCGGGCATCACGAAACAGGTCACCTTGGCCTCGGGGGTCCCTCCAAAATGGTCACCATGCACGCGGGTGGCGATACGATCCTCCCACAAAGGGCGGATATCCATCCACATCGAAGGTGAACGGCTCCACACGGAACAGGCAGACAACAGGACCAGAAGGGCCAATAGGGGGCGTTTCATGTCTCTCTCCTCTTATGCAAGACAAGGATCCATGATAAGCGAAGCGACTATCTCAGGCTTCGGGAGCGCTCCCCGTGATCGTCCTCGAAATCATCCTCGAAGTCGCCATCATCCTCGTAATCATCCCCTTCGCGGTCCTCGCCTTCCACATGGTAGGTCGGCTGAACAAAACGCCATTCATCGGCCGCAATCTTGACCTTGGTCTTGCGGGAGCCGTCCTTGCTGGTCCATTGGTCCATGGAGAGGCGCCCCTCCACATAAATAGGGTCACCCTTGCGGAAGAACTCCACCAGCTTCACAGCACTCTTGCGCCAGAATGTCACGTCGACAAAGGTGGCCTCATCCTTGAGCTCACCATCCGCGCCCCTGAATCGGCGGTTGTGGGCCACCGTGATGTCACAGACGGGAACACTGGTGGCTGTCTGCCTGAGCTCGGGATCGCGTACAAGACGACCCGTGAGCATGACTTTATTGAGGCTAAGCATGGAAGGTCTCCTTGATTTCAAATGTGATGGCGACCTGAAAATCCAACGTCACCAAACGTGTCAACGCATGCATCATAGGAAGCCCCAAGCTGGCGTGTCAAGCGACGTCATTGAGCCCAGGGCTGTCTGATGGCACAATGAGCCCATGAGTGGCAGTCGGTTGATGGAAGCCCTGGTGGCCGAACTGGAAAAGTTACCCGGCGTCGGTCGGCGCAGTGCCGAGCGTATCGCCTACCACCTCATGGTGATCCCACCGGAAAGGGCTCTGCCCCTTGCCGAAGCCATCATGAAACTCGGATCCCAACTGCATCATTGCCGGACCTGTTTCAATCTTTCTGACACCGATCCCTGCAGCATCTGCGAAGACGATTCCCGCGACAAGGACCTCCTGTGCGTGGTGGAACACCCCAGGGACCTCCACAAGATTGAGAGGTCGGGTGCCTACAAGGGTCTTTACCATGTGCTCACAGGAACCCTGAGCCCCCTCGACGGGGTGACCGAGGAGCACCTGACCCTCCGCCAACTGGCCCGCAGGGTGAAGGAAGGTTCATTCCGTGAGATTGTCCTTGGTACGGGGGCCAATCTTGACGGTGAGGGCACGGCCCTTTATGTGATGGACATGCTCCAGGGTTTCAAGGGGCAGATCACACGGCTTGCACGCGGGCTTCCCTCGGGATCCAAACTCGATGACACCAGTGAGGCCGTGGTGCATGACGCCATGGAGGGCAGGCGCCCCATGAGGCGCGGCCAGGTGCTCACGGAATATGCCCTGGCCCTCTTGCTGACCTCACTGCTTATCCTGTCCGCCATCGGTCCCAGGCTCCCGGACTCGCTCCGGAATTTGCTCACAGAATCGATGCGCTCGAGGGAAACATCATGGTCCTATCCCGTTCCCTGAGTCAGCGGGGCGCTGCCCTCACGGAATTTGCCCTCCTGGTACCGGGAGTCATGCTGATGATCTTTTGCCTCCTGCAGTACGGCCTACTGGTGGAATCTTCGATCGCCCTTGACCAGGCTGCCGAATCCGCGTCCAGGGCCCTGTTAGTCCAAGACGCGCGTGCCGATCATCCCAACCCTGGATGGGCAGCGACTCTTGTCATGGCCCAGGTGACAAGACCTCCCTACTCCGGACCACGCTCCGACACTCTTACCGACTGGGCCCTTTCTGCCGCAGCGGCCAGGGCGCGCACCCAAACTAGCACCCATCCATTGGGTCATGTGTACAGGGCGCAAGTGACACACGATGCCACCATCAATCTGCCCCTGATGAGGACCCTCACCCCTCCTTTCATGCGTTTGCAGACCTCTGTTTCCTTGCTCGGACCGGCGTATAATCCGCCCCTTGCAACAAGGAGTTCGCATGCGCCACAACCTTCTTTCCCTCGTCCTCGTGACACTGCTGGCCGCCTGCGGTGAAAGTCAAAGCCGGGACATCCCCGAGACATCCGAGACGAAAGAGGCCAGCATGAAGAAGTATCCCGATGGCACAGCGCAATCCCAGCAGCCCGCTGGAAGCGAACCCAAGTTCAAGACGGCTTCCGACAATGAGCCAGTGGTTTCATCGTCGTCATGGACCCGCGTGAACTCCGAAAGTGATTGGAGTGCTGACATCGCCGACAAGGTGCAGGTTGTCGTCCGCGAGGAGGGCCAAGGCCCCTTGGTGAAGCCGGGCGACCTGGTGAAGGTCCATTACCATGGACTGACCTTCAACGGCGGCCAGCGCGGACAGGTCTTTGACAGCTCCCGTGAACGTGGTGAGAGCGTGTCGTTCCCCGTTGGCAAGGGCCGGTTGATCACTGGGTGGGACAAGGTGATTCCCGGTTTCAAGGTCGGCTCCAAATTGACCCTCATGATTCCACCGTCCATGGGTTACGGCAACAAGGACATGGGCAAGATCAAGCCGGGTTCCACCCTGCTCTTCGAGATCGACATCCTCGACAGCGCCACACCTCCAGAGGCTCCCATCTTCCCAAAGCTGGAGGATGGCGATGGCCGCTGGAACACACTCCCCTCTGGACTGAAGATCCTGACCTTGAGGGAAGGCAAGGGCGACAAGCCCGCCCAAGGTTCCAATGTCAAGGTCCACTATTCCGGATGGTTGGCGGACGGCACTTCCTTCGACTCTTCCTATGAAAGGGGCGACCCCATCCAGTTCCCGGTCGGAACAGGTCAGGTGATTCCCGGTTGGGACGAAGGCATCATGGCCCTCAAAAAAGGATCCAAGGCCATCCTCAAGATCCCGGCCAATCTTGCCTACGGCGCCAATGGTGCCGGCCCCATCCCGCCGAATTCCACCCTGGTTTTCCAGGTGGAATTACTTGACTGATCAGCGTTCGCCGATCTCAAGGGCTGTCCTGGTTCCATCGAAGCCCAACTTGATATAGCCCTCCTGCCAGGCCTTGTACAGGCCGAACAGACACACTCCACTCACCAAGACAACCAGAATCCTCCTCATCCATTCATGCAGTTCATTCATCGAACACCCCTTGTTTACGACAGGATGGAATGCAAGAAGGATGCCAAGGTTGTAAAGCCTCAATTTTGAGGAAATATGGGGTTGAGAGCCCTGAAACTGTACTGTTTTAGATCAAGGAGTACAGAATCTTGAAAAACGACACCGACTTTTCCACTTTGGGTTCCAGACCCACATCCTCGGGCAGGAAGGCCTTCGGAATTCCTTGGTAGACGGTATCCATCCTGGGGTCCGGTGTCGTCCTGGCAGGGGTACAAGGTTGCGGCCCTGCTTCAAAGGCGCCAGCATAGGGATTGAACCCGGGAAGTCCCTTGCTCTGCCATTCCTTATAGGGGCAGATCTCACACTTGTCGAACCCGGCCATCTGGCGACCCGAACAGATGTTCCAGGAAATACCGTAACTCTGCCCCGGGCAGTAAAAAAGCTGGCTCTTGTGCATGACTCTCTCCGAACTCTCTCTTCTGTGTTCGGAAGGAGCGGGTCAGAAAATTGAGTCGTTCAACTCAGATGAAGTGGCCCTTCATTCCAGTTGAAGCGCGGTGGGAGATCAGGTGTCGAAGTGCTCCCGGCTGATGGGCGGGAACCCCGGATCTGTGGACAAGAGGAGATTGCGATGCGTGCGCTTCCACAGGAAACGAGTGCGGAATCCCAGGCGATGCAGGAAGGAATCCGTTGGGGATGCCGCCGCAGCCTGTTCGGATGCCCATTCAATTTGGCGCACACCCGTCAAACCTGAGAGAGTCACCACCGACTGTCGACAGGCTTCTTCGCTCTCGGGCCATCGACCCACTTGAACCACGCCAGGACGGGCAGGCTCCTCCCGCCAGACACAACCTCCTTCCGCCTGATGCCAGGGATGTTCTCCTCCAAACCTCCAGTGCAGAAAGGGGCTCAGCTCCTGTATGGCTTGACCCCGGGTCGTCCCACGTCCTGGACTCTTGAGCTTCAACACATGCCGCGGAACTTCCCGGCGAAGGTTCCATTCAAGAAAAGTTGAAAGGGTCGGGGCCGAGGCCTCATTGGGCAGGGTGTAAAGGGGGCCTGCCAGGGACCTGCCATCGTTAAGGTTAGCGAAGAGGGCTTTGAGCAAAGAATGAAAGAACCCACGTCCTCTCTGACTCTTCTCAACCCACACCAAGCCCAGTTGCCATGCTTTCGCCCCTCCCACCAGCCAAGGCATCAACCCCGTGGTGACACTCAAGTGCCCATTTTCTATTCCGCCCCATAACCGGGGAGGCCCCATGGGGTTGGCCTTCAGCCAGGCCATTTTCGCCGGGCGCCAAGGAAAGGCTGGATCGCCTTGCCCCGCAGAGTATCTCTCCACGTCATCCGGTAAAAGCTCCCGAAACTCCATTCAACCCAGGATCTTGGATTTCAGTCGCCGGAGACCATAAAGGCCATTGAGGAAGTACCCGCTTGTCCAGGTGTTGGCGGAAAGAGAAATCCGGGGCAGGGCCCACCTGTCTGAGCGAGCTTCCGCAAGGCCATCTATCGTCGAGAGTGCCGCTGTGTGGCCTGTGGCCCGGGCCGCCGCCTGGGCCCGGTGGTCGAAATCATCAGCCCCCCCGTGAGGGTAGGCCAGCAAGGTGCAGGAACCCACTTCTCGGCGAATCCTATCCGCCGCTTCCCCCACCTCCCTCAGGACATCCCCATCGCTTTCTCTCGAGAGGGTGCAGTGCGAAAGTGTGTGGTTGCCCACGGTGATCAAGGGGTGGTTTGAGACCCTGCGCAGTTCGTCCCAGTTGAGCATGGGCAGGCTTTCCCCAGTTGATTCATACACGGCGTGCATGAAGGCCTTGCGCTCCGGCGTTGTCATCTGGCGGAGAAAACGCTTGAACTCGTTGCGGGAAAACCGTCGGCCGTCGGGATGGGAAAAGGACTCCTCGGTGCCCACGGCATCCATCCAGAGCCTTCCCCCATCCAGGGTTTCCACCACAGGAAACAGGGCGGCATGCATGCGATGGCGCTCCAGCAAAGGGAGGATCAGGCGTTCCATGTCGCCATAGCCATCGTCAAAGGTGAGGGTACAGGCCGGTCCGCCCCCGGGTCGGGCCAGCCAGGATTCCAGGGGAACCGATGTGAAATCTCGCGAAAGGATGCCAAGGGCCTCGGCCAACATCGACACATGCAGGTGCTTGCCATCGGGGTTCCAGCGGGTCATATCCTCAAGGGGCAGGTCCGAAACACCGTGGATCATCACGACCGCCAAGGCGTCCTGGTTGAATCGATGGGACAAACGGTGAAGGAAGGCCATAATGCTCCTGAAAATCCAAGTGCGCCCGGGTATTTGAACCCAAAGGCTTGATTTTTGCAACCCTGTGTCGTATAAAGACTTATGGAATTCCCAGCATGCAAACCGCTGAAGTAGAAAAAATTCTCACTGCCGCCGGAGACCTCCCCACGATGCCTGTGGTCGCGATGAAGGTCATGTCCCTTTTGAGCAATCCGGATTTCAGCACCAAGGAATTGGCCCGCATCATCTCCAGCGATCTGGGGATCACTGCGAAAATCCTGAAGATCGCCAACAGTGCCTTCTACGGATGCAGCCGCGAAATCGCCTCGGTGGACAGGGCTGTGGTGCTTCTGGGCGCCCGCACCATGAAAAGCCTGGTCGTCGCGGCGTCCACCAAGGGCGTCTACAAAGACAGTGGTTTGGTGGAGCAGAAGATGTGGGAACACGGGGTCGGCGTGGCCATCGGCGCTCACATTCTGGCTAGCGAACTTCGCGTCACCCTGCACGAGGAAGCCCTCGTCTGCGGCCTCCTTCACGACATTGGCAAGGTGATCCTCAAACACCACTTCCCCGAAAAATTCGAACAGCTCTACGAGGCGATGTACAACCAGGGTTCCACCTTCGAGGATCTCGAGTCGCAAATCTTCGGGTTCTCGCACACCGAGGTGGCCACCGTGGTCGCCCGCCACTGGAAACTTAGCCAGTCGGTGGAATGCGTTCTGGGCTTTCAAAGGGAACCCCAGAAAATCTCCCAGGAACAAGCCTCGTACAAACCCTTGGCCGCCTGCGTGAACCTGGCCAACGAGATCGCCCTCTACAAGGGCATTGGTGAGCGTCAACCCCGCACCGACCTCAATCCGGCTGCCTGCCCTGGTGCGGCCGTACTGGGCCTCAGCCCCGAGAAGGTCGCTGCCTTGGTGGACAAGATCAACGAACGCTACGCCGAAGAAAAGGCATTCTTCGACTAAGCCATGGCAAAACTCGGTGAAATGCTGGTCAATGAAGGGCTGATCACCCCGGAGCAATTGCAGGAGGCCCTCTCCATCCAGCAGAGAAAGAAAAGCTTTTTGGGTGAGACCCTCATCGAGCAAAAATTCCTCACCGAAGACCAGTTGCTGGATGTCCTGACACGCCAGACGGGATCACCCATCATCGACCTCGGAGAGATGAGTTTCGACAAGGAACTCGCGAAGCTCATCCCTTGGGACATGGCCCGCAAACACAACTGCCTGCCTGTGAAAGTGACCGGCAAGATCCTGCACGTGGCCATGACCGATCCCACCAATGCCCTCGCCATCGACGACATCGCCTTCCGCACCAACAAAACGGTCAAGACTTTTCTCACCGGCGTCAAGGCCTTGAAGTACGGCTGGGAACAGATCTACGGTTTCAAGGACGAGTCCGCCAAGATCAAGAAGAACCTCGACGCCGATGAGGCAGCCCTGCTGAACAAGAACGCCGCCAGCGACAACAAGATGGCCATCAGCTCGAAGGACTGGGCGGCTCCGGATGGCGAAGAGGATGCCGGCGTCCCCCAGGAGATGGAGCAGGTCAACATCGACCAGTTCGACGACATTGTGGGTGCGGCCCTCGACGATATCGAGGTCGTCAAGGACAAGGACGAAAAGAGGAACACCTTGAGCCTGAGCGTGGCGGCCGAGGCCCCCCCCATCATCAAGATGGTCAACGGCATCCTGCTGAAGGCCATCGAGATGGGCGCCAGCGACATCCACATCGAGCCCTTTGAAAAGATTTACCGCGTCCGCTTCCGCATCGACGGGGTGTTGCACCAGGTGATGAACCTCCCGGTGAGCGTGAAAAATGCTGTCACCAGCCGACTCAAGATCATGTCGGAAATCGACATCACCGAACGACGGATCCCCCAGGACGGCCGGATCAAGATCAAGATCGCCCGCGGCAAGAGCATGGAATTCCGTGTGAGCTCCCTACCCACCGTATTCGGTGAAAAGGTCGTGATGCGTTTGCTCGGCCAGGGCAAGCTGGGCAAGCACGTCAATGAACTGGGATTCTCCGACAAGCAGTTGGCGGATGTCACTGAAGCTGTCAACAACCCCTATGGCATGATCCTCGTCACCGGACCGACGGGATCGGGCAAGAGCACCACCCTCTACACAGCACTCAACATGCTCAACGAACCCGACACCAACATCGTCACCGCCGAGGATCCGGTGGAGTTCAACCTCCCGGGGATCAACCAAGTGATGGTCAAGCCGGCCATCGGCTTCACCTTCGAGGCCGCGCTCCGGAGCTTCCTCCGGCAAGACCCTGACATCATCATGGTGGGTGAAATGCGTGACCTGGAAACAGCCGCCATCGGTATCAAGGCCGCCCTCACCGGCCACTTGGTGATGAGCACCCTGCACACCAACGATGCCCCCTCCACCATCACCCGTTTCATCGACATGGGCATCGACAGCTTCATGTGCGCCGCGGCCATCAAGCTCGTGATCGCCCAGCGTCTGGTGCGGAGGCTCTGTCCCGAATGCGCCGTGCCGATCGAAAGCCTCACCGACCAGGAGGCCGCGATGCTCTCAGCCCTAGGCCACGAGAAGGATGAGGTGATGTCCTGGGGCGTGAAACAGGCCAAGGGCTGCGACAAGTATGCCAAGATCGGCTACAAAAAACGGAAACCCGTTTTCGAGGTTTTGCCGATCAACTG
>JBFWNO010000048.1:0-18768 GCA_050251015.1 Planctomycetota bacterium
GTGAGGATGTTGATGATCTCGCTGATCAGGGGTCGGCGATGCTCCCTGAAGTCGAGATGAGGCGACTTCTGTCGCACGCGCTCCAAGGCCTGGCTCACCAGATCAAGACTGGAGATCTGCTCGGGTGTAAGGATTCCACTACGGAGGCCGTCATCCAAATCAGCGGAAAGGTAGGCAATGCTGTCGACCGTATCAACAAGCTGGCCTTCAAGGCTCGGCCAACCCGGAGGCAATCCCATCACGTCTTTAGGGGAATGCTTGGCAATGGCCTCCCGACTTTCCTCACAAAGGTTCAATCCTGGAAACTGAGGATACCGGGTTTCCAGAAGCTCCACGATCCTGAGGCTTTGGAGATTGTGCTCAAATCCCCCATGGGGCTTCATCAATTCATCCATCACATCCTGGCCGGCATGGCCAAAAGGTGTATGACCCAAGTCGTGGGCCAGGGCTGCCGTCTCCACCAAATCTTCATTGAGTCGAAGCGAACGGGCCAACGTGCGGGCGATTTGGGCAGTTTCAAGGGTGTGTGTCAGGCGCGTCCGGTAGTAGTCGCCTTCATGGTTCACAAACACTTGAGTTTTGTATTCCAGACGCCTGAAGGCACTGGAATGGATCACCCGATCCCTATCTCTTTGGAATTCCGTTCGATAAGGGTGAGGGGCTTCATCGTGAACCCGCCCTTTTGTGCGGCCTGAAAATACAGCATAGGGCCCCAGCAACGATTCTTCACGTTGTTCCAAATCATGCCTGGTGAGGATGGCAATGTGTCGCGAGTGACCCATGGGTAATGCCTTACCCGCGATTTTACCTCAACAGGCACTCTGACATCAACGCACAACTCATGAAATGGCAAGGGTTTGTGTTATCTAAGACTCAAAAGATGAGTTTGGCACACCCTATGCACAATCCCGGTTGGAAAGGGAAAAACATGAGAAACCTGGTCATCTCCCCCCTCCTTGTCAGAAGCGTAATCCTGAGCCTCGGAGTGGCCTTCCTCATGAACCTGATCCGCTCCAACCCTGATCTGATGGCCCTCTGCCGCTGAAGGCATTGAAAACAGGGTCATCCCAATCAACCAGACACGATAGGACAACACCATGATCAGCGCCCTCAGCCAATTTGAATCGGATATCCGCCACATCAACCTCTCACGCAAGAAACGCGCCTGCCTGATGTGCGACAGGGATTTCAACACCACACGTGTCAGTCGTATTTGCGGACGCTGCCACAAACTGATCGACCGCAATGCCGGCTGAAGTGCTTCCTTAAGCCTCCATCCCGTATTGCTTCATCTTGTTGAAGAGTGTCTTCCGGCTGATACCCAATGCCTCAGCCGTCTGGGCCTTGGCCCCATCAAACATCTCGAGACGCTGGCGGATAAGCTCCTTCTCCAGCTTCTCAACAGCTTGGGCCACAAGAGAGGCCAAGTCACCTGAACCCCAACTTCCCTTCTCGAATTCCACGGCCGTGGCCGTCTTCATCCTGTCGGGAAGATCCGATTCCTCCACCCGCCGTCCTTGGGCCGTCACCATCATGCGATAGACAAAATTTTCGAGCTCCCGCACATTGCCTGGCCAAGGATAGGACTCGCACAGCCGGCGCACCTCGGGCGAAAAACCCGTGACACCCAATTTCTCCTTGGCGTTCACTTGCGCAGCGAAATGATCCATGAACAAGGAGACATCGCCCTGCCTCTTCCGGAGCGGAGGCATGTCGAGTCCCAGGACATTCAAGCGGAAATAGAGATCCTGACGGAAGCGGCCCTCGGCCACCTCCTTCTCGAGATCACGGTTGGTGGCGGCCAACACTCGCACATCAACCTTCACAGGCTTGGACCCCCCCACAGGCACCACCTCCCCTTCCTGCAAGACCCTCAGGAGTTTCACCTGGGCTTCGAGGGGCATCTCGGTGACCTCATCAAGGAACAACGTGCCCTTGTGGGCCCTCTCGAAACATCCCTGGCGATCCTCCCGGGCGTCGGTGAAGGCGCCCTTTTTGTGGCCGAAAAATGTACTCTCCACCAGTGTGGCGGGCACGGCCCCGCAATTGACGGCTTCAAAGGGACCCTTCTGCCGGGGACTGGAATAATGGATGGCTTGGGCAGCCTTTTCCTTTCCGGTGCCACTTTCGCCAGTGATCAAAACGGGGCCTTCCACACGCGACAGCTTGTCGAGTTGGTCAATCACGGTCGCCCAGGCCGACGATGACCCAATCAATGAACGGAACTGGTGTTTTTCCCGGAGAGCCCCCTCCAACCGCTCCACACGATGCGCCAAGGATCCCATTTCGAGGGACCGTTGCACATTGACCATCAGCTCGTCGTTGTCAAAGGGCTTCGTCACATAGTGAAAGGCCCCAAGTTTCATGGCCTCTACAGCCGTTTTGACCGTGGCATAGGCCGTCATCATGATGACCTGCAGTCGAGGATAGGCCGCCTTGATGACTGTCAGCAGGTCCAGTCCACTTTTCCCAGGCAAGGCTAAATCGGTGATCACCAGATCGAATGTCGCATCGGAAAGGCACTTTTCAGCCTCCTCAGCCGATCCGCAGGTGACCGCCTCGTAGGATCTGTCCTCCAGAAGAGCCGCCACGATGTTGCAGATCGCGGTCTCATCGTCGACCACAAGGATGCGGGGTTTCACAGCGTGTTCACCGGCAGGAGAATTTCAAAGGAGGCACCCTGTCCCTCAACCGAATGCACCGCCATTTCACCCCCGTGTTTCTCCACGATACCACGGCAGATGGAGAGTCCCAGGCCTGTACCCTTGTTCTTGGCCTTGGTGGTGAAGAAGGGATCAAAGATTTTCTTGATCACGGAAGGCTTGATGCCGGGGCCCTTGTCCACCACCGTGACCCTGGTCTGGAGGGCGCTGACCGAACGGATTTTTTCGGAACGTGTGGGCTCCAGGCGCAGTTCAACTCGGATCTCGCCCTTGCCTTCCATGGCTTGGTCGGCATTCTGCAGAAGATTCAGGAGTACCTGGCGGATCTGGTCGGGATCGCAGACGGCTTCACGGGCCTTTTCATCGAGATCCAAGGTCAGTTTGAGTCCTTCGCGGCGTTGGAAGGGAGCCGCAACCTTTCCGACAAGATCGATCAAATCCACACGTTGGTAGGCCGGCGCCTTAGGTCGAACGCTTGAAAGTAATCCCTCCACGACACCATTGATGCGATCCACCTCACCAAGGACATCCGAAAGTATGGCCTTGGATCGGTCGCCTTCGGCCAAACGACCCAGCACAAACTGCACGCTGGACCGAATGCTGGTGAGGGGGTTGCGGATTTCATGGGCCGCAGCAGCTGCAAGCTGCCCTGCCAGGGCTAGCTTCTCGGCCCGATGAAAACTTTCAGCCACCTGCTGACTTCGCTGGTGCAGAAGGGCGTTGTGCAGGGCCACCCCTCCCATATTCAGGAGCGTGCGCATCAGTTCAAGGCTGTCACCATCCAGGGGTCGCCCCCCCATCACCATGAACGCCGTCAATCGATTGAGGGTCATGATGGGAAAAACCTGCTCCATGCCCCATGAGGTCCATCGCGATCTCTCGTCCTCGCCGCACATCGCCCAGAGCCCCTTGTCACGGACCAAATCGACATGGCGGCGGTTGGCATTCATCCAAGCCACAAGCTTGTCGGCAAAAGAGAAGCTGGCAGCGGGAGGGGAACCAACACCCTGTGAGGCCACAGGCGTGAAGACATTGGCATCCTCATCAAGCTCAAAGAGAGCCGCCCTGGGAGCGGAAAAAGTCTCGCGTACCGTTCCCAGGAGGTGATTGCGGATTTGCTCGGGACTAGAGATCAGGGTCAGGGCCCGGCGAAAACTCCGCACCACCCTTGAAGGATCAGCGCTGTCCTTGCCCAGCAGGGTGTCGATGAGGCCCACCCGGGCCTCCTTTAATTTCCAGGGGGGGTGAGCACGAGGATCCAGCGTTCCGGCTGGTTCCTGACGCCCTCGATGGCATCCATGTGGACATGGAATTCATCACCCTGCCGCACAAACACCTCGCGGTAGACCATCCGTTCCTTGAAGGTGGTACCTTCAGAAAGCTCGAAATCCTGCGCCGTGTAGGGGTCGAGTCTTTCCTCGGAACGCCCATCAAAATCCACCCATCGTGGACGCGCCACAACCACACGGTCGGCACTCAGCTTCATGAGGCGATCCTTGGATTCCTTGGCGATCACCACCTTGGTCAGCCCGTCCAAATGGAGGGAAACCCTATCGGCCCGTCGATCGGGACGGGGAAAAATAAGGATGCCATCGCGCACTTCACCGCGACGGATGGGAAATTCAGACATCCCAAGGGAAGTGGTGTAGCGTCGTTGATCCTTGCCTTCCACAAGGGTGCGCAGGGAGACATGCTGGATGTCGGCATACCTTTCCTCTTCCTGGTCCACCCTCTTCACATCAGTCTGGATCCAGGCCCGGAGGGATAGCTCCCTATCCTCTCCCGTGCTGTTGTCGAGCCGATAGGTGATCACCCAATAGGCCACGTTCCCGGAGTCCCCAGGCACCAAAAATTCCCTGAGGGAACCCACCTTGATGCCCAAGGGCGTGAGTCTCTCCGCCGCGCCCAGTGGCAGGATGATCAAGAGCAACAGCAGGGTCCGCAATCCGTGTTTCACGCGAGGGATTATATCAAAGGATTGAGGGCCTCAACGGGGGGGGCCCCCGTCGAGCAGGCGCTTGAATTCCATGACTTTGGCGTTGCTCCTGATATCCGGGGGAAGCGATTCCAGCCATCCTGCCGTCGGTTCTCCCGTAAAGAGTCGATCACGCAGGACCTCAAGAAACCAGCTGCTGCGTGCCGGCTGGCTCATGTTGCGCTCCCTTTCCTGGGGCGGCGTGGGCCCGCCCCGCTCCAGGATTTTCCACAGCATTGGGTCGACCCGGCGAGACAGCAAGGCCTCACCCAGTCCCTGGCATAAGATCCAGGCCTGATCCTGCGGCATGTCACGAAGCAGAGAAGGCACCACAGCCAGGGCCTCATTGATCGCCCCGGCATGATGGGCCTTCTGAAGTAGGAAGAAGGCGTAGTTGAATCTCAAGGGTAAGCGGATGTTTTTCGAGGGTGCCCGACGACGGAAGGTGTCGTTGAAGATGGGATGGTCGAGAATCCTCTGGCCCAAACGCTCATTCAAGGTGGGCATGCGGCGTAGCGTGTCAAAGATCAGGGCATCCTGGTCTCCCTTGATGATGGCTCGATGCAGCCAGGATTCGGCAAGGACCTGTCCTTTTTCCGGGTTCATGTCGGGCCCGCCAAATGGCAACTGTTGCTGCCCGATGCGCTGGGATTCCTCCGAGATTTTCCAGAGGACTTCCCCGAAAAGTCTGGCGAGGTCGGAAAAATCGGGGGTCATCCTCACCGCCTCGTGGAGGTCGATGAGGGCGGCCATCCTCCAACGTCCCGACAACGTGGGATCACGATCCGCCATCAAGGCCTGGATGCGTCCCACCTCATTTTCACGCAACAGGGCGGCATCCTTGAGCCCCATGATCGCATTCATGCACATGAAGGTCCTTCCCTCGGGCAAGAGGCAGGATCTTTCAACCCGCAACAAGGCCCCCTCCAATTCCTCAGGACTCAACAAGGCTCCATAGGCTTTCTTCACATCAGAGAGATACAGGGTGCGGGGAGCCACCACCAAGATGAAGCGCCCCATGACTCCCAAGGCCACGGCCAAGAATACCAAGGTGAAACCCAGGGCGAACTCCTTGGGCGCGCGAGGCTCTAACTTGCGATGGGCCAGCTCAAGGGCCATCGTGCCTCCGATCACCACGGCCCACCAAACTCGCACCTCGGAATAATGACCTTCCACGCTGACAAGTGAATAGGCCGCCATGCATAGCGAAACTCCCAGGAGCACACGTGCCACAGCTCCTGGGACCCCGGGAACCCTCCCGAGCCGACCCAATAAGAAAAATAACCTCAGGAAAAGCCACAGCCCGGCCGCCAAACCCAGCAGTCCCCCATCGAACAAGAAGCTCATCAAACTGGAGTGGGGATGTTCGCTGTAATCGCTGGTGTAGCTCCCGGCGTAGTAGGAGGTCGGCCGGGCTACGGCCGAGACGGCGGGGTAGGCTCCGGGCCCCCATCCCAGAAGAAGCCTGCGCATCTTGTCCACGCCGTCGCCCCAGCGGGGACCGGTGCAGGGGTAGAGCCTTGTGGGCTTCATCCGGGGGCCCTCGGGTGACACAAGGGCCACCACGCCCTGCCACATTTCCATTCTCGCCCCGGAACTGGAGTCGAGCATGAAATCTTCATCATGGGAGAAACGATTCAAGATCCAACCCACCAACACAAGGCCCGCCAAGACTGTCAAGGTGGAGTACCATCCAAATTTCCTTCGCGGTATTCTCGATACCCACTTCGGACCAAGCCATAGTGCCAGCCCCCCCAACGAAAGCACCAGCATGCTGGCCTTTGAAAGAACCATGCCCACTGCAATGGCCAGCACACCGAAGAGCACCGCCACAAGCCATAACGAGTTGCGGCACACGCGGAATCTCCAGGCCAACAAGACCCCCACCACAGGCGCCATCAGGAAGGCGGCATTGAAATTACAGTTGTAGAAAGGGTAGTCAAAACCCGCCATCAGAAGCATGTGCTTCATGGCATCCAGACTCAAGAGCTCCTTGCCTCCCCTGAGCCTTCCCATCGCCAACCCAGCGACATGGGCCATATTGCAGGTCAGGGTGACCAAAAGGGTGCCCAAGACCAGCCCCCCGATCCACACCAAGGAATCCTTGGCTCTCCACAGATGAAATGCCATCAGGATCCACACGCCCCAGGCAAGCTCCTGCGTCAATTCATAGGGACCCAAAAAAGAATGGTCTCCCATCATGGAGGAAATCCAGGAAGTGCCCAAGATGGCCAACATCGGAGCGATCAGTGTGCTGCGGAAAGCCAAGTGGAATGCCTTCACTCCGTAACTGATCACCAACAGCAAGACAAACAACCAAGCCACCACCACCACCACCACAGCCTTGGTGGATACCACGCTCTCAAAGAGTCGGGGCATGAAATTGGGGATCGTGCATATGAAATGCAACACGGCAAATGCTATGAAAAATGTGATGGCAACAAGCTTCGACCTCAAATCGCCGCGTTGCTCGCTTTCATTGGGTGGATTCACGTTCAATCCCCGCCTCTCTAGTGGCAAAAAAAAAGCCACCCCCGAAGGGGTGGCTCCTAAGATTCAAACCAATTATTCGCCGACGATGATGTCGCTATTCGTCATCAATCCGTTGTCATCGAAGGTGTAATTGTTCATGATTCCATCCAGGTCAAGGAACTCAACGCTCCCTGAAAGATAGAGCATGTTGGCACCATCCGAGTGGTTGTTCAATTTGCCGGCACCCGTGCCTTGGGTCACGTCACATGCGACTGGCGTATTGGCATTTTCGGCTCCACCCCTCAATGGATAGGAATCGTTGTAACGAAACCAATAGGCAAGGGAAGTGGTCGTGCCAATGCCAAAATCGTATTTGAAGTTCGTCTGATTCCAGCCGCTGTTGCCTGAAGCCACCACGTTTTGGGTGTTGGACGGGCAGTTGAAAATGGCGCAGTCCCTGATGACAGGAGCCCGACCATTGCAAAGGGCTTCGGCAAATCGGACACCCGACAGCGTCGAGGTGAAGCAGTTTGTTCCCGTCGTTGAAGGAGGGATCTTGGCTCCCGTGATGCTGGGCCAAGAGCGCCTTTGTCCCTTGACGTTCTTGTATTCCTCGATAGCCAGGGACAACTGCTTCAAGTTGCTCGCGCAGTTGGTGATATTGGCTTTTTCACGGGCCTTTTGGAGCTGGGGCAGAACCAGCGCCATGAGAATCCCGATGATGGCGATCACCACGAGAATCTCCACGAGCGTGAAGCCCTTGTTGATTTTCTTCTTCATACTTATCTCTCCCTTTGGGAATGAGTTATGGATTAGAACAATGCCTGTACTATACCCCAAAAGAGGGTATGTTCAGGCAGGCCGTTGAGGTCGAGCCGTCGATTTTGAGTTATTTCAAGAGGCTGAACGCGATTTTTTGGCCCCCGAAACCGCTTTTTTAAGTGCTGCAACCTTGTCGGTTTTCTCCCAGCTGAACCCGGGGCGTCCAAAGTGCCCATAGGCGGCAGTGGCCTGATAAATCGGCCTTCTCAAATCCAGCATGCGGATGATACCGGAAGGTGTGAGATCAAAATGCTGCTCCACCAACCTCACCAAAGCACCCTCGGGCAACGCACCCGTACCAAATGTATCGATACGAATGGACAGGGGTTTCGCCACGCCAATGGCATAGCTCACTTGAACCTCGCAACGATCGGCAAGACCCGCCGCCACCAAGTTCTTGGCCACATAGCGCGCGGCATAGCAGGCACTGCGATCCACTTTGCTGGGATCCTTCCCACTGAAAGCGCCACCGCCATGGCGGCCCATGCCACCGTAGGTGTCCACGATGATCTTGCGGCCTGTCAGACCGCAGTCGCCGTGGGGGCCACCAATCACAAAACGGCCGGTGGGATTGATGTGGTAGATGGTCTTTGAATCGAGATACTTCGAGGGGATGACCTTCTTGATCACCTTCTCGATCATGTCGCGGCGGATCGTGGCATATTTCGCCTCGGGGGCGTGTTGGGTGCTGATCACCACGGTATGGGCCCTGAGGGGCTTGCCACTGTCGTCGTATTCCATGGTGACCTGGCTTTTGGTGTCGGGCCTGAGGTACTTGATCTTCCCTGACTTGCGCAGCTTAGAAAGATACTGCACGAGCTTGTGACTGTACATCACCGGAGCCGGCATCAATTCAGGCGTCTCACGGCAGGCATAGCCGAACATCAGACCTTGGTCACCGGCGCCCATTTCCTTGTGCAGGCCCTGCCCCGCCGTCACACCCTGAGCGATGTCGGGGCTCTGTTTGTCGAGGGTCACCATCACAGAGCAGGAATTGCCGTCGATGCCAAAGCTTCCATCGGTGTAACCGATGTTCCGGAGTGTGTTCCGGGCAATGTCGGCGTAGTTCACCTGGGCCTTAGTGGTGATTTCACCGGCGATCACCACGAGACCCGTGGTCACCAGTGTCTCACAGGCCACACGGCTGGTGGGGTCCTGGGCCAGGATGGCATCAAGCACCCCGTCGCTGATCTGGTCGGCGACCTTGTCGGGATGGCCTTCGGAGACTGATTCGCTGGTGAACAGATAGCTCATGGTGTGTCCTTTCATCAGGCCGCGCGCGACCGGTGGGGCACTATCTTACCATAGGAGAAGTGTGAGGGATCCTGTCGTCAAAATTTCATGAGATGAATCGGAATTGACTGCAAAAGATTGCGAGGTCCGTGGGAAGATTGGGAGCCCAAAATTACCCCGGCTCCAGCATCGCCATCACCTGAGTGTGCACACGGGTCGATCCCCCCGCCAGGCCTTCCAGTCCCGAGCGAGCCTGACGGCCCATGCTCTCACACCGGTTGCGGCTCGAAAGCAGACCCTGGATATCGCGGGCGGCCTTTTCAAGGGAGGTTTCCATCACTCCTTCCCTCAGACGCAGGGCTGCCATTTCTTCCTCGAAATGATGGGTATGTGGACCCACCACCACGGGGACGCCGAAGCGCGCGGGCTCCAGCATATTGTGTCCTCCCACAGGAACAAGCGACCCCCCCACGAAGGCCACGCTGGCCTTGGAGTAGAGGTGCGCCAAAACTCCCATTTCATCCATTAGGACCAAAGGAACCCCCTCGTTCCTCCATGACGTCCATCGTTCGTGTTCCACTCCGGCTGATCGGATGGCCATCTCAAACTGGTCCAGCCTGTGAAGGTGTCGCGGAGCCAACAACACCCTGCAAACCCCACGTTTGGCCAACTCGATGAAGGGCCCCTCTTCCCCCGGGTGAAGGCTCCCGGCCACCACCCAAGGGCGATCACCGACCAGTCTGGCCGCCTCGGGAACGGGCTTGAGAGGGCCAAGCAGGGCATCGAATTTGAGTGAGCCGGAAACGGCCAGTCGAGTCGGTTCGATGCCCAATTGAGCCAGCCGGTCTTTTGTCGCCTCATCCCTGCAGGCCCAGTGTTGCACGTGGCCATAGGCGGGACCCATGAGAAACCAAGCCCACCGTGTGCGCTGGAAACCTTTGGCGCTCATCCGCGCTCCGGCCACCAAGGTGGGAATGCCCCTACGCGAGAGTTCCCTTTGGCGAGAAGGCCATATATCGAGCTCGGAAAGGATGTGGAGCTTGGGATTGAGCCCCTTCATGAAACGGCGCAGGATGGGACCCCAATCCAAAGGGGCCAACTGCACGGCACAGTAGGGATATTTCGCCTTGGCCGCTGCCCTCCCGGCCAAGGTGTTCACCGTGACAAGGATCCTTAGTGTCGGCCTCTCCCTACGAAGACCCGTGAGCAATGTTTCAAGCGCCAGGATCTCCCCCACGCTGGCACCATGCACCCACAGATCGAAGGAACCGGTTTGCAATCTCCGAAGGCGCTCGATCCAATGGGCCCGGCGATGGGATTTTGATAGAAGCCATAACCCCCAGAGCGGCGAGGTGGCCAAGAGCACGAGGCCCAAAAGGAAATCGACCAAGTCAGGCCTGGGCGCCGCCGTGGCAGTTCTTGAACTTCTTGCCGCTGCCACAGGGGCAGGGTTCGTTGCGCCCGACCTTGGGGGCTTCCCTGACAGCCGTGACGCCCTTGGCTTCGGCAGTCAGGGTCTTGGGCTCGGCAGGCTGGGGAGTGGCCACGGGCCCCGCTGGAGCGGCTTCATGAATGAGAGCGGCGATCTTGTTGAGTTGCTCAAGGTCCCTCTGGGCTTCCTCCTCGGAAATTTCCACCTTGAGGATGAGAGAAGCCACCTCTTGGGCATAGCTGACGAGCATCTCGTCAAACAACTCGTAGCCCTCCTTCTGGTAAGCAATCTTGGGGTCGATCTGGGCATAACCCCGCATGCCAATGGCACTGCGGAGCTTGTCCATTTCCTGCAGATGCTCTTTCCACTTGTTGTCGAGCTTGTAAAGGAGGAGATAGGAAACCTGAAGATCCATCTGCTCCTTGCCAACCTTGGCTTCCAGCTCCACATAGCGCTTTTCGAATTCCGCAAGGCATTCCCCTACAGCCCTGGCGGAATCCTGCCAAGTGCGCGAATCGGGCTCAAACCCGAGATTGGCCTTGCACCAGGAGGCCAGGGCCGTACCATCCCGGTCGACAGGTCTCACATCCTGGCCCAGGCAGTCTGCGGCAATGGAATCCAGGGCATCGCCCACCACCGCCAAGGCCTGCCGCCGGATGTCCCTGTTTTCAAGGATGGCCTGCCTCTCCTCATACACGAGGCGCCGCTGCTCGTTCTTCACATCGTCATATTCAATGAGGTTCTTGCGGATGCCGAAATTGTGCTCCTCCACACGCTTCTGGGCCCTGGCGATGCTGCGGGAGACCAGGCGGCTTTCAAGGGCTTCATCCTCGGGCAACCCTTTCTGCATCATGGTGCGCATCCACTCGCCGGCAAAGATGCGGATCAGGTCATCCTCAAGCGAAAGGAAAAATCGTGAGGAACCAGGATCGCCCTGGCGCCCGGCTCGCCCACGAAGCTGGTTGTCGATTCTTCGGCTCTCATGGCGTTCCGTGCCCAACACATGGAGCCCACCGAGCTCCTGGACTCCCTGTCCCAGCACAATGTCCGTTCCGCGGCCCGCCATGTTGGTGGCAATGGTCACGGCTCCCCTGGCCCCGGCCTTGGCGATGATCTCGGCTTCACGGGCATGGTGCTTGGCATTGAGAACCTCGTGGGGGATCCCCTTGCGCCGCAGGCGCGCACTGAGGTCCTCGCTCTTCGAGACGCTGACGGTGCCTACCAACACAGGCTGGCCGCGGCCGTGATACTCCTCGATTTCCCTCGTGATGGCCCGCATCTTGCTCTCGTAGGTCCCGTAGATCACATCGGGGTGATCCATCCTCACCATCTTGCGGTGCGTGGGGATCACCATGGTGTCAAGGCCGTAGATCGAGTGGAATTCCTGGGCTTCCGTCCATGCCGTGCCTGTCATTCCCGCGAGCTTCTCAAACATGCGGAAATAATTCTGGATGGTGATCGTGGCCAGGGTCACGGTTTCCTCGCGGGTCTGCAACCCTTCCTTGGCCTCAATGGCCTGGTGCAATCCATCGCTCCAACGGCGGCCATACTGCATGCGACCGGTGAACTCGTCGACAATGATCACTTCCTGGCGGCCGCTTTCCGGGTCCACATCGACGACGTAGTCCTTGTCGAGTTTGTAAAGATGGCGGGCGCGGATGGCATTCTCCACAAGGTGGGGCCATTCCATGTTGCGTCCGTGGTACATGTTCTGGATCTCCAGAAGCTCCTCACACTTGGCCACCCCCTCCTCGGTGAGGCTGGCACTGTGGTGCTTCTCCTCCAGCGTGAAGTGGCGGCCCTGCTCGAGATAAGCCGTGACCTCATGAGCCTTCATGTACGGGGTCTGATTGCGGTCGGGGCGACCCGAAATGATCAGAGGGGTGCGGGCCTCGTCGATCAGCACACTATCGACTTCATCCACGATGGCGTACCGACGGCGCTTTTGCACCTGATCCTCGATTTTGGAGGCCATATTGTCCCGGAGGTAATCGAAGCCGAATTCGCTGTTGGTCCCGTAGACGATGTCGCAGGAATACACGGCCTTGCGAAATTCCTGGGGCATCTGGGACTTGAGGGATCCACAGGTCAACCCGAGGAAAAGGTACGCCGGGGCCATCCAGGCCGCATCACGACCGGCAAGGTAATCGTTCACCGTCACCACGAAAACCTGCCCCGCCAACGCATTGAGGACGACGGCATTCACGGCCGTCAGGGTCTTGCCTTCACCGGTTTTCATCTCGGCGATTTTTCCCTCATGCAATACCATCCCCCCCACCAGTTGGACTGGAAAGCTTTGCATCCTGAAAGGGGGTTTGCTTTCGGGGTAGAGGCCGCGGATTTCGGCGTAGAACTCCGCCTTGAGATGCACTTCATGGGGCCCACGGCCATCCTGGACGGCTTGGCGGATCGTGTCCACGGCTTCGAGAATTGCCGGCGCAGCTCCCTGAAAGTTGAAGCCGTGTTTGGGGTTGAAGATCTGCCAGATCCCGAGGCGCCTGTCGCACACCTCCCGAGTGATCGCAAAACTCTCAGGCAAAAGGACATCCATCTCCTTGGCCGAACCCTGTGCGGCAATAGCCTTCTGGCGCAGGACTTGAAAGCGCGCTTTAAGGTCGGCGTCACTCAGACTGCCAATCTCTCGCTCAAGCCCCAACACCAACTCGGCTCTTTTGAAGGATTTTCGAAGTTGCCGCTCGTTGCGGGATGGAAACAGGCTGAATCTCATCTCTCGGCCAATTCCAATCCCAGGGCCCCCTGGGCCACCTTGATGACGTAGACCTTGCCAGCCCTGAGCACGGCCAGCAAATTGTCGGTGGGTTTGCCCTGTTTGAGCAAAGCCCTCAGGTCAGCGAACACGTTGAGAGGCTGTTCGTTGTAAGCCAACAAGATGTCGCCTTTTTGGAACTTGAGCTTGGCGGCCTGGCCGTCTGGGAGAACCCTCACCACCTCCAGACCCTTGGCGGTGATCTGCTTGCCGGGAGTCGGAGCGGGCTGCTGAGGTGTCTGGCCTTCCGGGGCAAAGAAGAGGATGAGGGCAAGGATCGGGGTGATCATGGCATCTGGCTCCTGATAATGAATTGGACGATCTTGTCCTGGTTTTCCCTCGAGACCTCCTTAAAGATGAGGCCCATCGAGCATTGTGATTGCACGGTCAAACCCTCCACCCATGTGACCCTGGCGAGGGCCTTCACCGGTTCCTGGGTCCCTGGAAGAAGCATATTGATCCCCAGGACGACTTTCTGGAGCAAGAGCTCGACAAGCCAATCATTGCTGGGAATCTTTCCCCGGAGAAGGATGCCACCTGAAGAAATGTTCGATGTCACACCATCGTAGACCGTGTCATCGCGCTTGTCCGCTCCGGGTGTGAGAAACTTGTAGCGCACAGGGAGGCTCACGGCCACCCTCACAAAGTCGCGCCGCTCGCTTTGGCCGGGGTCGGCCATCAGAAGAGACCCTGGATGCGGCCCTCGCCGTCAATGTCCACATAGTGCATCCCCGGTGTACTGCCCAAACCTGGCATCGTCTTCATCTCACCAAGCAATGGCACCACGAAACCGGCGCCCGCGCTCAGTCGCACATCCTGCACAGGCAGGGTGAAGCCCGTCGGAGCACCTCGAAGAGCCGGATCATGGGAAATAGAATATTGCGTCTTGGCCATGCACACAGCCAGGTTCCCGTAGCCCCACTTCTCGATGCGCTTGAGGGCCTTGTCGGCCTCAGGGGAATAGGACACATCCTTGGCTCCGTAGATCTTCGTGGCGATGGCCTTGATCTTGTCACGCACGGGGAGCGAATCTTCATACAACTTCTTGAACGAAGAGGGACCCTCCGCAGCCTTGACGATGGCGCGGGCAAAATCGGCCCCGCCGGCACCACCCTTGGCCCAGACTTCGCTCACCACGGCATCGGATGCCCCGAACTCCTTGGCCAATTTCAAGGCCTCGGCCACCTCGGCATCGGTGTCATGGGCCATTCGGTTGAGGGCCGCCACCACCGGGATACCATGGGCTCGGACATTTTCGATCTGCTTGCGAAGATTTGCGGCGCCCGCACGGAGGGCCTCAAGATTCTCTTGTGTGAGCTCGGGAGGGAGGGGCTTTCCGGGGGTGATCTTCACCTTGAGCCCATGCAGTTTGAGCCCGCGGATGGTCATGACCAATCCAGCCGCCGAGGGGGTCAACCCGCTGACACGGCTCTTGATGTTGAAGAATTTTTCGCAACCCATGTCCGCACCGAAACCGCTTTCCGTGACCACGTAATCGGCCAACTTGAGGGCCATGCGGTCGGCGAGGATGCTGGAATTTCCGTGGGCGATGTTGGCGAAAGGTCCAGCATGGACAAAAACCGGGGTATGCTCCGTGGTCTGAAGAAGGTTGGGCATCAGGGCATCCTTGAGAAGCACCGCCAGGGATCCCGCCGCCTTGAGGTCTTCGGCCGTGACGGGCTTGCCGTCGTACGTCGAGGCCACCACCATGCGACCAAGCCTTGCACGCAAATCCTTGAGGTCCTGGGCCAGTGCCAACACGGCCATCACCTCACTGGCCACGGCAATGTCGAAGCCTGTCTCGCGGGGCACGCCATTTTCGGTGCCGCCCAGCCCCGTGATGATCTGCCGGAGGGCCCTGTCGTTCACATCCACCACACGCTTCCACGTGATGGTGGAGGGATCGATCCCCAGCGGGTTCTTCAAAAGAAGGCTGGTGTCGATGGCCGCAGCCAGGAGATTGTTGGCAATGCTCACCGCATGGACATCCCCTGTGAGATGGAGGTTGAAATCCTCCATCGGTAGGACCTGGGAATACCCTCCACCCGCCGCACCGCCCTTGACACCGAAAACGGGCCCCAGGGAAGGCTGGCGAATGCAGGTGAACACTTTTTTACCGATATGGTTGAGACCCAGCGAGAGACCGATGGTGTTGACAGTTTTTCCCTCGCCCAAGGGGGTTGGGGTGATGGCCGTGATCACGATGTATTTGCCGTTTGGACGCTGCGCCAGCCTATCCAGGATGGAAAGAGAGATTTTGGCCTTGGTTTTCCCATAAAGCTCCACTTCGTCGTCCAAGATTCCTGATGCTCGAGCAATATCTTGGATGGGCTTCATCGGTGTTTGGCGTGCAATTTCAAGGTCGCTGGGCATGGATGGGGTCCTTCGAAGGTGTTTCTGGGGTTATCTTATCATTTAGGTAAGGAATAGGGCTTCATCGGCGGGGGTTTTCACCTTCCCGATTTGGCCCGGAATTTGAGGGGTTTTGGTCATGTCGGGTCCAAGGGATGAGGGAGAGATGTACCGCCGCTTCCTTGAGGGGGATGGGAAACGATTCCCCCCCTTCTCCAAGGAAAGCTACAGCGCCTTCCTCACCTGGATGGTCAAGGAGGGGTCCGCTCCCCAAATCCAGACCCAAACCGTAATCTACACACCTCCCGCCAAACCCCTGGAGATGCCCCGTCTTGAATCTCATGGATCCGGGTTCTCGAAGGTTCTCAAATCCACGGCCACTTCCATGGGAATCTATGCCCTCATCGGACTGCTGTGCTTCCTTCTGATCACGGCCCCTCCCGAAAGGCCGGGGGACTCCTTGGTA
The DNA here is from genome assembly GCA_050251015.1 of Planctomycetota bacterium. GTDB lineage: Bacteria > Planctomycetota > JBFWNO01 > JBFWNO01 > JBFWNO01 > JBFWNO01. The sequence goes on from JBFWNO010000048.1 coordinate 16,183, forward strand.
CTCAACGCCCAGTTCGAACCGCCAAGTTCAATGGAAGACCGGATCGAGCAACTGGCCCAACCCGAGCCAACCCCTCCCAAGCCCACCGTGATCCCCGACGAGCCTCCTATGGAAGCCGTCACGACCCCACTCCCGATGCAACCTCCGGAACCCGAACCCGAGCCCATGGAGGAGTTCCCACCTGTTCCCCAGGAACCCGAAACTAGCGAACCTCCCGCACCCGCTCCTGAACCACCCTCGCCAACGCCGACACCTCCCTCCACATCCACTCCCGCTCCCCCACCAAGCCGGCAGGAACTCCTCGACACCCTCCTCAAGCTTCCCAAGGGCACCCTGAGCCACCGCTTCAATCCCGATCTCAAAAGGCAACTGCGCACTGAAAATGGTGGCAGTGATGAGGCCGAACTGGCCGTGGACCTTTCGCTCCAGTGGCTAGCCGAACACCAAGACTTGTCGGGATGCTGGAGACCGGGAGCCTTCCAGACCCGCTGTGCAGAGCTTAGGCATCATTCCTGCGGCGGCCAAGGCACCCACCTCGACATCTTTGATGAGGCCGTGACCGCGCTGTGCCTGCTGGCTTTTCTTGGTGATGGCCACCGACCCAAGGATGGCGGCATCTACGACGCCAACCTGGCTTTGGCACGCCAATGGCTGCTCAGCAAGCAAAAGCAGAATGGGAGTTTTGGCCCCCCCCAGGGAGCCGTAGCTTATGCCACCGCCATCGCTGCTTTGGCTCTGCACGAATTGTCGGCAGCCGGTGAGGACGAAGAAGCCGAGGTGGCCTACAAGAAGGCCCTGGATTTCCTCGCCGACGCCCAGGAATCCTGTGGAGGATGGGATTACACTCCTGCCAAACGCAACCGTGGCGACGTCTCGATTACCGGCTGGTGTTTCCTTGGCCTCCAATCCACGATCGACGGCGGCAGTGACGACTACATTCTTCCCGTTCTCAACACCGTAAACTTCATCCGGGACCAGATGTCGGGCAAGGGCTGGGTCCGTTATGACACCAATCCCTTGTCCAAGGAAACCCTGGGATGCACGGCCATCGGCCTTCTGCTGGAGCAGATGCACTTTGTGCATGCCCGAAGCGACATCCGCAAGGCTCTTACCAAGACCATCCTTCAGAACACACCCGTGTGGGAAGACACCCGCACCGATAGCAACACACCCTACTATTGGTATATAGCCACCATGGCGCTTTACCACCAAGGTGGCGATGCCTGGATGCAATGGTACCCTACGATGGAAAAGTTCCTGCTCGAAAACCAGGAGCGAAGCGGCAATGCCCGTGGTAGTTTCCGCACCATGCATACGGGGATTGCCCAGGGCATCAGCCAAACAGGGGGGCGCATTGTCCATACAGCCTTCAACACCCTGACCCTAGAAACCACATGGCGCTATGTGCCGCTCCGGTTTCTGCGCAAGGATAAAGTCGAAAGGATGTTCCCGGCATCTCAGGATGGTCTTGAGGCTCTGGTCCGTGACGAGTCCTGCGACAGAGGGTGGAAACTCCGGGCCATGGGGAAACTTTATGGGAAGTCCCTCAATCCCCAGACCCTCCTGGCCCTGGAACGCCTACTTGATAACCCCGATGACGCCCTCAAGCTCGAGGCGGCCCGCCATCTGTCTCAATGGGAGCACGCCGGAGCCCGCGACACCTACATCCGCCATATTGGAAAGTATCCCAAGGACCTCAGAAGTCTCAGTGCCGCCCAGGAGCTCTCGCGCAACTTCAGCAGTGATCCCGGTGTTTCCAAGGCGATCTGGACCCTGGCGCGCCTCCAAGAACGGGATGCCCTGACCCTCCAACTGTTGAACTATCTCTCGCGCACTCGCGACAGTTCCCTCGCCGAAGAGGTCTCGGAATGGGCCGCCACCGCCCACAACGTCGAGGTTCGATCAGCCGCGCTGAAGGCCTCCAAGGCCCTTGCCGGCGGGAGCTGAGCCCTTAAAACTGCTCAAGAAACCTGAGATCCCCCGACTGGAAATGGCGGATGTCGGTGATGCCATGGAGCATCATCGCCAGGCGCTCAAGACCGAATCCGAAGGCGAATCCCTGCCACTGCTGAGGGTCCACCCCGCAGGCTGTAAGGACATGGGGATGCACCAGGCCGGCTCCCATGAACTCCAGCCATCCTGTGCGCTTGCAGGCACTGCACCCCTTGGACGCACAGAGCAGACAGGAAAAATCCACTTCATAACCCGGTTCCACAAAGGGAAAGTAGCCGGGCCTGAGGCGCACCGACACCACCTTGCCGAAGACCCGCTCCAGAAAAGCCCCCACCACTCCCTTGAGGTCGGCCACCGAGACAACACGGTCCACCATGATCCCCTCCACCTGATGGAAGGTGTGCTCATGGCTGGCATCCAACTCCTCAAAGCGGAAGACCCTTCCAGGAGCAATCCCCCGGATTGGAGGCTTGAGTTTCCTGAGCGAACGGATCTGCACCGGCGAGCTGTGCGTGCGCATGAGCCATCCGTTGGTCAGCCAGAATGTGTCCTGCATGTCCCGCGCAGGGTGATCGGCGGGGATGTTCAGATCCTCGAAATTGTTCTTCTCGGTTTCAGCCTCCGGCCCGTCGA
>JBFWNO010000049.1:0-17849 GCA_050251015.1 Planctomycetota bacterium
AAAGATTTCACGCCTGAAAAGTGGCTGGAAATCTTTACGTCGCTGGAGTGGCACAACATCGAATTGCCCGAGAAAAACCTCGAGGAATTCAAGGAAGCCCATCAGACCCACTATGAGCGTATCGACGAGATCGATGCAAGGCGTAACCGTGAAGTCAGCCAGCTCCGTCGTGGCCACGAACTTCCCACGGGCGTGCTTGAAATGGTCAAGGTTTACGTGTCCACCAAGCGTGTTCTCTCCGTGGGAGACAAGATGGCTGGACGTCACGGAAACAAGGGCGTCATTTCCCGCGTTGTTCCCGAAGAAGACATGCCCTATCTCCCGGATGGTCGCCCTGTGGACATCATCCTCAATCCGCTGGGCGTGCCCAGCCGGATGAACGTCGGGCAGATTCTTGAGACCCACTTGGGCTGGGCTGCCAGGATCCTCGACTTCAAGGCCGAGGTTCCTGTCTTCTCGAAGACTAGCATCAGCGAAATCGACAAAGTGATGCGTGAAGCCATGAAGACGCCCGAAGGGTCTGAAAGCGGCATTGATTCAACTGGTCGTGTCCAGCTGTATGACGGCAGGACAGGTCAGATGTTCAAGCAGCCAACGACCGTGGGTTACATCTACATGCTGAAGCTGAACCACCTCATCGATGACAAGGTGCACGCCAGGGCTACAGGACCCTACTCTCTCATCACACAGCAGCCATTGGGTGGCAAGGCCCGCTACGGTGGTCAGCGATATGGTGAGATGGAAGTGTGGGCTCTTGAGGCGTATGGTGCAGCCAGCATTCTTCAGGAAATGATGACGGTGAAGAGTGATGATGTTGAAGGCCGCACAAGGATCTACGAGTCGATGGTCAAGGGTAAGAACATCCTTGTCCCTGGAACACCCGTGACCTACAACGTGTTGACCAACGAAATCAGAGGTCTGGCTCTCAACATGAAGTTGCATAAGCCTGACCTCCCCGACGTGGGCGACCCGACACCGGCACCGGTGCAACCGCCAATTACGGGTGAGATCATGATGGAAATTGGCGATGAGTCCGACGATGCGGATGAGGACAATCCCGCTGTGGCGATGGGATCCTCGGAGGACGCAGAAGGAGACATGTCATGAGCGACGAGCAAAAAAACATCAACGACTACGCCTCCGTTTCCATTTCGCTGGCATCGCCTGACGAAATCAGGCAATGGTCGTCCGGAGAGGTCAAGAAGAGCGAGACCATCAACTACCGCACGTACCGTCCCGAGAAGGAAGGCCTCTTTTGCGAGAGGATCTTCGGCCCTGAGAAGGACTGGGAGTGCTCTTGCGGCAAGTACAAGGGGATCAAAAACAAGGACATCGTCTGCGACAGGTGCGGCGTCAAGATCACGCATTCACGCGTGCGTCGTGAACGGATGGGTCACATCACCCTGGCTGCTCCGATTGTTCACATCTGGTTTTTCAAGACCATTCCCAGCAAGTTGGGAAATCTGTTGGGTGTGAAGACGGCTCCTCTTGAGAGAGTGATTTATTTCCAGGATTACATTGTGATTGATCCTGGAAACACCGAGCTGAAGAAGTGCCAGGTCCTCACGGAACAAGAATACCGTGTGTATCTTGATCAATATGGCAAGGCCTTCACGGCCGGCATGGGTGCTGAAGCTATCAAGGAAATCCTGAAGACGCTGAATCTCAAGGAGCTTTCCGACAAACTCCGTGAGGAACTCGTGTCCACACGAAGCAAGCAGAAGGTGGAGGACACCGTCAAGCGACTCAAGCTTGTCGAGGATCTCCGCGATAGCAGCAATAGGCCCGAATGGCTTGTTCTGGATGTCCTTCCTGTCATCCCTCCTGAACTCAGGCCCCTGGTCTTCCTGGAAAGTGGCAATTTTGCTACCAGCGACCTGAACGACCTGTATCGCAGGGTGATCAACCGCAACAATCGTCTGAAAAAACTCATCGCCCTTAAGGCTCCCGATGTCATCGTGCGCAATGAAAAGCGCATGCTGCAGCAATCTGTGGATGCACTTTTTGACAACTCCCGCTCTAAGCGGAGTGTCATGGGGACCAACAACAGGTCCTTGAAGTCGCTAACCGACCTTATCAAAGGCAAGCAAGGCCGTTTCCGTGAGAACCTTCTGGGTAAGCGAGTCGATTACAGCGCCCGTAGTGTGATTGTGGTTGGCCCCGAGTTGAAACTTCACCAGTGCGGATTGCCCAAGAAGATCGCCCTGGAACTGTACCAGCCGTTCATCATCCGCAGGCTCAAGGATCTAGGGTTTGCCGACACTATCAAGAGCGCCAAAAAGTTTATCGAGCGTAAGGACCCTGAGGTATGGGATGTGTTGGATGAAGTGATTCACCATCACCCTGTGTTGTTGAATCGTGCACCCACACTTCACCGTATGGGTATCCAGGCTTTCGAGCCTGTGCTCATTGAGGGTAACGCGATTCGTCTGCACCCGCTTGTTTGCCGCGGTTTCAATGCCGACTTCGACGGTGATACCATGGCTGTTCACCTTCCTCTATCCGTGGAAGCGCAGATCGAGGCCTACACGCTGATGTTGTCCACCAACAACATCTTCTCACCTGCAGATGGGCGTCCGATCATGGCTCCATCACAGGACATGGTGATGGGAAGCTACTTCTTTTCATGCATCGTTCCGGGTTGCCGTGGCGAAGGTCAATTCTTCAGTTCTCCACAGGAAGTGTTCACGGCCTTCTCCGTGAATGCGCTTGACCTTCATGCCAAGATTCATGTGGCTCTTTCGCCGGTCATCAGGGCCAAGTCCGATGGCGTTGTCAAGGAAATCTCGGGCGACCGTATTGTCATCGGCACCGATGTCTATGACCTGAAGGCGATCAATGGTTCTCTTGACAGCACGCAGTACCTCGCGGGTGTCCTGCCGGCGAAGGATCTTGTGGTGGGTGATAAGGTCAAGCGTGGTCAGGTGATTTCCATAAGTGATGTCATCGGTGACGATGGTCAGCATGAAGATTGCCATGTCGATTCGAAGGGTGTGAAGCACCATGGCGTTTATTCCACGAATGTGGGACGCATGATCTTCAACGACATCCTTGGTCCGCGTCTTCCCTACTACAACAGGTTGCTCAGGAGTAAAGTCCTGGCCAGCGTCATCAACGATTGCTACACGAGGTACACGCGTCAGGAAACCATCATGATGGTTGATGACATCAAGGACTTCGGTTTCAAGGCCAGCACCATCTCGGGATTGTCGTTCAGCGTTGCAGATCTTGTGGTGACTCAGGAAAAGCAGCGTTTGATTGCTGATGCGGATGCCAAGGTTGAGCGTTCGCAATCCTTCTATGAGAAGGGCGCTATCACTGACCAAGAGCGTTACAAGGAAGTTATTGAGACCTGGATCCATTGTCGTGAGGAGCTTTACAAGAACGTGATGGAAACTCTCCAGCGCGAGAAGCTCAATCCGATTTACATCATGGCCGATAGCGGTGCCCGGGGGGGGGTGGCTCAGGTCGGCCAGCTTGCCGGCATGCGTGGTCTGATGGCCAAGCCGTCCGGTGAAATTCTTGAGATCCCGATCACGGGTAATTTCAGGGACGGTCTGGGAGTGCTCGAGTATTTCAGCTCGACGCACGGTTCGCGCAAGGGACTTGCCGATACAGCTTTAAAAACAGCCGATTCGGGTTACATGACCCGCAAATTGGCAGACGTTGTGCAGAATATCACAGTGACCCAGCATGACTGCAAGACACTCAATGGAGTGACAAAGCAGGAGCTCTGGAAAGGTGACCACGTTGAAATTCCAATGTGGCAGTTGCTCAACGGACGTGTCAGCCGTCACGATATCGTGGACCGCAAATCGGGCGAGTTGGTTGTTAAGGAAAACGAGATCTTTGACGAAACTAAAGCCCGCAAGGTCGAGAAACTTGGCTACTCAAGGATCCGTGTGCGTTCTCCGCTGACCTGTGAAAGCGACACTGGGATCTGCCAGATGTGCTACGGTTATGACCTGAGCACTTCAAGGCTTGTTGAGCTTGGAACGGCGGTGGGGATCATCGCTGCTCAGAGCATCGGGGAGCCAGGAACACAGCTGACAATGCAGACCTTCCACATTGGTGGCGTCGCTTCTTATCAACTTGAGCAAAATGACATCAAGACCCGCAACGGTGGAACGGTGCGCTTTGAAAAGTTGCGTATCGTGACCAACCGCGAAGGTAAAACAGTCGTCATCAACCGAAATGGTGAACTGATTGTCGAGCCCGAGAATGAGAAGCTCGATGAAAAAGAGCGTTTCACGGTTCCGCCTGGTGCCATCCTGAAGGTGAAGGACGGGGACAAGGTCAAGCGTGGCACAGTGATGGCCCAGTTCGAGGCCAACACAGCTCCGATCATCGCTCACGCTTCGGGTCGTGTCCGATTCGGTGACATCATCCCAGGCAAGACGGTGTCGGAAGACGTCGATGGATCAACGGGTATCGTGAGGCTTACGGTCATGGACCACAGGGGTGAGCTCCATCCGGAAATCATCATTGAGGACAAGTCAGGGCAGGTGTTGGCCACTTATCCCGTGCCTGAGAAGGCGACGATCGAAGTGCGTGAGGGCGACGAAGTGTTGCCTGGTGACATCATTGCTAAGACGCCCAGACTCCTGGGTGGTACTCAGGACATCACGGGCGGTCTGCCGCGCGTTGCTGAGTTGTTTGAGGCCCGCAAGCCGAAGGATCCTGCCATCCTCTCCGAAGTCGACGGTATCGTCCGCTTCGAGAAGAAGCTGGTTCGTTCGAAGCGTGTGATTTCGGTGATCACCGAAAGCGGTGAAGAGAAGGCTTACCAAGTGCCCAAGGGCAAGCATGTGACCGTTCATGATGGTGACCATGTGCATGCTGGTGACAGGCTCACGGAAGGTCCGCTGGTTCCGCATGACATCCTGCGCATCAAGGGCGAGGAAGCCGTGATGAACTATCTCGTCAGCGAGGTTCAGAGTGTTTATCGCGCTCAGAACGTGTCGATCAGCGACAAGCACATCGAGGTCATTGTTTCGCAGATGATCCGCAAGGTGATGATCTCGAAGACGGGTGACAGTCACTTCCTCCCGAAGACGATTGTCGACCGTTGCGAGTTCAACCGTGTCAACAGGGATCTCAAGAAGAAGAAGCTCAAGCCGTCGTCCGGTGAGACCCAGCTCATGGGCATCACGAAGGCGGCTCTCAGGTCCGATAGTTTCCTCTCTGCAGCGTCTTTCCAGGACACCACCAAGGTGCTCAGTGAAGCCGCTCTTAAGAGCAAGGTTGACACGCTGGCCGGCCTTAAGGAAAACGTCATCCTGGGCCACAGGATCCCTGCCGGGACCGGCTACAGTGGTTACCAGGACCAGATCGTGCGTTACAACGTGACGCCCGAGGAATTGGATGCGGCAAGGATTAGGATCCAGCCGCAAGTCGAGCAACAGCAGGCCGCCGAAGGGGCCGTCTAGGAGTCCGTTATGCCCACCATGAACCAACTTGTCCGTAAAGCCAGGGTCATTATCCGACGCAAATCGAAGCGTCCGGACCTTGAACGCAATCCGTTCAAGAGGGGGGTCTGTGTTCAGGTCATGACACGTACGCCCAAGAAGCCCAACTCGGCTCTTCGTAAAGTGGCCAAGGTCAAGCTATCCAATGGTCGTGAAGTCACGGCCTACATTGGTGGTGAAGGACACAATTTGCAGGAGCACTCCATTGTGCTTGTGAGGGGGGGCCGTGTGCGCGACCTTCCTGGTGTTCGTTACCATATTGTCAGAGGCAAGTTGGACTGCGCGGGCGTTGAGAAGCGTAAGCAAGGCCGCAGCAAGTACGGTTCGAAGCGTCCCAAGGGTTCAGGCAAGAAATAAGGATAGGGAGCAGAAGCATGGCACTCAAATACCGTTCGACAAACTCGTTCCTCAGGCCTGATCCGAAGTTTGACAGCTTGGTGGCTGCAAAGATCATCAATTGCATCATGAAGCAGGGCCGTAAGACCACGGCCCAGCAGAATTTCTATCAGTGCGTTGAAAGACTCCAGAGGCGCATCAAGAACATGGGCCCGATGGAAATTGTTGAACAGGCTCTGAACAATGTGAAGCCCCTTGTTGAGACTAAAAGCCGTCGGGTGGGGGGATCCAATTATCAGGTTCCCGTGCAGGTGGGCAGGGCCCGTCAACAATCCTTGGCCATCCGCTGGATCCTTGAGTCAGCCCGTGCCCGCAAAGGCAAGCCCTTTGGCGACAGGCTGGCAGACGAGATCTACGACGCTTTCAACGGCACAGGTGCCGCTGTAACCAAGAAAGATAACGTCCACAAGATGGCAGATGCCAACAAGGCCTTTGCCCATCTGGCGTGGTAGTGAACCAAAGCAAGTAAAACGGAGCGTTTCGCATGTCCATTGATGTCAACAAGAGAGTCCCTCTTCACCTGATTCGCAACATCGGCATCATGGCCCATATTGATGCGGGCAAGACAACAGTGTCCGAGCGCATCCTGTTTTACACCGGAGTGAACTACAAGATCGGTGAAGTGCATGACGGCGCTGCCACGATGGACTGGATGGAGCAGGAACAGGAGCGAGGCATTACCATCACGGCGGCTTGCACACGTTGTTTCTGGAACGATCATGCCATCAACCTGATCGACACACCTGGACACGTCGACTTCACAGCCGAGGTGGAGCGTTCGCTCAGGGTGCTCGACGGAGCCGTGGCTGTGTTTGACGGTGTGGCAGGCGTCGAGGCGCAGAGTGAAACGGTGTGGCGCCAAGCCGACAAGTACAAGGTTCCACGCATGTGTTTCGTCAACAAGCTCGACCGCACTGGAGCCAGCTTCCAGTATTGCCTTGATACGATTCGCGATCGTCTTGGGGCCCGCGCTGTTCCACTCCAGCACCCCATTGGTGCCGAGGACAATTTCAAGGGTGTGGTGGACCTCATCACGATGAAGGCCTTGACCTTCCCCGAATCCGACAAGGGTTCCACGGTGGTAGAAGGTGAAATTCCTGCCGACCTCATCGAAATATGCAAGGAGCGTCGTCACGAGCTGCTAGAGGCGGTTGCCGAGAATGATGAAAAGCTTCTCGACACCTTCATGGAGACTGGCGACCTTCCTCCCGATGAGATCCGCCGAGGTATCCGTTTGGCCGTAATCAACGGTTATTTTGTACCCATCCTTTGCGGTGCAGCATTGAGGAACAAGGGTGTTCAGCCCCTTCTTGATGCCGTGGTGAGCTATCTGCCCTCACCTTTGGATAAGCCACCCATTGAAGGCACATTGCTTGAGAATCCCGATGCTCCCAAGGTTCCCCGAAAGCCGGAAGACAATGGCCCATTGAGTGCCATCGCCTTCAAGATCATGGGTGACAAGCATGGTGAATTGACGTATGTCAGGGTCTATAGCGGCGTCATCAAACAGGGAGACCAAATCTACAATTCCAGCAAGCAGCGTAAGGAGAGGATTGGTGGCATTTGGCTCATGCATGCCGACAACCGTAACAGACTTGAAGAACTGCATGCCGGCGACATCGCGGCTGTGACGGGCCTCAAAGAAACTATCACTGGCGACACACTGTGCCACAAGGACGAAAACGCCGTGTATTTCGAGGCCATCAAGTTCCCCGAACCCGTGATCTCCGTGGCTGTGGAACCCAAAAGCACGGCTGACAAGGACAAGTTGAATCACGCACTCACGCGCTTTGCCAAGGAAGACCCCACCTTCACTCGTCGCATGGACGAGGAAACGGGCCAGCTGATCATCAGCGGCATGGGGGAGCTTCACCTCGACATCATCATCGACCGCATCAAACGTGAACACAACGTGGAAGCCAATGTTGGCCAACCCAAAGTGTCTTACCGTGAGAGCGTCACCAAGGAAGCTGTGGGCGTGGGTAAGCACGTCAAACAGTCGGGTGGACGTGGTCAATTCGGTCACTGCGAAATCCGTCTCAAACCATACACTGGTGATCCTGCGAACTGGGAAAAGGAATGGTTTGATGACCAGATCAAGGGTGGCGTGATTCCGAAGGAGTTCATCTCCCCAATCAAGGCGGGTATCTATGAGGCCGCCAAGGATGGTTATGTTGCCGGATATCCCATCATCAACTACCAGGTCGAGCTTTTCTTCGGTTCATTCCACGACGTGGACTCGGATGAACTGTCCTTTAAGCTCGCCGGCCGCCTGGCTTTCCGCGAGGCCTGCGCCAAGGCGGGTATCCAGATTCTTGAGCCGATCATGAAGCTCGAGACTGTCACACCGGAAGAGTACTACGGTAACGTCATCAAGGACCTCAATTCCCGCAGGGCCATGATTGACAGGAACGACAACCGCGGCAATGCCAAGGTGATCACGTCGTTTGTTCCGCTCTCCGAGTTGTTTGGTTACTCCACTGCACTGCGTTCGTTGAGCCAGGGCAGGGCTTCTTCGTCCATGGAAAGCCACAGCTATAAACTGTTGCCCCAAGGTCTTTACGAAAAGAGCAAGATCCAGATCAAGAACACCTCGAACTGAGGCGTTACTTTTTCTTGTCGATCCAGCGAACTCCGCTCATGGCTTCCCGTTCCAGGGCATCCTTGAGTTCCTCTGCACGGACCTTTTGGCTTTCCGTAAGAGGTGGGGGGGGGGTGGCGGGCTTGGGAGCCTGAGGGGGCGCTTCCTTCATGCCCAGGATTCTCTTGAGCAAAGCCATCACGTTCATCTCTCCATAATAATCATTTTTCCAAAGACATCACTTAGGGTCTTGTCCATATGTAAATTACCCTGCAAAATAGAGGTATGGCAACACCAACTGGAAAAGCAGTCAAGAACAAGCGTTCCAGCACGCGTGTGAGGATCAAACAGGCTCTTGTGGGTGCTGAAGTCAAGAGCGCTCTTTCGTTTCTCAAATCGCCAAAAAAAGGGGTGCTTCCGCTTGTCAATCTTTCCACCAAAGGTTGCATGTACCTGTCCCGCAAACGTGTGGAACCTGAGACCATGTTGCACCTGAATATTGATGTGCCCGCCTTCTTGGATGCGATGATCAGCTATGCCGTCGTGAGATGGTGCCGCCGCATGCCGAACATGTTTGGGGTCTTTCAGGTTGGCGTTGAGTTTGTGAAGCTCAAAGGCGACGGGGCCAAGAAAATCAAGGATCTTGCTGAAGATGTTGTTCTCAGAAACATGGACCGCAACGTCTACAGGGTGCCCCAGTAAATCGTGAGTGGAGTGCTGGATACCCCTTGCATCGGTGTCTGTGAGATGAATGCTCAACGGGACCTCTGCTTGGGTTGCGGGCGGACAATGGGAGAGATATCCCGCTGGGTTAGCATGAGTGCAGCGGAACGCGCACGCATCCTGGCAGAGATTCCGGCGAGGTTCGATTCCCTCTAGAGGGGCTTGCGTGTGACGGCCACGAGCTCGCTTGCGATGCTCAAGGCGATCTCGTAAGGCGTCTCAGCATGGATGTCCAGGCCCACGGGGGCATGAAGGCGCTTGAGGGCCGATGCCGATATCCCCCGAGCTTTCAGTCGCTGGTGGAATTTGGCGACTTTCGTCGCCGATCCCATCAACCCGATGTAGCGCACTTCAGTGGTGGCCAGGAGTGCTTCGACAATCTGCTGGTCTGTGGCGTGTTCCGCTGTCATCACAATACAGAGATCGTCCGTTTCCAATTGAAGGGAGCCCCTTTTGAAAACCATGAAATCGTCGTGCAAGGATCCCTCGGGGAAACGTTTCTTGTTGGCCCAGTCCTCTCGATCATCGACCACATGAAGATCAAATCCAAGAGGTGTGCAGACCTTGCTGAGTTCGAGAGCCACATGGCCCGCCCCGAAAATGACAAGACGTCTTGCAGGCACAAACACCTCCACACTCACTTCCATGGCTCCGCCACAACATTGGGCCAGGTCCCGTGTCAGATGGAATTGTAGGCGGTGAAAGCCTCCCTTGGCCAGCAAGGGGATTGCGGCCTTGATCACTTGGTATTCGAAGGTGCCTCCACCTATCGTTCCCTCGAGGAGGCCCGATTTCCCCACGATCATGCGCGACCCTTCCTTGCGGGGGGTGCTTCCCTGGGCTCCAATCACAGTGACCAAGGCACAGCGTTGGCGGCGTTCAAGTTCCGTTTCAAGGGCCCTAAAAATGTTGAGGGAGTGTTCCACGTCTCTATTGTACGAGGTGCGCGACAGGATGACGCCACACTCCAAGTGGGCTGGAACCCTACAATGGATGCATGTTCATCCTCATGCTTTCTGTCCCGCTTCTCTTGTGTTCATTGGGCCTGTATGGGCTAGTCATTGCAGAAATGGAGGCGCCCACTGCAGCCCAACAAATGATGGTGGGGCTGACATGCTTGGTTCCTTCACTCCTGTTGATGGGGGTGGTGATCTGGTTTGAAAGAAGCCGAAAGAAGGCCAGGGAGCAAAGAGTTTCACGACGCAGTGCCCAGAAGCGTTATGCCAAGACGCAACCTTTCAACAATGGTTCAGGGTTGGCTTCGGATATTGCCCAATACACGCGTCCCGTCACCCCGGCGGCCATTCTCGATACACTTGAGCGTTTGAGGTCCATGGGAAGGAAATCGGCCTGAGCGAGGTCGCACCCTGGACTCCAAGGGATTGTCAGGTGTTTCAGGAGCCGGCGTGCCGTGACCCTGAACGCAATGAACTGAGATTGATCCTTCGAAAAAGACTCGAGCATGTTGCCGATCAGGGATGGGGAGTCATGGCGCCATTGCCGGTGGTCAGGCCTAGTCTGACGCATCCCCATTCCCTCAATCATATGAGAGTTTCACATCTGAACATCAACTACGGAAGAAGTCGTGAAGAGTGTGCCATTCTTAAGAAAACCTTGGGGGATGCGGCCCCTGTGAAAGCCGACAGCCCGTCACTCAACCTCCACGCCTACGTCAGATTGGATGCCTCCGGCCTTTCGGCGGGCCTTATGGTGCCGTCGGACGCATGGTGGGACTTCAACGCCCTTATGGCGGATGCCGGCGATATCTTTGCGTTGGCCAAGTCGGCCAACCCAGGGTTGACGCTCGAAACCCCCTCCTGGATTCAGCCGGAGCCCTTGGACACCCTGGATTTTGGCCAATGGGGGCGCGTCATGAAGTCGTTGCAACCCGGTCGTCATCCCTTCTTGCTGAAAATCACCCATGGTTTTGGCGATAATCCCATTGGATTCCTAGCCTCTTGCCGGGAACCGTTGATATCGCTGTTCATGGCCATGAAATGGAAAAGCCCGGAAACAAACCCGATTTGAAGCCTGGATCCGCCCAAGACAGCGACGACAAGCCGCCTCCGATCACCTATGTTTCGATTGATGAAGTCTCTCCAATCGAGGACCCTCCGTGGTCTTACTACCATCCCTCAGGTGCCAAGTTGCACGGAGCCCATGAACCCCTGACGGCCGAGCGGATTGCCATCATGCGCGATTGCGGTTTCACCACCCTGGCACTCTTGGGCCCCACACACCGATCCGAGGAGCTCAAGAAAAACTACTACTACAAGACGGTGTCCGAGGACCAGCTCGGCAAGGGCAATATGGTTCTGGTGAAGGACCTTTTCGACGAATCAGGGCACGTGCTCCTTAGGAAGGGCACCAAAATGACCCGTGACGTCATCCGGGGGGCCTTCAAGCGTAGCCGCTCGCTCTTCATTGAAAATGAGCATGCCAAGGATGAGAGGCAGGGCATCAAGGATTACAGGGAGCGCCTCGAACGACTCCAGGATGTGAGTGTCAGGTTTGAGCGACCCATTCTCCAACTCGAAGAACTTCCCTTGCTACCCAAGGGTGAGCGTTTCAGCATCAAAAGCCTGGATCTGCGCATCGACCAGGGTTTCGATTCGGTGGGTCCCCAGGGGCCGCCCCTGTCACGCAAGATCAAGATCCATGATGCCCTGAGGCCACGTGGGCAATCCCACATCAATGGCTACAGCAATCTCCGCAAACAGGCTGTGTTCAGCCTCGACGAGATGTTCAAGCAGATCATCCAGGAAAAGCCCGTCAGCAGCCACCATATCCTTGGCCTGGGCACCAGGATTGTCAACGCGCTTTTGAACGACAAGGACCTCCTGATGAACCTGGTGAATGTGGATGATGGAGATGAATACCTCAAGCGCCACACGGTGAACACCTGCATCATCGCCATCCAAATCGCCACTGCACTGGGTTACGATGACCGTCAGGTCATGGAGATCGCCTTTGGTGCCCTCTTCAGCGACATTGGGATGTACAAGGTGCCCGAGAGCATCCGATATAAAAAGGAGGGATTGACACCCCTCGAATGGCATGAGATCCAAAAGCATCCTGTGTATTCAATCGACTACATATCAAAGCTTTCCGGCCTTCCTAAAACAACGCCCTTCATCGTCTATCAGGTGCATGAGCGTCTTGACGGATCGGGATATCCCAAGGGTCGCCCCAAGCACCTGATCCACGAGTATTCCCGCATCGTGGCGATCGCTGATGTGTACGATGCCTTGATCAATGACAGGTCACACAGGCCCGCGATCCTGCCCTATCGTGCCATTGAAACCATCCTCAAGATGGCACAGGACAAGAAGCTCGATGGCCAGATCATCCGCGCCTTCCTCAAGGCCGTGGGGCTGTTTCCGGTGGGTTCCTATGTGAAGTTGTCCGATGGCCGTTCGGGTCAGGTGGTGGGGGTGCACCCCAAGCACTATGACAAACCGGTTGTAGCACTCATGTTTGAAGGGACGACCGTCCTGCCACGTCCTGCCAGAATAGACCTTTCGGCCACTCCCGATCTCAGGATCGTGGAGGTCCTGGAATCAGGTGGCTTTCCGAATCGGCCCTTCGGAGGTTTCTGAGGGATTCCAGACCAGTTCTTTGATGCCTACATCCCAGGCAAGTGAAAAATCCAGGGCCACCTTGGCTGTGGCGCTGGGCTGGGACAGCAATTCCGCCAGTCGATCCGAGAGGGTGCCCAGGTCGTGGGCTTGAGGCATCCCCCATAAATTCGGCGGCAGGGGGGTTGATTCGGGATGGGCAATCAAGGGGCAAACCCGGGCAGAGGCTGCCGCAGCGAGGTCGGGCCCTGGAAGCATGGTTTCTATGGCGTGGGGGGCCAAAAGGATGCGGCTTCTTGCCAAAAGCGCCGCCAGACCAGCGGGACGAGGTGTCGGCTGGGCATAAGCGGCAAGTTCTGGCTCCACGTCCCATCCATGGCCCACCAAGGTCAGGGGAAGGCCTGGATTGTGCCTGACGAGATCCACAAGGGTCTTACGGGCATTTTGGGGAGCAAGGACATGGGCCTGAATCAGGCTCAAAAGTCGCTCCCGGTGGGTGCTATTGAGGATCTGGATCCCTGTGGCCCGTTCAGATAGGGCCATTAACAGGTCTAATTGGTCCCTCGACAGATAGGCCGGGCTCTCTTCCAGGGCCCTGAGGACTCGTAGCATCATCGGGCCAAGACTTTTGTGCGCTCCCAGGGCCTCTGCAAAGGTTCTGGATGGGTGATCGGCGATACAAATGATGGGGATGTCCTTGAGAGGAAAAGGTGCGCTCCAGGAGGCTGTAGGCCACGTGGCGGGCAGGGCGTTGAACAGTGATGCAGCCTCGGCCAGGGCATAGGGGTTCATCAAACTGACACGATCGTGAGGTTGGGTGTGCTGGGAGGGTCCCAGCCATTCTGGGGGGAGGCTGGTGACAAGGGTATGGCAACGGATATGGGGTGGAAGATGGCCCTCCAAAGACCCGCGGAAACGGTTTATAGCGATCAGATCCGTGACACCCTCACTCTTGAGCATTCCATGGAACCATAGGGGGGAGGCCCCGGACTCAGGAGTCAACCAGACAAATGACCAACCGAGGGCCTTGATTTGAGCCTCGGCCAACTCCAAGGCACATTGGTCAGAGGCTGATTCAGGTTTGAAGGCGGCAAAAGAACGGGTCATCTAGTCAACCCTGGCCGACAGGCCAAAAAAAGCGATTCCCGCTATAAAATTCATCGATTCCTGTAATTGAGCAGGGCATCGAATCAATTATATTGATGGCATGAGAAGAACCTTCCCAAGCTCGCGATGGGCCATTGTGGCAGTGCTGATGTTGTGGGTGATGGGTGAGCTGAAAGCTCAGTCCCAATTGGCCGTAGGTTCCGAGATTGTGGACCCGACATCACCCTCCAAGGTTTTGGTGGTGAGCATTTCCGATCAGGAACAGTTCATGGTCGACAAGGTCCAGGCCGACCACGTGATCAAGGCCATCTCCAAGGCCGAGAATGAGGGGTACACGCACCTGGTCATCTCGATCAACACCTTCGGCGGGATTGTGATGAATGCCCGGGAGATTGCCGAACGCCTGATTCGCACCAAGGTGACCACCATTGCTTTTGTGGAAGAGAAGGCCATCTCGGCCGGGGCCTTCATCTCATGGGCCTGCGATCGTATCGTGATGAGCCCGGGTAGCAGTTTCGGTGATGCCCAGATGATCCAGATGACGTTGGATGGCATTGAAGTGGCTCCAGAGAAATTTGTCAGCCTCTATCGAAGCGACTGGCAGAAATATTCCGAGGCCAAAGGGCGTCCTTTCAGCGTGGCCCAGGCCTTTTTTGATGTGGAGTGCGAGCTTCTTTGGATCGAGGGCAAGAACGGCCGCCAATTTGTCCTTCGCGACGATATCAAGGATGCCGACCCCTCGCCAACCATTGTGGAAGTGGTCAACAAAAAGGGACAGCTCCTGACGCTCCATGCCGACAAGGCTGCCTCGCTGGGACTTGTGAGTCTTTCCCCGGATTTGGAAACCTTGATCCAGAGGCTGGGATCCCCCATCATTGACAGGCTGGAGATGACTCACCAGGAATCCCTCATGCGTTTCCTGGGTGCCAATGACTGGATTTTCTCTCTGCTGGTGTTGATCGGACTGCATGCCCTTTACACAGAGATGAAGGCCCCTGGATTCGGTGTGGCAGGAATGACCTCCATCCTCTGCTTCACGCTGGTCTTCGGTTCGCGGTTTGTGCTGGGTTCCGCGTCGCATCTCGAACTCTTCGTGTTTGTGTTGGGTGTAGCCTTGTGTGTCGCTGAGATTTTCTTCGTGCCGGGTTTTGGCGTGACAGGTTTGGCGGGGCTTGGTTGCATGTTCTTTGCCCTGCTGATGGCCAGTCTGCCCGATATTTCACCTTTTGAACTCCCTGAAACGGGTCCTATTGGCCCGATGTTCCATGCCTTGCTGATCAAGCTTTCCCTGACCTTTGTGGTTTCCTTGCTTTCCTTCATGGTCCTGCTTCCCACCACCCTCAAGTTGGCCATGGCGAGAGGCGGGGCCAGCACACCGGATATGAACCCATCTCAGGGTTATGTGGTGGATACTCTCCAAGACCGGCACAGCCTCATGGGCGTGGCGTGCCTTGCGGTGGGGGACCTTCGCCCTTCTGGAAGGGTGAGACATCCCGATGGGCGCCTTTTGGATGCCAAGACCCGTGGCCATTTGATCCCTGCAGGATCCCGTGTCACGATCACGGGGGTGGATGGGAATGTTGTGATCGTGGAGGAGGGTGGCCACCATGCCTGATATCCTTCACTCTTTCATGCTGAGTGTCGGTGGCGTGATCCTGATCCTGGTGGACCTGATGTTTGTCCCTGGCGGGTTCTTGATCGCTGCGGGTGCCCTATGCATGCTTTGGGCCGTCTGGCTGACCCACCAGACAACGGGCCCCTGGGCTGGGCTTTTTCACCTATTCCTGACCCTTGCCATCACCCCCCGGTTGGTGTCTTTTGGCCTCAAGCGCTGCGCTCTCAAGAAGGAAATGCGTCCCGAAGATGGCTACGTGGCTGTTCCGAACCTTCGTAACTGGGTTGGTGCGGAGGGTGTGGCCGTGTCGCCACTGCGGCCCGTCGGATCGGTGCTCTTGAGTCTCAATGGCCGCAAAGAAACACTTGAAGCCTCTGCTGAAGGCGCCCAATTTCTCGAAACCGGCACGCCTGTGCGTGTCATCCGTCAGGAAGGTTCGGGCCTCGTGGTCACCCGCCAGGAAATGCCCGCCACCTCATCTCAGATCCATCCATAGAAAGGACCCGTCATGATTGCTGAAATCCCCTCCTTTATTTTTTACGGAATTTGTATCGCCGTATTCATTTTTTTCATGCTGGCCATCAGTTATGTGAAACTCTGGGTCCAGACGATCGTCTCCAGCACACCGGTCTCTCTCTTTCGCATCCTTCTGATGCCCCTGAGGAAAATCAACCCCAGTCTTATCGTGAACAGCTACATTGTGGCTCGCAAGGGGGGCTGTGATGTCATGATCGACGACCTGGAAACACACTTCCTGGCATCTGGCAACGTCCACAGGGTCGTGCAGGCCATGGTGGAGGCGAACAAGGCCAATATCGACCTGAGCTTCAAGATGGCCACTGCCATTGACCTTGCGGGACGCGACATCCTGGATGCCATCAACACCTCGGTGAACCCTAAGGTGATTGATGTCCCCACTAACGAGTCCAACAAGGACAGCATCGATGCCGTCGCCAAGGATGGCATCCAGCTCAAGGTGAGGGCCCGGGTGACAGTCCGCACGTTCCTGCCTCGCCTTGTGGGGGGGGCCACCGAGGAAACCATCATCGCCCGCGTCGGCGAAGGGATTGTCTCGGCCATCGGATCTGCCGACAGCCACAAGAAGGTCCTCGAGAATCCCGACCTCATTTCCAAGGCCGTGTTGGCCAAGCAGTTGGATGCCGGAACGGCCTTCGAGATCCTTTCCATTGACATCGCGGATGTCGATGTGGGCACGAATATCGGTGCCAAGCTCCAGGCCGATCAGGCCGAGGCCGACATGCGCGTGGCCCAGGCCAAGGCCGAGGAACGCCGGGCGATGGCCATCGCGCATGAGCAGGAGATGAAGGCTGCTGTGGTGGAAAACAAAGCCAAGGTCGTGCTGGCCGAGGCCCAAATCCCCATGGCCATGGCGGAGGCTTTCCGTTCAGGCCGCTTGGGTGTGATGGACTACTACAGGATGCAAAACATCCAGGCCGACACACGGATGCGCGACGGTCTCAATGAGAATCCCGAGGCCCCGAAGGGTGGGAAGGGCTGATGAACAACCCCCTGGGAGGCCTGATATTCAAGATCATTGAACAGGCCCTGGAAC
This sequence comes from Planctomycetota bacterium, assembly GCA_050251015.1. Taxonomy (GTDB): domain Bacteria; phylum Planctomycetota; class JBFWNO01; order JBFWNO01; family JBFWNO01; genus JBFWNO01. Next base: position 17,042 of record JBFWNO010000049.1, read on the forward strand.
AGGATACCATTCGCCGCAAGGGAGGGGGGGCAACCCCAGAAGTCCCCCCTCAAACCTCACCAGAGGTGCATAAGCGGCAGGTGCTCTCTCGGGTGCAATCCAAGTTGATGATGGCCAGAGCCCGTCAAGGGCTACAAAAAGCCCCCCAGGAAGCCTCGCCCGCAGGCCCGTCTGCTGTCCAGAAGCAGGATAGGGAGCCTGAACCGGTGATGGAAACCCTCAGGCCCAAGAAGTCGCCCAAGCCCACGAGGACACCTGTCTCCACCTTTCAAGAAAGGCAGAGCCTGAAGTCTTTGGTCCTAGGGCAGATCATCCTCGGGCCCTGCAAGGCCTTGGAGGCCCCTCAGGACTGATCAGCTTGCGCCGCCCAGAGCGCTGGCGATGTACTTGAGGTCGTCATCGCGGAATTCGAAGCCGAGTCCAATGAATCCTTCCGTGTCGTGAAGGATATTGTTGGCACCGGCACTGATCTTGAGGGTGGGGAATCGCTCAAAGCGCTTTTCGTATTCCACGACCACCCGGGTCATCATGACAGAGCCACCTTCGCGGATGTACTTGTCGCGGATCCGGCTTCGGCCATCGCATTGAAGCCACACCATGTCGTTGTCGAAACGCACGCCATAACGTGTGCGGAATCCGACCTCGCCCTCAAGGAGACCTGCCGCAAGCTCAAGGTTGTAGGCATCAAGGAACCGTCTTCCCACCAGCACGGTGGGATAGATTCTCGTGTTGTCCTGCTTGGCAATCGCACGCGGTGTGGCGATTTCCGTTTCATGGTTCATGCTGAAGATCGAGGCCTTTAATACGT
>JBFWNO010000050.1:0-17720 GCA_050251015.1 Planctomycetota bacterium
GAGACGGGGATCGGGATCTATCCGGGACTCGGGGGCACCCAGCGCCTGGCTCGGGCTGTGGGCCCGGCCCTCGCCAAGTGGCTCGTCTATTCGGGTGACATGGTCGACGCCAAGACGGCCCTGGAGCTGGGGCTCGTGCAGCGTGTGGTTGAGGTATCGGACATCGAGAAGGTGATCGCCGAGGCGGCCAAGAATCCCGCCTCTTTCCGCAAGCCCGCGAAAGCTCCCGAAGTGCCGGCGAAGTTTGCCGCCACGGCCAAGCTGTTCGAGGCCACCAAGGCCGAGGCCTTCCTCAAGGGCGCGGCTGCCGCAGCCGGGGCTGATGAGAAACTTGCCAAGGTAGCCTCGCGCGTGGCGCGCAAGGCCCCCGTGGCTTTGAAGCTCGCCGAGAAGCTCATCGAGGAGGGCTCCAAGGTCTCCTTGGATGAGGGCCTGAGGATGGAGCTCTCACACCTCAATCAGATCTTCTCCACCAAGGATGCCTATGAAGGGCTGTCCACCCTGGGCAAGAAGAAACCGGAGTGGGTGGGAGCCTAATCCCTGGCCGAGGGCCTGGCGCCCTTGGCATGGAGGGCCAGCCAAGACACGACCCACAAGGGAAGAATCCTTGGGATCAGGCTGAGCACATAATTCTTGCGGCCTGAAATGTAGAGTCTTCGGCCCTTGTCGATGGCACAGAGGCAGCCCTTGATGACCACTTCTGCCGTCATTCTCCCGGGAGCGCTCACAGAGGGATCGTTCGCGGCCACCTGCATGAATTCGCTTTCGGTGGGACCAGGGCAGAGCGTGTGCACCAGGATGTTCGAACCCTGGAGTTCCCGCGAGAGGGCGGCAGAGAAATTGGTCACGAAGGCCTTGCTCGCCGAGTAGGTGGCCAGGTGCGGGAGGGGCACAAAGGAGGCGATGGACGAAACGTTCAGAACCAGGCCCCGGGGGTGGGTCTTGATCAAGGGCAGGAGCTCATGGGTGAGCTCGAGGAGGGCGGTGATGTTCACGTCGACCATCTCGCGCACCTTCGAGAGGGGACTGTCGGCAAAGAATTTGTAATATCCCAAGCCGGCGTTGTTCACCAGCCCGGCAGGGATGAAGTTGAGGCTCTCCAAGGTGCGTTTGAGTCCATGGGCCGCTCCGGGCTCTTTCAAATCCGCAACAATCACCTCGACGCGGGGTGCACCCAGTTTTTGCAGTTCAAGCCTCAGAGACTCCAGCCGGTCCAGGCGCCGGGCCGTGATGGCGAGGGGGCACTGCCGACGGGCCAGTTCGCGGGCGAACTCAGCCCCGAGGCCGGCCGAGGCGCCGGTGACAAGGGTGGGAAGTGACTTCCAGGGTTGCGTCATGGACGGATTGTATCGGTTGTGTCCCCGGAGAGCACCGCCTGCCACAGGGGCAAGACGGTCTTCACCCCGTGACGGGCCATGACACGGTCACGCGCCTGGCGCCCCATCTTTCGGGCGAGCTCGGGATCACCGGCAAGGCGGGCCACCAGTCGTCCAAGGGTCTCGGGGTTCCTGTCGGGAGCCAGCCATCCCGTCACGCCGTCCTCCACCAGGCGACAGGAGCCATCGGTGCGGGTGGCGATCACGGGCAGTCCGGCAGCCATGGCCTCCAGGATGACGTTGGGCATCGCATCCTCAAGCGACGTGAAGAGGAGGGCCGAAGAGGTCCGCATCAGAGGAAGGGGGTCGCGCATGAACCCCTCAAGGATGACACGTTCCTGCAGGCCGAGTTCCTGCACCCTGGCCCTCACACGCTCTTCCAAGGCTCCTGTGCCGCAGACTCTGAGCCGGAGATTCTTGGGGCAAGAAGCGGAAGCCAGGGCGTCAAGGGCCAACAAGGGGTCTTTTTCGTCATCCATGCGGCCACACCAGAGCAGGGTCGCGGGGTCGGGGTGGGTGCCGGTTTGTCCCGGATCCTCCACCATGTTGGGGATGATCCTGGTGGCCCCATCCGCAACACCCGCCTCCCTGAGTTCCCCAAGAAATGATTCGGTGGAGACAACGATGCGCCACGCGCGTTTCAGGGTGCTCAGGTACAGGGACGCGAGGGTTCTTTTCCGGGCCCAGGCGATGTTGCCGACCTGGCCGAAGGCGGAAAGCCTGATGATCAGTCGGGCCCCCGTCAGCAGACTGATCAGGCGGGCCAGTAGGGCCGTCTCGTTCAGCTGGTTGGCGAGCACCACAGTGGGTCTGAATGCCAGTCCCCTGGCCAGGGCCACGAAGATGAAGACCAGAGTTGAAGCTCCCCTCAGGGCGGGTTCCTTGATGGTAACAAGAGGTGGAGCGGCAGGTGGGGTTCTGCCTTGGTGTCCCGCGATCACACAAAGGGGCAACCCGGAGGCAAGATGCCTGGCTCCAAGCTCCAATTGCCGCTCGGCACCTCCGCAGAAGGGGGGCCACCTCCGGCTGAGAATAAGAACGCGGGTCCTGGAATTCACGTGTTCCGCGCCTTCCACCACTTTTGGAACATGTAGAGAGTCCAGAGTGAATAACAGTCGTCTTTCTTTCCAGACAGGTGGTTGGCCAACAATGACTGGGTGAAGGCTGGGGCAAAGAGGCCCTGCTCGCGGAGAAAACCGGGCTCAAGATGGGAGGTCAGGTCCTCGCGCAGGGGACCCCTGAGCCACTGCGCCAAGGGGACGCCGAAACCCATCTTGGGCCGGGTCCAAAGCTTGGGATCGAGATACCGTGCCAGGAGAGTTTTCAAGATGCGTTTCTTCCGGCCTCCGTCGTAGGTGAATTCCTCGGGAAGTCCGTTGGCAAACTCGACCACGGGATGGGCCAGGAGTGGCACGCGCACCTCCAGCGAGTGTTTCATGCTGGCCCTGTCGACCTTCGTCAGGATGTCATCGGGAAGGTAGAGGTGCTGATCCAGCAGGGCGCCGGCCTCCATGAAGGGCAGGTGGTCGAGCCGGGAGCAGGCCTCATGAAGCCGGGTGTTCCTGTCCCTGTAGTCGTAACCCCTCAATTCCCTGAAGCGGGCACAGTGGAAGATCCCCAGAAAAATCAAAAAGGATTCCTCGCGGTGCCGGTAGGCCAGCGCCCGGCCCCTGAGCCCTAGGCCGCGGTTCCCCCCCAGACGGTCCAGCAAGTCGCCGATCCCACGGCGGAGAGCTGCAGGGATCCTGTCGAACTTCTGCAATTGCTGGTACCCGTCGTAACGAGGATAGCCCCGGAACAATTCATCGCCGCCATCTCCGGAGAGGGCTACGGTGACCTTCTCGCGGGTGATCTGGCTCAGGAGGAGGGTGGGCAATGCGGAGGAGTCGGCGAAGGGTTCGTCATAAATCGTGTGGAGTGTGGGCACAAGGTCGAGCATGTCGGATTCGTCCATCATGCGCGTGGTGTGGTGGGTGCCCAGGGCTCTTGCCACGGCCTCCGCGTGGATCGACTCGTCGAAATCACGGTTTCTGAAGCCGATGGAGAAGGTTCGAAGCGAACCTCCCAGCTGTTTCTGGGCGATGGCCGAAACCAGCGATGAATCGATGCCCCCGGATAGGAAGGAGCCGAGTGGAACATCCGCCATCAACTGGCTTTTCACCGAGGTGTTGAGAAGCTCGTCCAGTCTCTCCACGCAGTCTTCGAAGGACCCGGGAAGACCGGTGAGCCTGTTGTCGCCCGGGTCCCAATAGCGCCGGGGATTCCCTCCCTCCAGCGTCAGTTCGAGGATGTGACCGGGAGGCAGTTTGAAGGCACCGTCATAGATGGTCAGGGGGGAGGGCACATGGCCAAGACAAAGGTAGCGGTCGAGGGCAGCCTCCGAGAGGTGCGGGTTGAATCCGGGGAGTGTGGTCAGGGCCTTGAGCTCCGAGGCAAAGGCCCAACCCTGACGGAATCGACAGTAGTACAGGGGCTTGATGCCGAGACGGTCGCGGACCAGGTGCAGGGCCTGGCCATCGGTGGCGGCAAAGGCGAACATGCCATCAAGCTTCTTGACTGTCGCCTCAAGCCCCCAGGTCTCTAGGGCCCACAGGAGCGTCTCGGTATCCGTGGTGGTGGTGAAACGGCAGCCCAGGCTTTCAAGGTCGTGGCGGAGGGAGGGGCTGTTGTAGATCTCGCCGTTGTAGCTCACGGTCCATCGGCCGCGGGCCATCGGCTGTCGTCCCAGGGTACTGAGGTCGAGGATGCTCAGGCGCCTGTGGCCGAGGGTGGCGGTTCCACGGGGGAGCGGAACACTGGTGGCTCCCTCATCATCCGGTCCACGGTGTTTCACGATGGCGTTCATCCGTTGCACCAGGGCCGCGGAACCCGCGGGATCAGAACCTGTCAGCAGTCCGCTGATGCCGCACATGTCAGCCGGGACCTTTCAACAGTGATCGATACAGTTCGAGGTGACGTTCGGCGCTTTCCTTCCAGGGAATGGAACGCGGGTTGGCGAGGGCGCCTTCAGAGAGCTTTTGCCAAAGATCCCTGTCACCCAGAATCCGCTCCATGGCAGCCCTCATGCCGGATCCGTCATCAAACAACAGGCCGTTCACATGATCCTGGACTAGGTGCCTGATCCCGATCGTGTTGCGTCCCACCACGGGGATCCCAAGACCCAAGGCCTCTGTCACGGCCAGCGGGAACATCTCCCATGACGATGGGCAGACAAGGAGATCGGCCGAAGCCAAGAGGTTCAGTGCTTGATCATGGGGAAGGATCCCGGGGAATGACACCTGGGGGTTGCCGGCCAGGGCCGCAGCTTTAGCTTCGTGTCCCCTGCCAATGATGGTCAGGTGATAGTCCCTGTGGGTTTCCAGGAGGGGCCTCATTTCATCGATCATCCAGGGAATCATCTTTTGCGGGTCGTTCCTGGCGATGGCCACGATGGTTCTCCGGCCATGCGCGGCCTTGGGAGCTCCTTGGGGCCGGGAATGGTGGGGCTCTTGTCCATAGGGAATGGTCTCGAACCGAAGGCCCGGTGGCGCCCAGGGCCGGAGGATGTCTGTGACATCGGGAGTGGGGATGATGATGCATTGGCATGCCGCCATAGCCTGTTGCACAAAGGCCCGCGGTCTCTCGTGATCAAGCCAATTGAGACAGCCATGATGGTTGGGGATCAGGTTGTCGCCATGGCAGGTGGCCACGAGGGGGATGTGCAGAAGCCGGCATGCACGGGATGCCAGAAAAGCGCCAGGGAAGATGGAATGCGCATGAAGAACATCGAAGGGAAACGAGCGGTGCAGGGAGGCGAGCCTGCGGGCCAGCCGCCATTGGAGCAAGCGCTCACCTTTGGGCAGTCGGACCATCGGCCATCGGTGAACGGGACAGGGCTCCTTCGGATCGGTTTCTCCCTGCTGTTGGGTGGCGATGGCCACCTCGGCACCTGCCTTGGCAAGCGCACCAGCGAGTTCCCTCATGTGAATCTCCATGCCGCCGGTTGCCGGCAGATAGCTCGGGCCATACAAGAGGATTCTCATGGAGCCCCGATCCTAGTCCAGCCTGGAATATTCATCAAAGCCCCTGTCTGTGGGGCCGTCAAACACAAGCTGTCCCTTGTGGATCAGGAGAACTCTTTCCGCTACGGCCCTGACAGTGGCCTCATCATGCGACACAAGAAGCACGGTGATGCCTCGTTCAAGGATCGACGTCATCTTGTTCAGGCATTTTTTCCTGAAACGATCGTCTCCCACGGCCAACACCTCGTCGAGCAAGAGAATCTCGGGGTCGACATGGGTGGCCACAGAAAATCCGAGCCTCAATTGCATCCCGGAGGAATACTTCTTGAGGGGGACATCGATGAAGTCGCCCAGCTCGGAAAATTCAATGATGGATGCCGTGCGGGAGGCCACTTCCTCACGGGTCATGCCAAGGACCGCCCCGAAGAAGGCGATGTTTTCCCGGCCCGTCAGCTCATAATGAAATCCCGCCCCCAGTTCCATGAGGGTCGCCACGCGTCCCTGGATGGTCACATGCCCCCGGGTTGGCTTGGTGATCCCTGAGACAAGTTTGAGGGTGGTGGATTTGCCAGCTCCGTTTTTCCCGATCAAGGCGGCGATCTGGCCCCGGGGAATGGTGAACGAAACATCACGGAGTGCCTCGACAATCCGGCGTTCGGGGCGCTTCAACGAGGCAAAATGCGCGAGGCTGTCGCGAAACGACAGGTACTGCCCCGCGTTGGAGATGGTGTAGGTCTTGTCCACGTGGTCAAAGATGATGGAGGGGTTTGTCATATGACATCCGCCATCTGGTCGTTGAGCCTGGCAAACGCGCGACAAGAAAGGTCGAGGGCGGCCACGGAGACCGCCAGGGAGATGAAGGACAGCATCATCGGTGGGGTGGCATCAAGGTAGGGCGCTTGCACGGCGAGCACATAGGAGGTCATGGGATTGCACATCACGAGGTTGCGCACAGCCTCCGGAACACGGTCGAGGCTGTAAAAGACGGGGGTGACGAAAAAGATGACCTGGAGAAGGATGGGCACGACATACCTGAAGTCGCGGTAAAAAACATTCAAGCCCGAGAACAGGATGGAAAAGGCCGCTGTCAGGGCCACCGTGCCCATGACGGACAGTCCGACACAGCCCAGCTGGTTGGCCGTGGGGGAGGAGCCAGCGATGGCGAGTAGGGCCATGGCAATGACGGCATTGACCATCAGATCAATGGCGCTCACGGCGATGAAGGACAGGGGGAAGACGGTCCTTGGGAATCTCACCTTGGTGACCAATTGGGGATGGCCTGAGATGGATGTGGTGGAGAGAATCACGGCGTTGTTGAAGAAAGTCCACAGGGAGATCGAGGCGTAGATGGCACCGAATTCCCTCAGGCCGCCTGTCCATCCACGGAAGACCCCCAGCACAAAATAGAAAATGATGGCCAAGACAGTGGGCTGGATGACAGCCCAAGACATCCCGATCAGGGTCTGCTTGTAGCGGACCCGAATCTCACGGACCACGGTCTGTTCCAACAGGAATCCAAAACCCTTCAGTTCGGCGATGGTCCGGAAGAGGCCCATCAGTTGCCGCAAGCTTCCTGCAGGATGGCATCGAAGGATTTCGCGGATGCAACGGATGCTGGGTGGTTCGCCATCAGCGTGGTGCGGACCCTTTCCCTGTACCGGCCCGACGTCCCTTCCTCCAGGAGCCTGGACATGGTTTCAGTCAGGCCGTCCATACCCACCCCGACACACAAGTCCTTTTCCATAAGCCAACTCACCTTATGACCATTCTTGACGCAAGTCATAGAGCGTATCCATTCGGGAACGATGCATAAGCTTGGAATCCCTGCCAGCGTGGTAGTGTAAGCGACGGAAGACGGGTAGGAGGTGACAACCAGATCGGCGCCCAGCACCGCATCGAGCCCCATGCCATCATCATGGATCAGCTCGATGCCATGGCGGGCCGCCAAATGTTGGAAGTGGCTCCATTGTGAGACCCCTAGGATGCCACGGAGCGCGGGGTGCGGTCGGAAGACCAGTTCCCTTCTGACCCCTGTGGGGAGCGGGTTGAGGGATTGCCAAGCCAGGCACACGCCTTCAAAGCACCTGTGTTCGTGCAGGTCGTCATGCACAACGGATGACAGGCTCCATGATGCCGGGTACCCCGCGATGTAACAGATTCTTTGGGTCTGGACTTGCCCTCGACGGGACTGCGGGTCGTGCCCCTGGTCAGTGAGGGGCCCCACAGACACCACGGATCGATCGTCCAGGTTGAATGCCTCCTTCACGTAGTCGATTTCTGGCGGCGTTTCCACAAAGGTGATCTGGGCCCTGGGCCTCATCAATTCACGATGGTGGATATTGAAGCGCGACGTTGGGACATTGCAGCTGGCTCCGTGGTAGACCAGCAGGGTCGGAAGACCCGCCGCATTGGCTTCTTCAATGATAGCGCGGTAGGGGCCCAGGGTGTCCGTGATGGTCAGCACGGCCTTGATGCGCCCCTGGCGGAAGAGGTCCCTCGCTGCCATGCGAGCCAGGGAGACACGCCTCACCTGGCCGACGAGCTTGAGGAGGAGGGCCAACCGTTCCCAGGCCGAGCATCGGAGGCCCTCGGCCATGCCGCGGATTCTTCTCCACTGCTCGAATGCGCCCCAGAGGCAATGCCATTGGAAACGGAAGGGCCGCGGTGCCAAGACGGGTTCGTTTCCCGAGGCGGAGCCCTCAAAATGCATGAGATCGTACTGTTCGCGCAATCTCTCCATGAGGCGTCGGTGTGTGCGATCCGGGAAGCCGACAAGGAGGAGGCGGTCACGTGCCATCGTGAGTCCTGAGCAGCCAGTTGGCAAGGTGGGGGACGCATGTCACGAGCATCAGGTGACCCAGGGTCCCTTCCTCATGGGGGCCCGCGTCAGCGGAAGCCTTCAGGAGTTTTGCGTCGGTTTGCATGATCAACGTGTCGTCATGGACCACGCGTTCCATCAGCTCGGCAGGGAACTCGTAGTCATGGCCGTGTCCACAGGCAGCACATGGCACGGTCTTGAGTACCAACAGGGTTCCGGGTAGATCCAGCCAGTTGTCCCCCTGGCATGCCGAGCATCGCCACTGTGCCCTGTAGGTTGGGAAGCCGGCTGTGTCCAACTTGAGCCTGAGCTTGAGCACCTTCAAAAGTCGTTGTGTCATGTCAGTGCGGCCAAATGACCTGTAACCTTCCCCTTGATCACATAACCCCCTCCGCCAGAAAGGGAGATGGGCTTTTCAGAACGGCCCTGAAAATAGTCATTGAGAGCCTTTGTCGCCCCGGGGCAGGTGGTGACGCCGTAGTCATCACAGAGAAGAATGCCGCCGGGTGACAGCCTGGGAAAGAAAAACTCGAGGCTGTCTTTTGTGGGTTGCAGAAGGTCGACATCGATGTGAACAAAGGAGAACGAACGGTTCGCGATCTCATGGAACCTGTCGGGGATCCATCCGGGGTAAAGAGTGAAGTCCCGAAATTCCTCTAGGGCCTTGCGGACCGTTTCCTCGCTGCACGACAGGTCGCCCCTGGTCCAATGATCGCCATCCGACGGGTCGGGCTCAGAGATGCCTTGGAAGGAATCGAAGATGTGATGGTGCCGGCCTGACATCCCGGCGTTGGCCCGGCAGATCAGCCACGAGCTGGAGCCCTTGTAGACGCCGCATTCCACAGTGTCACCTGGAACGTCTGTGACCAAACGGAGAAGCTGGCCGAGCATCCAGCGGCGGTCGGCATTGTGGACACGGTCCTCGCCAAACTTCTCCAGATACCGTTTGAAGCTGGCGTCGTGCCACCAGTCCATCCATGGCCACTTGAACCTGTATTCAGGCACAAGCCAGGCCCCGAAACGGGTGAGCAGTTCAAACCGCGCCTGGGCGGTCTTGAGCCTGTGTGGCAGCAGAAGGGTGCACAGGGACCGGGTGACGGCAAAGCTTTTGTCGAGGGCGGGACGGGGTCGAGTCATGGTTCCATTATCCACCAAAGGATGGGGGATGTTTCCTGGCCCAGACAATCCTTTGCAACATGCCGCTGTACAGAGGCGCGCACAGGGGCGAAATATAGGAGCGGATCGGCCGGGGTAGCCAGGATGAAGTGTTGAACAGGTCGATTTCCGCGAACCTGACCTCGTCAAACACATCGGAAAAGATCCGGCCAAGTTGGTCCTTCGTCAGGTACCGCGTGCATTCCGTCAGGTAGCGATGGTTCCCGGAAGCCACTTCTTGGTATGCCATGCCTTTTTGAAATTCATTGCGAATACCAAGTGCGGCCCATAACGAGAGCCACCAACGGGGCCTGAACCATGTCGCCAAGGGTACATACACATGGGGTTCAATCAGGCGCCATCGGGAGGGAAAAACATGGATGCCGGCCCCTTCTGGCTTGAGGACCCTCAAGATTTCCCGGCATGTTTCCTCGGGATTATGCACATGTTCGAACACCTGGTTGCTGACGACCAGGTCGAAGAAACCATCTTCAAAGGGAAGGTGGTAAGGACGGGGATCGATGCTGAGGCATCGCGGCCCCGGATTCTTGTTCTCGGATTCAAAATCGCAGCCCCAAGCCTCGAATCCCTTGTCGGAGAGCTCCTGAACCATCCCGCCCGCGCCACATCCAAGGTCCAGGATGCGCATGCCCTTTGTCAGAGTCAGCCCGGACTCGGCGGCAATCCGGAAGAAAACCTCGGTAGATGAGCGGGTGGTGTGCATGCCACTCTTATTTTATGGAATATTCGGTGGGTCAATGCCCGACTCATCGTGTTGGAAGTGGTCTGTGGTATTATTCGCCCCATGAGTCAGTTAATTAAGGTGAAGGGGTTGAGGCACAAGGCGACAGCCCGGCGGGGCCGCCCCGCGGATCCAGGGCTCTGTGCACGCCGCCGGGATCAGATCCTCAAGGCGGCGGCACGGGTTTTTGCCAGAAAGGGCTTCGATGCCAGCGATGTGAACGACATCGCCCGCGAGGCCGGGATCGGCAAGGGCACCATCTACTACCACGTTCATTCCAAGAAGAATCTTTTTCTGGCCTCAGTGGACTGGCTGATGCAGGAGCTGATCGCCTCCATCGGTGCCGCCACAAACGGGGTGGCAGATCCCCTGGCCGTGATCGAGTCCGCCATCCGGGCCTATCTGGAGTTTTTCGACGCCCATCCCGAATTCGCTGAGCTCATCATCCAGGAGAGGGCCGTCTTCAGGGACAGGCAGACTCCCACCTACTTCCGCTACAGCGAAAGCGAGAAGGGCCCTTGGAGATCGATGTACCTGGATCTCATGCGCCAGGGTCGTATCCGGAAGATGCCGGTGGAGCGCATTCTTGACACCGTGGGAAGCGTCCTCTACGGCGCCATCTTCACCAACCACTTTGCCGGGCGCCGGAAGTCCCTGGCCCAGCAGGCCAAGGACATCCTCGACATCTGTTTTTTGGGGATGCTCAGCGACAGTGAAAGGGCCCGCAAGGGTCCGCGAAACGGGAAAGGTTCACGATGAAAAGCGCGGTGGTCAGGCTCTTGGTTCTCGCCCTCGTGGTAGGAGGGGGATATTACGGATGGAAGTCGTATTCCAGTCCGGCTCAGGTGGCCGGCGGATCCCCACCCAAGGGTCCGATGCCACCCATGGAGGTCCCGGCCCTGAAACTGGTGGCCGCATCCGTGGAATTGGCCGATGAGATACCCGGACGTACTGCGGCTTACCGGGTGGCCCAGATCCGACCCCAGGTCGACGGTATCCTGCTCAAGCAGCTCTTCGAGGAAGGCTCCGTGGTGGAGGCCGGCGCACCGCTGTACCAGATCGATGATGCCCTGTACAAAGCGGCCCACACGAGGACCTTGGCGGATGTGGCCCGAGCCGAAGCCAACCTGAAGGCTGTGACAACCCGGGCTGAACGGGCCGAAGATCTGGTGAAGGTCGAAGCCGTCAGCCGGCAGGAACACGAGGATCTGCAGGCGGCCCTGGCCCTGGCCAAGGCCGATGTGGAGGTGGCCCGTGCCAGCGAAGAGACAGCCCGGATCCGCCTGGGCTACACCCGGGTGTCTTCCCCGATCAAAGGCCGGGTGGGCAAGTCGATGGTGACGGAAGGTGCCCTGGTGATGGCCAACCAGCCAGGGCCCCTGGCCACCGTGACCCAGCTCGACCCCATCTATGTGGACATGACACAGACCGCCCAGGATGCCCAGCGTCTCCGGATGGAAACCGCCGGTGGCAAGACGGAGGTCAGGCTCCTTGTGGAAGGGGGCGAGGGCCTCCATGAGTCCAAGGGTGAACTGAAGTTTTCGGATGTGTCGGTGGATCCCTCCACGGGCACCGTGCCATTGAGGGCCCTCTTCCCGAATCCCGATCACAGGCTCCTGCCCGGCTTGTTTGTCAGGGCCAGAGTGGTCTGGGGTCATCAGGATGTCATTCTGGTGCCCCAAAAAGCCGCACAGCGCAATCCCGGGGGATCCTTGCTCGCCTGGGTGGTGGATGCCCAGGGTGGGGTGAAGCCCACGCCCTTCAAGGCGGACCGGGCCGTGGGCGACCAGTGGCTGGTCACCGAGGGTCTCAAGGCCGGGGATGTGGTGATGCTGGAGGGCTTCATGAAGCTGGCTCCCGGGATGACCGTGAAGCCCGTGTTTGAGACGGAGGCCAGGAAGCACCCGTGAACATTTCCCGTTTCTTCATCGACCGGCCCGTCTTCGCCTGGGTGATCGCCATCGTGATCATGCTGGCCGGGGTCTTGGCCATCACCAAGCTCCCGGTCGAGCAGTACCCCAACATCGCCCCGCCCTCGGTCACGATCACGGCGTCGTTCCCGGGCGCCTCCGCCGAGACGCTGGAGAACTCCGTGACCCAGGTCTTGGAACAGCGCCTGACAGGCATCGACCACCTCCGGTACTTCAGCTCGGCCACCGATGCCGCGGGCAACGCCACCATCACCATCACCTTCGAACCCGAGGCCGATCCCGACATCGCCCAGGTGCAGGTGCAAAACAAGATCCAGGGGGCTCTCTCACTGTTGCCGCAGGAAGTGCAGAGCCAGGGCGTCACGGTCACCAAGGCCAATGCCAGCTTCCTGCTGGTGGTGGGGCTCCACTGCGAGGACGGCAGCACCACCCAGGAGGAGCTCGGCGACATCCTCTCCTCGCAGGTGCAGGATGCCATCGCCCGTGTCAGCGGCGTGGGCTCCGTGAGGGTCTTTGGCGATCCCCACTCCATGAGGATCTGGATCGATCCCTCCAAACTCCTGAGCTACGGCTTGTCGGTGAACGACATCAAGCGGGCCATCCAAGGGCAGAACATGGACGTCTCGGCCGGGCAATTCGGCGGACTTCCGGCCGTGCCGGGCCAACAGCTCAATGCCACCATCACGGCCCAGTCGCGGCTGTCGACGGTGGAGGATTTCAACCGCATTGTCCTCAGGGTGGATGCGGAGGGGGCCCGTGTGTTCCTTTCCGACGTGGCCCGGGTGGAGCTGGGGTCGCAGAGCTACTCACGCATCGTGCGCTACAAGCGCCACCCCGCCGCGGGCATGGCCATCAACCTGGCTTCCGGGGCCAACGCCCTCGATACGGCCGAAAGAGTGAAAGAGCGCATGGCCCAGCTCTCGAAGTTCCTGCCGCCCGGTGTGCAGGTGTCCTATCCCTTCGACAGTACGCCCTTCGTGAGGCTCTCCATCCGGGAGGTGGTCAAAACGCTGATCGAGGCCATGGTCCTGGTGTTCCTGGTGATGTACCTCTTCCTCCAGAACTTCCGCGCCACCCTGATTCCGGCCATTGCCGTTCCTGTGGTGCTCCTTGGGACCTTTGCGGTGATGCAGGTCTTCGGCTTCTCGATCAATGTGCTCACCATGTTCGCCATGGTGCTGGCCATCGGCCTATTGGTGGATGACGCCATCGTGGTGGTGGAAAACGTCGAGCGCATCATGCGCGAGGAGGGCCTGCCCCCCCGCGAGGCCACCCGCAAATCGATGGACCAGATCACAGGGGCCCTCATCGGGATCACCCTGGTGCTGTCGGCCGTCTTTGTGCCCATGGCCTTCTTCAGCGGGTCGGCAGGGATGATCTACCGCCAGTTCTCCCTCACCATCGTGTCATCGATGGCGCTGTCGGTGGTGGTGGCCCTGGTGCTCTCTCCTTCCCTGTGCGCCACCATTCTCCAGCCCGCCGGACACAGCCACGAGGCCGGGATCTGGGGCCTGTTCAACCGATTCTTCGACTCGGGCCGCGACCTCTATGTCTGGGGTGCCGGGGCCATGGCCCGGCGCCTGGTCCGCTTCACGCTGGTCTACGGCCTCTTGGTGGGAGGTCTAGCCTATCTCTTCGTGCGTATGCCCACCTCTTTCCTACCCGATGAAGATCAGGGGACCATGTTCTTGATGATGAACGCCCCGCCCGGGGCCACGGCCGAAAGGACCCTGGAGAGCGTGAAGAAGGCCGAGGATTTCTTCCTGGAACAGGAAGGCCATAACATCGAGCACCTTTTCACGGTCACGGGTTTCAGCTTTGCCGGCAGTGGCCAGAACGTGGCCATGGGTTTCTTGAACCTCAAGGACTGGAGCCAGCGCCCGTCGCCCGATCAAACGGTGTTCGCCCTGGCCGGCCGCTCGATGGGCGCCCTGATGCAGATCAAGGATGCCATGGCCTTCGCCTTCTATCCGCCGCCCATCCGCGAACTGGGCAACGCCTCGGGTTTTGACTTCCAGCTGGTGGATCGCGGGGGCCTCGGTCATGAGACCCTGATGAATGCCCGCAACCTTTTCCTGGGGATGGCCTCCCAGAATCCCATGCTCGTGGGGGTGAGGCCCAACGGCTTCAGCGATGTGCCCCAGTACCGCATCGATGTGGATGTGGAGAAGGCCGGAGCCCTCGGGCTCTCCGTGCCCGACATCAACGAGACCCTCCAGACCTCCTGGGGTTCGGCCTATGTCAATGATTTCATTGACGGGGGCCGGATCAAGAAGGTCTTCATCCAGGCCGATGCCCGGCACCGTATGCTTCCCGAGGATCTGGGCACCTGGTACGTGCGCAACCGCTCGGGGGACATGGTACCGTTGGGCAGTTTCGCCACTGGCCGCTGGACCTATGGGGCTCCCAAACTTGAACGCTTCAATGGTGTCTCCTCGGTGAACATTCAGGGGGCCTCGGCCCCGGGGGTGAGTTCGGGCACGGCCATGGCCGAGGTGGAGGCGATGGTGGCCAAACTTCCGAAGGGGATCGGCATCGAATGGTCGGGTCTGTCTTTCGAGGAAAGGCTCACGGGCTCCCAGGCCCCGCTCTTCTATGCGCTGTCGCTCCTGGTGGTGTTCCTGAGCCTGGCGGCTCTTTATGAAAGCTGGACGGTGCCATTTTCCGTCATGCTCATCGTGCCCCTGGGGGTGATCGGGGCGGTGGGGGCCTGCCTCTTGTTCAAGCTCAACAACGATGTCTATTTTCAGGTCGGGCTTCTGGCTACGATCGGTCTTTCGGCCAAGAACGCCATTTTGATTGTGGAGTTCGCCAAGAGTCTGCACGAGGGAGGGATGGATCTCTTGGAGGCCACGCTGATGGCCGCCAAACAAAGATTCCGCCCCATCATCATGACCTCCATGGCCTTCATCCTCGGTGTGCTCCCCCTGGCCACGGCCCGGGGCGCGGGCTCGGCGAGCCAGAATGCCATTGGGATCGGCGTGATGGGGGGGATGCTGGCGGCCACCTTCATCGCCATCTTCTTCGTGCCCATGTTCTTTGTGGCGGTGCAGAAGTTCTCGCGCCAGAAAGCGCCCCCGTCCCAAACCGGGAGTACTTCGTGAGACATCTATTTCATGAGACTAGGAGCGTCGATACAGAACTCGACTCGGGGTCCTGTCGCCGGCTGTCCAAGACGTGCTCGCGAGGACGCTCCGCTCCGCCTTGGACGCCTGCCGGCGCCACCCCTCGCATCTTGATTCTGTTGGTGTGTCTGCTCCCGTCCTGCACGATGATCCCGGACTATGAAAGGCCCGAGGCCCCGGTGCCCGAAACGTGGCCCGGAGCCTTGGCTCCCGCGGGTGCTGTCAGCGGCGATGCCGCCACCAGTCTGGCGCAGACGAGTTGGAAGGATTTCTTCCTTTCCGAAGGCCTGCAGGATTGCATCACCAGGGCCCTGGAGCACAACCGCGACCTCAAGGTGGCGGCCCTGAACATGGAGTCGGCCCGCGCTCTTTATAGTATTCGGAGTGATGACCTTCTGCCGAGCATCGATGCGCAGGCCAGCGGCTCCCGCCAGGGCATTCCCCGGAACCTCAGTGCGAACGGCCGCTCCTCCACCGAGGCCCAGTACCGCGCCAACATTGCGGCCACAGAGTTCGAGCTCGATTTCTTCGGCAAGATCCGCAGCCTGAACGAGGCGGCCCTGCAGGAGTTTTTGGCTTCCGAAGAGGCCCACCGCTCGGCCCGCATCACCCTGGTGTCCGAGGTGGCCCAGGCCTACCTGCAGTGGGCCGGAGATCTCGAGGTGGTGGGGCTGTTGGAGCGTTCCCTGGAGAGCCAGGCGAAGACGGCCGACCTTGTGCGAGCCAGTTACGAGAGGGGGGCCTTCCCCAAGCGCGAGCATCTGAGGGCCCAGGCCGCCCTGGAATCGGCCCGCGAACGCCTTGCGATGGCCCGGCGGAGGGTGAGCCAAGATGTGAACGCCCTTTCGCTGTTGACCGGGATGGGATCAGGCTCGGCTTGCGGCATCTGGGATGGCCGGGCCGTGTCGCTTGATGAGGTCAAACTGTTGTCGAAACTGCCGGTGGGCCTGCCTTCCGAAGTGCTCTTGGCGCGGCCCGATATCCTGGCGGCCGAGCACAGGTTGATGGCCATGAACGCCCGCATCGGTGTGATGCGCGCGGCCTTCTTCCCCTCCATCTCGCTCACAGGCTCCTTCGGCTACGCCAGCGACAGCCTTTCCAGCCTGTTCACGGGCGGCTCCTACGGTGCCTGGACCTTTGTGCCCTCCATCTCCACGCCTCTCTTCCAGGGGGGGCGCAACCAGGCGAACCTGGAACACGCCAAGGTCCAGCATGATCTGGCCGTGGCCCAGTATGAGAAGGCGGTGCAATCCGCCTTCCGCGAGGTGGCCGATGCCCTTGCGGCCCAGGAGCCTCTCGACACCCAGTTCAAGGCCCGTCACAGCCGGTACGAGCTGGCGATGGAGGCCTACGCCATCTCCAAGGCCCGGCACGAGCGCGGCCTTGATGGGCTTCTTGACCTTCTCGAGGCCCAGGGGGCGCTGGATGCGGCGCGGCAATCGCTGGTGGAGGCGAAGAGGGAACAGTTGGCCAATCTAGTGGGGGTTTATAAGGTGTTGGGGGGCGGAAGAGCAATTGAGAAACATTGAGGAGAATACGATCAAATAACACACAAGGATTTATTTTTAGGAATGAACCAACGCAATTAGAAGAGTAGATCAATAAAATCCTTGCGAGAAGAGCACCAATTCAAAATCAGTTGATAAAATTGCAGAATGAGCAAAATCGATCCTCAAATTATATGGAGCAAAATATTTAGTTTAGCGAAACAGAAAGATGAGTCCGAATATGTGATGTGTTTATTGCGTATAAGGGGGGCCGAGTCGGCAGGTTGGGACACGCTTTACGAAAGTGCTTTTCTAAGGAACGACATCGTTTCACTTGCATCTATTCCACTTAGAGGTGAAACTCAGATCAGGCTCATTCTCCTTTTATACGCACATATTTTGGAAATGAAGGATGCGTATTCCGTCATGGGAAACATGCTTAGAATAGCTCGTGGCGATCGCTATTCAATGGCATTGTTTTCTCAAGAGTTCTTTGCACATCTCAAAATCAAATGGGAATCAAAATATAAGACTCCAAAGGGCAAAATAGAACTCATATCTAGTTGGGCTTCTGAGTTAGGCCTTGGCGATGTCTCAGCAATGTTTGACAGTTTTTTTGATGAAGATGTACGCAATGCGTTTGCGCATTCAAATTATACTCTGCATGAAGGTTCATTTCATGTAGTCCGACGCAAAAACGGATTTCCATTTAAGATCGATATTACAAAGGACTTGGTTCCAAAAATCAATCATGCGATCGTTTTCATGGATTCATTTTTAAATACTCTGCAACAATCTCAAAGAAGTTATGCGGAACCAAAAATATTGCCCTCAAGGTTTAGCCCCATCGAGGGCATTGAGTTGGATGTGCGCCCAGATGTGGGAGTTGTAGGGTTTCATTCTCCACCAAAAAATGGCCCCTGTATTTCATACAAGGGAAGCTCCAATGAATTTAAGCCATGAATACCCCACTTTCGCCAGCCATTTCTAGGCTTAATGACGCATTTGAAATGTGGTGTCAGGCAGATAAATATTATTTTGATCCAATTGGATTTAGGCGTGAAATTAACTCGTGTATACAAACA
>JBFWNO010000051.1:0-17535 GCA_050251015.1 Planctomycetota bacterium
CATGGGCCTGTGTCTCCTATGGCCCCTCCATGAAATCCTCCGCCGCATGGCCGGGTTGGGTGCCGCCAGGTGGGGAACCCTGTTGTTCGTCTTCCACGATGCCTCCTACTTTTACGAGATCACCCTCCTCCGTGAATTCCTGCTGTCATTCCTGTATATCTGGCTGGTGCATCACGCCCTTGCTTTCCTCGAAACGGGGAGCCTGAGGCGAGCTGCCGTGACGGGTGTCTTCATCGGGCTTTCCTGGACAGCCAAGGCCAATTTCATGGCTATGGGTCCCGCCCTCATTCTTCTCGCCTTGATCCTGCGCCCCGTTTCCATGGATCGCGTGCGATGGTGGGGCCGGGTGGGCCTGATGGCTCTGGTGACGGCGGGGGTGGTCGGATTGCCCGTCATGCGCAATGCCATCCTGCGCCAGCGTGAGAAGGAAGAGAAAATGGTTCAGGGGCAGTGGAAGGGTGAGTATGCGCTTCCGCTCCTGAAGATCGAAACCCGCGGACCCTATGAATATGTCAACGGCAACAGTTACCATGCCGGAGACAAGGGGCCGTCTTTCGAGTCCCCGGGCAGCACCCAGGGAATCGGCTGGGATTTCAACGCCCTCAAGGACCTGCATTACAAGACCCTGTTCTATTCCCCCGACAGCCCCTTTGCCCGCCGGGTGCTCCAAAAGGGCCCGGGGGACGAGACCTGGAAGCTGGATCAAGGTGAACTACTGCCCGTGATGAGAATGGTCTGGGCCGAGCATAGCGAGCGAGGGTCGTGGCTATCCACATTCTGGCCCATGCAATGGAACAAGACCCTGGCCTATGTGAACGGGGCTGAGACTCCCAACAACACCAACCTAAACATTCATCGGCGCTATGCCCGGTGCTTCGGGGGGTGGGGCCCAGTGCGCCCGCTCTTCCTGAGCGAGACGTTGGTGTGCGCCGTCTTCATCCTGGGTTCCATCTTGCTCTTGGGACACTGGCGCCGCCCGGATGTGTTGTTTGTCCAGTCCTTCAATGTGATGTATCTGGCGATCACCGTCGCTTTTTACTACCTCTCTCGTTTCCGCTATCCCTGCGTGCCCCTGATGTGGGTGGCGGGGGTGGTGGGAGTGGCCATGATTCGCGGCTTTCCGCAGATGACAACGGCACGCAAGGTGTTGCTCACAGTCCTTGCCGTGGGTTCACTCGGCGTGGCCTGGCCCCGGGATGTGAGGGGGGGGGTGTACCAAGAGAACTTCGAGAGGTACGAGGGAATAAGGCTGGCCGATTATTACAACTACGCCCTGGCCAAATGGGTCCTGCAAAAGCCTGCAGAAGCCCTGGCCATCGTCAACGACGGGATCAAGGCCCCCTATGGTCTCTTCAACCATCATCTTATCAAGACAAAAATCTGGGCCCTCTCCTGCCTGCCGGAGGAAAAGGATGAGGTGACCACGATGGTGGAAGGCTTGTGGGATCGTTGTGGCGAAGGTCGACTGGCCGACAACTATCCCAGGGAGCATGTCGGTCACTTTGTGGGGCTTTGGTCCTTCCTCATCGACCGTGCCTATGAGATTTCCAGGGAAAGGGGTGATCGAAGAGGCATGCAGCGCTATGCCCGCGAGGTGGCCATCCTCCACAAGCTGGTTCCCCGCGACCACTTGGCCAAGGTGCGTGGGGACTTCCTGGGGGCCGGGAACGCCCAGCCGCTGGACCCCTCGACCATGGCCGCGGAATCGGGACTCTGATGTCCGGTACCTCCATTCCCCTATCGGACATTTCCGCCCATTGGAAACTCAAGGACGAGGTGGTCTATGGGCCCTTCGCCACGCGCAGGAAGGGCATGGCGCTGGGGATCAATGTCCTGGCCATCGGTGAGAAGTTCTGCAGTTTCAATTGCGTCTACTGCCAATGCGGTTGGACGAGGAGCTTTGATCCGGCCAAGGCCCTGCCCGAACACTATCTAGATCTGAGGATCATCGAATCCGAATTGGACAGGCGGTTTTCAGAGATCAAGGGCACGGGTGAAAGGGCCG
This sequence comes from Planctomycetota bacterium, assembly GCA_050251015.1. Taxonomy (GTDB): domain Bacteria; phylum Planctomycetota; class JBFWNO01; order JBFWNO01; family JBFWNO01; genus JBFWNO01. The sequence goes on from JBFWNO010000051.1 coordinate 2,006, forward strand.
ACCGCATCGTGCTGTCGGGCAATGGCGAGCCCACCCTGCATCCGAAGTTCAACGAGGTCTGCTGCCTGTTGGTAGCCGCGCGCGACAAGCACTTTCCGAATCTCGAAATCCAGTGCCTCACCGATGGCACCGAACTGGGCCGAGCCGAGGTGGTGGAGGGCCTGAAGCTCCTCGACCGCCCCACGTTCAAGCTCGATGCCGCCACTCCTGCGGTGCTCAAGCGCGTGGACATCCCCCTGGTGGATTTCGATCTGGATGTTTTTGAACAGCGCCTCCAATCCATTCCCAAGGTCTTCCTGCAGGCCTGTTTCTTTAGGGGCCGCATTGCCAACGACATGCCCGATCACATTGAGGCCTGGCTCGAGCGCGTGGGCCGCATCCGACCCCGTGAGGTGGAGATCTACTCCATCCACCGTGAAACGGCGGCCAAGGGACTGGAGCCTGTGACCCGGGAATGGCTCGAGGGCCTGGCCGCGCGTCTTAAGGCCCTCCACGGGGTGGATTCACAGGTGGTGTGAGGAGGCCACCGCTCTCATCCCCTCTCATCCCTCCCCCTCTTGGGGGGAGGTTAGGTGGGGGGCTTCCGAATGCAGGGCCGACACACGGGTCGGCCTCTACGCAGATCATCGCTATCCGTCATTCCCGCGAAAGCGGGAATCCATCATGGCTTTTGAATTGTCTCGACGTAGGGGCTCGATTCATCGAGCCCTCATGCCAACGATTAATGCGCGAATATTCTGTATACGACGATGGATCGTTTCGAATCCACTCCTACGACCTTTCCACTTTCACCAGATCCATCTTCATCAGTAAACCATTGACTGATCCCACGCCAATTCACTCCTGAAGGAATGTCCTTCAGCCACACTGTGTCGGTTGTGACGATCTCTCTCAATCCCTTGGTCCAAAGATTGAGTTCGGAAGATGGGACTTTTGCCGCGAGTTTGATGTCCCACTCGCTCGGGCTTGGCATGATGCTATCACCGCCGTTGAAGGTGTTGATGTCAAATTCAAGTGATTCGTAGTGGCGGCGGAATAGGATCTGTTTTTCAAGACAATCAATCTTTTGATGTAATGTGGCAAATTCAGAACTTTTAGCCTTGATGGATGGTGGGCCGGAACTGGCGCTACTGCTGGTGTAAATCAAGGTCGCTGTGCCTGCAAGGAATAGGCAAACAACCACGATTAATTTTGAAGACTTTAGCTTCATTTCGACATCTTACATGGGGGTAGCATGTGGAGATTTAATGAAGAGGGCTCGATGAATCGAGCCCCTACGATTCGGAACGGATGGATTCCCGCCTCCGCGGGAATGACGGATATTTTCTGGGTGTAGGGGCGCAGCATGCTGCGCCCTCCGATACCAAACACAGCCCCCCACCCCAACCCTCCCCCCAAGAGGGGGAGGGAGGAGGCGTCTAGAGGGGACTGGGTGGGCGATGTCGGGGTTATAATGGCTGGCTGAACGAAAGGGACCTTAGATGGGAATGGGCCTGAAAGAACTGATCGACCGCACGGTGATTCCGGGCGTGCTCACAGGGATGAAGATCACCCTCAAGCACATGCTCACGCCGCGGTCTGCCAAGGTTACGCCCACCATCCAGTATCCCGAGGAAAAGGCTCCCTCCTTCAAGCGCACCCGCGGGGTGCACTACATGAAGCAGGATGAGCAGGGCCGCACCAATTGCGTGGCCTGTTTCATGTGTTCCACGGCCTGCCCGGCTGAGGCCATCACCATCGTGCAGACATCAGCGCCCCCGGAGTGGAAGGACCGCGACACCTATCCCAAGAGTTATGTGATCAACGAATTGCGCTGCATCTTCTGCGGCATGTGCGAGGAAGCCTGTCCCAAGGATGCCATCCACCTTTCGAACACCCATGCCCCTGTGTTCCACAGCCGCGAGGAAGCCATGTTCGATCTCGAACGCCTGACCAAGAACTGGCATGATGTGAAGAGCACCGGGCAAGTCCGGTTCGACACATGACCCAGGATCCCTTCGAGCAGTTTCGCCAGCAGAAGAAGGATGACAAGTTCGAGAAGAAGCCCCTCCCCGATGACCATGTGGGGATGATCTCAAACTATTTCAGTCCGGCAAAAAAGCAGGAACCCGCTCCGGCGCCGACAACGGCCCCTGCAGCCCAGGGGGGGCAGAGTGCTGTGAAGAGGTTGGAAGCCCTGACGGCCCTGTTGATCCAAAAGGGGCTCATCACCGAGGATGAATTGCAGGCCATGTCCAGGATCCTCCGCCACTGAGCTCGCGATCGGGGTTCCACCAGTGAGATCCCGGGAGGCATCGTTCATGCAACAAGCTCTGGAGTTGGCCTCCAGGGCCGGTGTGTCCACACTGCCGAATCCTAGGGTCGGCGCCTTGGTGGTCAAGGGTGGAACAATTGTGGGGAGCGGTTTCCACAGGCGTTATGGCGCCCTGCACGCCGAGGCGGAGGCTCTCCGCACTGCCGGGCACCGGGCGCAGGGGGCCACGCTCTACTGCACATTAGAACCCTGCAGTCACGAGGGAAAACAACCTCCCTGCACAAGGGCCATCGTGCAGGCAGGCATCAAGGCGGTGGTCTTCGCTCAGAGAGACCCCCATCCGGGAGTGGGTGGGGCCAAGGTACTCAGGAAGGCCGGGATCAAGGTGAGGGCCGGATTCATGTCGCGGGAGGCCATCGGGCTGAATCCTGGGTTCAACAGGTTTTGGCATGCGGGCCTGCCATATGTGGGGGCCAAGGTGGCCACCTCCCTCGATGGCATGATGGCCCTTCAGTCGGGGGGGGGTGCCATCACGGGAGCTGTGGCCCGCAGGCATGGCCGACTCCTGCGTTCCCGCCATCAGGCCGTGATCACGGGCATCGGCACTGTGTTGGTCGATGACCCGCGCCTGACCACCCGCATACCAGGAGAGCGAAACCCGGCCAAGATCATTCTCGACAGCCATCTTCAGATCCCGATCCGGGCTCGTTGCCTGGTGGGTGGTGAGACCCATGTGTTCACCACCCGGAATTCGTTACCCCGGCGGCGCCGGGAGTTGGAATCACATGGGGTGACAATTCATCTGGTGGGGGCCGATTCCCGGGGGCATTGTGACCTGTCTGAGGTGTTGGGGGCGATTGGCAGTCTGGGGTATCTGGAAGTGCTCTTGGAGGCGGGGCCCCGGTTGACCATGGCATTCTTGGAGGGGGGTTGGGTGCAGGACATCCACTGGTTCCTGTCACCACGTCCGATGGGTCAGGGGCTCGTTTTTCCCATGGCCCGCATCCTCCCAAAGCTCATGCCTACTGCCAGAATCGAGCTTGTGGGCAAAGACCTATTGATCAGGGGGGCCTGGAGCGGCATATAATTTCCATATGCCTATCAAGACGACATGCAGTTGTGGCAAGGTCTTTCAGGCCCCTGACAATCTCGCCGGCAAGAGCGTCAAATGCCCGGGATGTTCCAAGCCTTTGAAGGTGCCCGGTCCGGCCGCCGTGCCCAAGTCGGCGGCCACGGCAACCAAGCCTCCCGCAGGTCCGGCCAAACCTTCGGCCACCCCTGCCAAGCCGGTTCCTGCCGCCAAGCCCGCGCCGGCCAAGTCAGCTGCCCCCGCCAAGCCCGCGCCGGCCAAGCCCATGGCCAAACCTGCTTCGAAGCCGGTGGCCGCCGGATCAGTCAAGAAGCCCGCCAAGGAATTTGATTTCGACGAGCCCGAGGTTTCGGTCCGTTGCCCGAAGTGCCAGGTGAACATCTCCCCCACGGACGTGATCTGCACGGGTTGCGGCACCAACCTCAAGACAGGCCTGTCCATGAAGAAAACCGAGAAGGGTGAGGAAGAGGCTTCCTTTTCGGAGATCCTGTTGTATGGCGGCATCTTGGTGGGTGTGTTGCTGGGCGTGGTGATGATCATTTACGCCACGTTCTTCAGCAAGTAGCGCAGGGTGTCCTCCCGAAGGCTGGGGGCTCCCTGGCTCTTGGCGGGCCTGATTCTTGTCATCATGGCTGCCATGACCTTGGCGGCTGTGAGCCTTAGAAGCCTGAGCCGCTTGGCCGAAAGCGTGGAATCGGAAAGGCGCCAGGAATTGGCCACCCGCGGTCTGGCCTTGCAGGCCGCCGAGAAGGGGCTGTTCGAAGGCCTGGACGAGGAGCTCAAGGCTTTGTTGACCCAAGTCGACGGTTCATCCATCCCGGTTCCATCGGGAATGTGGGTGGGTTGGACACTCGCTAACCCTTCCCTGGCGAGGCTTGGGGCGCCACGCCCGGATTGGGATCCGGACCTGGGAGCCGAGTTGAGCGCCCTGACCCTGGCCGATCCCCATGACGAGGGGATGGGCCCGGCCTTGGAGGCCTTGGGAGTCCAAAGGGAACCCGTGAGGGAGGTGTACCGCCGGATGATGCTGGGGCGTCATCATCTGCTTCTTGGACATCCCGATCAGGCGTCCGAGGAATTCCTCAGGGGAGCCCAGGTGCCGGCCCACCGGCCTGAGAGGGTGTGGTGCGCCTTGACGGTGGTCACGAGGGCCCGTGACGAGGTCCTCAGGAACAAAGGGATGGAACTCCTGGCTTCGATGGCGGGTGAGGGTCTGTGGTCCACGGGGACACGTCTTCTGGTGCTGGAGGAATTGGACAAGCTGGAGAAGACACCCCGGCTGATCGACATAAGGTCGGTGTGGGAGAAGTCCCAGGTGGCACCGCCATCCGTTGATGGTTTTGGGCAACTTTGGGCCTCCTCGCGTCTTGATGTGGAGGAGGCCGTGAGGGTCGGTTCGGCTATGGGGTCAGATGTCGTATGGCTTGCCCGGAGTCGCGAGTCGCGCCATGCCATTGGAGCGTTTCGTACATCGGCGTACGCCGCCCGACTGAAGGATCTTTGGGCGCAGATTCCCGGGAGATACGGACTGGACATTGATCTGGTCACGGGGCCCACCGGGCATGGCGAGTTTGTGAGGCTCTCACTCCCCGGCTACCACGCCCTGCTGTCGCCCATCGCGGGTGACACGACGTTTCAGGATGAGGAAAGGTTGCTCAGTCACACCACCGTGGCCTTCCTCTTGCTGGTTCTCGGTGTGGGGGCCTTGTTCACCTTGGTCGCGGCCCTGCGCTCGGCCCGGGAGTCGCGCCTCAAGGCCGACTTCGTGTCACTTGTCAGCCATGAACTGCGGACGCCGCTGACTTCCATCCAGATGTTTGTCGAGACTCTCAAGGAGGGCCGGACCTCGACCGAATCAGAGCGCCAGGGAGCCCTCAGGATCCTGGATGCCGAGACCCGCCGTCTTCGGGGGCTTATCGAACGGCTCCTGTCCTTTTCCATCCTGGAAAGGGGGGCGGATCTCAGACGGGAGGAAGTCAGTCTCAATCGCATCGGGCGCCATGCCCTTGATTTGATGCGGCCGCAGTTCGAGGCGGCGGGGACGCGTCTGGTGGGCACCTTTCCCGATGAGGAATTGGCCGTGGTGGGAGACGGCACCGCCTTGTCGGAGCTGTGCCTGAATCTCCTGGCCAATGCCCTGGCGCATGGCCGGGGACCCGAGTCTTCCCTGACGCTGTCCCGCTGCGGCCGCGAGGCTGTTCTGGAGATGGCCGACAGGGGGCCTGGATTGGCCGACAAGGCCCGAAAGATTTTCAAACCCTTTGAACGAGGGGGGAGTGCTGAACCGGGCCTGGGCCTGGGCCTGGCGCTGGTCCAGCGCATCGCCGAGGCGCACGGAGGTTCGGTGCAGGCCTTCGACAGGGAGGGAGGTGGGTCCCTCTTCCGTGTCACCCTTCCTCTGGCTCTTGACCCCGCCGCGCCCAACCCCACAATGGAGGGATGAGAGCGGTGCGCTCTCCCTTGAGAATGGTGTCATGACAGCCAAACCGGCGAAGGGTTCCAGGATCCTGGTGGTTGAGGATGACGCCTCGATCCGCGAGGGGGTCGTCTCCACGCTGAAGTTCGAGGGGCACACCGTGCTTTCGGCCGGCGACGGGGAGAGGGGGTGGGAGCTTTTCGAGAAGGAAAGCCCTGATCTCGTGATCCTCGATGTGATGCTGCCCAAGGTATCGGGCCACGAACTCATCCGTATGATCCGCCGGGTGGCCCCCGAACAGGCCGTGCTCTTTCTGAGTGCGCGGGGCACCGAGGCCGACCGCGTGCTGGGGCTCGACTTGGGGGCCGACGACTACATTGTGAAACCCTTCGGGGTGCGCGAGCTCTCGGCGCGCGTGCGGGCCCTCCTGCGGCGGCGCCATGAGGAGGCCCCGGGCGACATCGCCTTCGATGACGTGGTCATCGACATGAATTCTCGCAAGGTGACGCGCGCCGGCGTCGAGGTGCCCATGACCTCGCTGGAGTTCGACCTTTTGGTGTGCCTGGTGAAGAATGCCGGCAAGGCCCTGCGGCGCGACGAGCTCCTCGACAAAGTCTGGGGCCGTGACTACTTCGGCACCTCGCGCACCATCGACAACTTCATCACCAAGCTCCGCGCCAAGCTCGAGAAGGATCCCAAGCATCCAAAGAGGCTCCTGAGTTTGCGGGGCCTGGGCTACCGTTTCGACCTGTAACTTGATGCGGTCATGTTCTCTTGGGATCTGATCTACATCCCTCCCCGTCTTGGGGGGAGGGCAGGGTGGGGGGCTTCCCCGTGTGAAATGCGGGCGGGCGAGCCCCGCTCCTACGTCATTTCGCTGAACTCAATCGCGTGACTTCGCTCGCAATCTTTTCCATCAAGGGTTTGTCTCTCCCCAGCTCAAACTGCGGCGCAGCCTTCCAATCATAAAACCACACCGGGCGCGTCTTGAGTTCAGCAGGCTCGCTCTCAAAACGTGGGAACACATGTGCGTGCAGGGCGGGGTCCTGGTTGCCGAGGATTTCGTAATTGATGCGCAACGCCTTGGTGATGTTGAGGACAGCTTGCCCCAGCAAAGCCATGTCGGAAAGAAATTGCGTGCGAGCCTCCGGTGGGAGTGCGTTGAGGTGCGGCACCACGGGATCAGACAAGAGCAGCGAGTAGCCTTTCAGGAATTGCACGTCACCGAGCACGGCCCAACCCGAGCTCATCCTGCAGATGGTTTTTTCATAACGGCCCTCGCGGGCGAGAGACACGCGTTGGTGAATAATTGTTGGCATATGTGCATTATGTAGGGGCGACCCGCGTGTCGGCCCAGATTCGGAGGCCCCCCACCCTGCCCTCCCCCCAAAGAGGGGGAAGGTTGATGTGGGAGGTTAAGCACCATGATGTTGCTGCTAACAACCCTAGGGACATCTGTCCTTTTGCTTTGGTGTCATTTATCCCAAAAAAATTTCCCACCAAACAACCCCTAGTGGTTCAAGTTTGAGTTGGCACAAGTAATGGGCGAGCACCTCAAGTGAGTTGTAAAGGAACTTGAGAAAAAACCTCAATTAAGTTGACAGGACAAATTGTGGCGACTATATTTTGGGTAATTGTGGGGGAAAGTGGTAAGAAGTGGTAAGTTTCTTTGGAGAGTATCGGGCCAGCCTGGATGGCAAGAATCGCGTGATGATTCCTTCGCGCCTCCGGGAGCAGGCTGGGCACGCGCCAATCTGGGTGCTCACCCGGGGTCTCGACCGATGCCTCGCTCTCTACACCCCCACACGCTGGGAAGAACTGGTCTCCAAGGTTTCCGCCGCCCCCTTCACCAAGGCCAAGGTGCGGCAATTCCAGCGTCTGATGTTTTCGAGGGCCCAGCAGGTGGAATGCGACAAGAACGGGCGCGTTCTGGTGCCGGAGTACCTCAAGGCGGGAGTCCTTGCAGGCTCGAAGGTGGTGTTCGCCGGTCTTGCCGACCGGGTCGATCTTTGGGACGCGCAGGCCTGGGACAGCCTGCAGTCCTCGCTGGAGGGCGATTTCGAGAACCTGGCCGAGGACCTGTTCAGCTGATTCGGAACCGGTAAGACCCTGAGGGGCGGGCACCCCGAGGGGATGACAATGATCCTGAGAGAAGAAAAGCGGTTCCAGGGGGTTGGGGTGGAAACACCGCCAACCCCCTTGTTTTTTCAGCCCCCCACCCTGGCCCTCCCCCCAAGAGGGAGAGGAAATGTGAGTCATGCATAAACCTCTGCACATCAGTGTGCTCGGCAGCGGCGTCGTGGCCCATCTGAAGGGCCTCCACCCCCTGATCGATTGCACCCTGGGGGCCGGAGGGCATATGCGTATGCTCCTTGAGCATCTGCCACAGGATGCCAGGGCTCTGGGTCTTGATCGAGATGCCCAGATGCTCAAGATGACCCGGGAGACGCTGCAGGACCCCAGGGTCACCTTTGTTCATGGTCGTTTCGGGGATCTGGAGCGCTTTGCTTCCACGCATATCCCGGCAGGCGCCATCCTGGCGGATCTTGGGGTCTCGAGTTTTCAGTTCGACGAAGCCAAGAGAGGTTTTTCCCTCCTCAGAGACGGCCCCCTCGATATGCGCATGGACACCACGCATGGTCCAACAGCTGCCGAATTGTTGATGACCATGAGCGAATCCGAGATCCGTCAGATGCTCTGGGATGAGGCAGACGAGCGGCAGGCCCTCAAACTCTCCAGAACACTCAAGGATCAGGCCAATTGTGGCCGATTGAAGACTACGCTTGCTCTTGCCAGGGTGGTGAGGGATTGTCTGGGGATGGGGGGGAAAATTGATCCTGCCACCCGGACCTTCCAGGCCCTCCGAAGAAGGGTGAACGATGAAGGAGGACAGTTGAGCGCGTTGTTGGACAGGGCCCCCGGACTCCTGAAGGTGGGGGGAAGGCTTGCTGTCATCAGTTTCCATTCAGGGGAAGATCGGGCAGTCAAGCAGGCCTTTGCCGCGCTTGAAAAAGCGGGTACGCACCGTGTCCTCACCGATGGGCCCGTGGGCCCGGACCGCGCCGAAGCCATGGCCAACCCACGCTCCCGCAGTGCCAAACTGCGAGTGATCGAGCGCCTGCCGTGAGGATGTTCTTCCTGGTCACATCGCTCACGGCCTCGCTGGGCCTCGCTGACGTGGCCCTGCGCATCGATGTGGCCCGTTCCAAGGCCCGCGAGGCGTCCACCGCCCAGTCCATCCAGGAGCTGGAGGAGAATCTTGTGAGGTTGAGGGCCGAGCGCCGGCGGGCCGAAGCGGATGCGGATCTGTGGAAACACATCGAGTCCCTGGGCTTCAGGCGCGATCTCAAGCCCAGCCGGGACTTGGCCAAGGAGCTCCGTGAGGGCAAGCCCGGCGTGCAAACCGAGGCGGGTGGCGCGGCCAGGGAGAGACAATGGTGACAACGCGGGCTACCTGGATCAGGGGATCGGGTTATGCCATGGGCGCCCTAGCCCTCCTGCTCTGCGTGCAGGTGGGCCGCCTCCAATGGGGGGAGTGGGCCTCGGAAGACAACACGTCGCTCGAAGAGCAAACCCGCAGTCCGCGTCGCGTGGCCGGCCGGCGCGGCGACATCCTGGACCGCCGCGGGGTGGTGATGGCCGCCTCGCGCGATGCCAGGGATGCCTACATGGATCCCGTATTCATCCGCTCCCAGTTTTCCGACCTTCAATCCGTATCGCTCAAGATCGCCGAGACTTTGATGCTGGACGCAGAGACGGTCCGTGAACAGCTCGATCGCCAATCCCGGTATGTCGTGCTCAAGCGCGACGTTTCCCCCGAAGAGGTTTCTGCCCTGCGCCGCAGCCCGATCAAGGGGGTCGACCTGGCCCGCACGTCGGCCCGGGTGTATCCCGAGAACCGGGCCGCCTCGGCCTTCCTGGGATTCCTGGAAAAGCATGCCGACAACGGCTTGGAGGGACTTGAGCGCCAGCACAACGCCGGCCTCCGGGGTGCCGACGGACAGGCCTTCGGCAGGGTTGACATCCGCCGCCGCCTGGTCGAGCCGGCACAGCTCACCCGTGAGCCGCACGAAGGGGCCGATCTCCGTTTGACCATCGATGTGGGCATCCAGCGCATCGCCCACAAGGTGTTGGAGCAGGGGATGAAGGATTGGTCTCCGAAGTACGGCCTCATCCTGGTGATGGATCCCCGCGATGGCGGGATCCTGGCCATGGCCCAGAGCCCCACCTACAGTCCCGATGCCATCACCGAAGAGGACATGAACAGGATGATGAACCTGCATGTGAGCGCCTGCTTCGAGCCGGGCTCCATCATGAAGCCCATCGCCTGGGTGGGGGCCTACGAACAAAAGGCCCTGAATCCGGATCAGATCATCGACTGCGAAGGAGGATCCTGGAGACTGCCGGGTCTCTCGCGCGTGCTCCATGACCACCACGGTTACGGCAAGCTCACCGCCAGCGAGGTGCTGGTCAAAAGCTCCAACATCGGCATGGGCAAGATCGCCCACCAGTGGATCAAGGGTTCCAAGCAGGGCTTCCCTGGTGCCGTCCTGGATGGCTGGATGAGGCGTTTTGGTTTCGGTCAACGCTCGGGCATCGACATCCCCGGCGAGATTCCCGGACTCCTGGCTCCGATCAAGCAGTGGGGCTCGAGCTCCTGGGCCAGCATCCCCATGGGCCATGAGGTGGCCGTGACCCCCGTGCAGTATGTCAGGGCCCTGAGTGTGTTTGCCAACGGGGGGTTCCTGGTGCAACCCCACATCGAGCAGGGCCAGGGCGGGGAACCCCGGCGCATCATTTCCGAGGAAGCCGCGACACGTGTGACTGCAATTTTGCACGATGTGGTGGAACGCGGAACGGCCAAGCAGGCGAAGCTCGAGGACATCGCGGTCTGCGGCAAGACGGGCACGGCCCAAAAACTGATGGTCAACGGGAACAATCCCCGCGGCAAGAAAATCTATTCCCACGAAAGCTACTGCAGTTCGTTCGCGGCCTTCGCCCCCCAGATCAACAGCCGGATCACCGTACTGGTCGTGATGGATGAGCCCCGCAAGGCCGGGGTGAGCCGGCCCTTTGGCGGTGTGGTCTGCGCCCCGATGGCTGCCCAGGTGATTCGCGAGACACTCGATTACCTTGAACTTTGCCCCGAGGCTCCCGGTCTCCTGGCCACGGGCGGCCTGAGGTGAAGCTGTCACAGTTGCAATCCCTGGCTGGCGTGGGAACGCTGGCCTTGAGGAAGGATACGGACGTCAAGGGCCTGACCCGCGATTCCAAGGCCTTCAAGCCGGGTGACCTCTTCCTGTGCCGGGCCGGCCGTCGATTCGACAGCCATGCCTTGGGCGCCGAGCTGGCCCACAAGGGTGCCAGCGGGTTGGTGGTGCACAGGGATTTGGACATCCCGGGCGCCAATCTCTGGCGCGTTGATCCGATGGAGGAAGGTCTGATTGCCGCGGCCTTTCACGGGAACCCTTCACACAAACTGGGTGTTCTGGGAGTCACTGGAACAGATGGCAAAAGCACCACGGCCTTCTTCACGGCCCAGCTGATCAATGCGGCGGGGGGCCGGGCGGCCTGCCTGGGGACGCTGGGACTGTGGAGGAAGGGAACCTGGCAGAGCGGTTCGCTCACCACCCCGGAAGCGGAAACCCTGCAGGACGTGTTGGCCCAGCTTCTTCGCGAGGGGCACACCCACTGCGCGATGGAGGTCTCCAGCCATGCCCTGAGCTATGGCCGGGTGGCCGGAACCCGCTTCAGTTCCGTGGGCCTGACCAACCTGGGGCGTGACCACCTGGATGACTATCCCTCGGTGGAGGCCTATCACCAGGCCAAGCTGCGGCTCTTTGAGATCCAATCCGATCCCGAGCGCCAGGTGAGGCCGGCCTCCTCGCCCGGCAAGGCCCGGCGGGTGGTGGGCGACAGCGTGAAGGTCGAGGTCCTCGGTCCCATCGGCGGGGGGCTCAAGCTTCAGGTTGCGTTGGATGGCCGCACATGGATGGGCATCTTCCCAGTCGGAGGTGCCCACAATCTTGAGAACCTGGCGGTGGCCCTGGGCCTAGCGGCGGGCGCCGGGGTGCCGGCCGTGGATCTGCTCCCGGGCATCTCCACCCTGCAATCGCCCCCCGGTCGATGGCAGTGGCTGGAATCCTGCCGGGGCCAGGTGATGGTGGATTATGCCCACACCCCGCAGGCCCTCGAGTTGATGCTCAGGAATCTTCGGCCCCATGTGAAGGGCCGCCTTTCTGTGGTGTTCGGGTGCGGCGGGGACCGCGATCCCCTCAAGCGCCCCCTTATGGGCTCCATTGCCTCGACCCTGGCCGACAGCGCTATCGTCACCGACGACAACCCTCGCTCCGAGGATCCCTCGGTGATTCGTCGGCAGATCCTGGCCGGCGCCAGCCGCAAGCCTCTTCGTGAGTGCGCCCCCCGCGAGGCGGCCATCGAGATGGCGGTGAGGGAACTGGGACCGCAGGATGTCCTGCTGATCGCCGGCAAGGGGCATGAAAGGGTGCAAGTGACTCGCGAAGGCTCAAAGCCTTTCGATGATGCGGAGGTGGCGGCCGGCGTGTACCGGAGGCAGAATGCGGGCTGAGGAGCTGGCGACGGTGACCGGCGGGCGCTGGGTGGGCCTCAAGGGCTCCCTGGACCTGCGCGAGGCCTGCATCGACACCCGGCTCTTGAAGCCGGGGCAGGTGTTTGTGGCTCTGCGCACCGCCCGCGATGACGGCCATCGTCACCTGGCCTCGGCCTTCGAACGGGGTGCGGCGGCGGCCCTGGTGGAGGAGCCCTCGACCCTGGGTCCCTGCCTGGTGGTGCCTCATGCCGAAAGGGCCCTGCAACGCTGGGGCGCGGCGGTCAGAAGACAATTCAGGGGACAGGTGATCGGCGTGGTGGGTTCGGTGGGCAAGACCACGGCCAAGGAGCTTCTGCATGCGCTCATCTCGTCGGTGGCGTCTTGCCATCGCTCGCCACAAAGTTTCAACAACCACCTCGGGCTTCCCCTCACCATCCTGTCCACCCCCGATGAGAGCCGTTTCATGGTGCTGGAAATGGGGGCTAATCGGCACGGCGATCTCGATCTGTTGGGTTCCATCTCCAGGCCCGATCATCTTTTTGTCGTGCCCATCGGAGGCGCCCACCTGGAAGGGTTTGGCTCCCTGGAAGGTGTCCGCGAGGCCAAAGGGGAGATCCTGGGCCACCTCAAACCCACAGGTTGGCTCGCCTGGCCCCATGATCCCGAGTTGCAGATGGCCTGGAGCTGGCCCGGCCGGAGCTTCACCTATGGCGAGTCCCCCCAGGCCCAGGCCCGACCGGAGTCGTGCCGGGTGGAGTTCCCCCGTACGCGTGTCCGTGTCCGGGGTGAGGATGTGATTTTTCATTTCCCCGCTCCCCACATGGGTGGCATGCTCGCCGGGGCCCTCGGGCTGTGCGACAGGCTGGGACTCAAAACCAGCCTTGAGTGCCTGGCAGGTTTCCGGCCCCCGCAGGGTCGGCTCAATGTCAGTCATCACGGGGGCATCACCCTCGTCGACGATGCCTATAACGCCAACCCGCTCAGTGTGGGCCAGGCCGTCCGGGTGTTGGCCGAGGCCCCGCCGCGACGTGTGTTGGTCCTCGGGGACATGCTGGAGCTTGGCGACCACGCCAGGGAACTCCATGAAGGCGTCGGGCGCGAGGCCAAGGGCCGCGTCGATCTGCTCATCGCAGTGGGCCCCTTGGCGTCTTGTGCGGCGGAAGCCTTCGGACCCGGTGCCCTGTGTTTCCCGGATTCCGTGGCCTGCGCCCGCGAATTGCCGGGCATCCTGAAATCAGGGGACACCGTGCTGGTGAAGGGTTCCCATTCCATGAAACTGGACCAGGTGGTGGCGGCACTTCCCCGGAGGGAGACCGCATGATTGTCAATTGGCTCCTCCAATTCAGCGACCAGATCCGCATCCTCAACCTCTTCGGGTATGTCACGGTGCGCTGCGCCATGGCTGCGGCTGCGGCGTTCATCATCTGCCTGATCACCGGGCCCTCGATGATCCGCCGCCTGCGCATCTGGGGTCTGGGTGAGCAGGTGGCCAAGGGCGACAGTCAGGTTCTCGACAAGCTTCATGCCTCAAAGCAGAACACCCCGACCATGGGGGGGGTGTTGTTCATCTCATCCACGCTCTGGAGTGTTGTGCTTTTCGGGCGCCTGGAAGTTCCCCTCCTTCTGTTGGGTTGCGCGGTCCTTGTGGCCTGTGCCGGCGTCGGCTTCCTGGACGACTGGTTGAAGATGCGCCGCCGGAAGGGTCTCAAGGGCCGGAGCAAGATGATCCTCCTGAGCCTGGTGGCCGTGCTCAGCTCCAGCACCATGATGATGTTCGAGGCCCGTGACGGGGTGTCCTATGGCCAGCTGCACTTTCCCTTTTTCAAGTCGCTCACGCTGGACCTCAAGTGGGCTTATCCGGCGCTGGCCATCCTGGTCTTTGTCGGGGCGGCCAATGCCGTGAATCTCACCGACGGGCTGGACGGGCTGGCCATCGGTTCCTTCATCCCCACGGCAGGTGCCTTTGCGGTGATGAGTTACCTGGCAGGCCATTACCGCCTGAGCCACTACCTCTTCATCCCTTATATAGGCGGAGCCGGCGAACTGGCGGTGCTGTGTTCGGCCCTGGTTGGCGCGGGGTTAGGCTTCCTGTGGTTCAACTGTCATCCCGCCGAGATCTTCATGGGAGACACAGGGTCCCTGGCCCTGGGCGGGATCCTGGGCTTTGTGGCCCTGGCCCTCCACCAGGAAATCCTCCTCCTGCTGGCCGGGGCGGTGTTTGCCGTGGAGGCCCTGAGCGTGATGATGCAGGTGGGCAGTTACAAGACCAGGGGCAAGCGAATCTTCCAGTGCGCCCCCCTTCATCACCATTATCAGTTTATGGGACTCAAGGAAAGCAAGATCACGGTCCGATTCTGGATCATGGGCATCCTCATGGCTGTGCTGGCACTCCTGACGCTGAAGATCCGATGATCACCCCGACCCAGTGGTTCCAGGGCACCGTGTGGATTCTGGCCCTTATTGGGTTGGTCTTCCGCTATTCCGTGACCGGACAGATGGCGGCCGATCCCGGCATGGCCCTCCTGAAGGAATTGGCCTATTTTGCGGCGGCCCTCGGGGGTTTTCACCTCTGCGGCAGGATTTCCCGCGAGAACCTCCAGCGCTGGGGCCGGCCGATGGTGCTGGCGGCGATCGGTGTACTGGTGCTGATGGTCCTTGGCCTTTCAGCCCGCGCCAATGGAGCATCCCGCTGGATCGACCTTGGATTCATGCGTTTCCAACCAGGAGAGCTCATCAAGGTGGTCCTGGTGATCTACATGGCGGACTATCTGACCCGCCATGGCCGTGAGGTGGGGGAATGGAAGCGCGGCTTCCTCCCAGCCGTGGGAGTCATGGGTACGCTGTTCCTTCTGGTGGTGATGCAACCCGACTTCGGAACGGCCCTGATCCTCTTCACCATCGGGGCCTGGATGATGCTGATGGCCGGTTCCAAGTTGAAGCACTTCAGTGTGCTGGCCCTGGCCGGTCTTCCGGCCCTGGTGCTCCTGATCCTTTCGGCGCCCTACCGGCTCCAGCGTGTCATGGCCTGGTTCAATCCTCACGAGGATCTCCGGGGTTCCGCCTATCAGGTGAATCAGGCCAAGTGGGCCATTGCCCAGGGGGGGCTCCTGGGTCGCGGACTCCTTGGGGGGGATGCCAGGCTGGGATACCTCCCGGAGTGTGAAAACGATTTCATTGCAGCGGTCTGGATCAGATCGGA